>JBCCYK010000134.1:0-17285 GCA_039189905.1 Planctomycetota bacterium
CTCAGCGGGTTTCTGCTTCAGTCGCCACGGATCTGCCTCCGGAGTTGCCCGATGCTGAAGAGGAAGGTTTGTTGAATCGGGAGCAAGGACGTCTCCCCATCGATCATCACCGGACGGAGGGAACCGCCCACGATGTCGCTCGATGTACATGGATGTGCACGGTTCGGGCAACGCGCGAGGAACTGGCGTCAGCACACGGGAATGCTGCTCTCGGCATTCGCGATCGCTTGTGCCACGTTGGATTCGTCGTGCGCGAACGAACTTCTGTTGGAGCCCGGCAACAACCCTGCTGACGTCTCCGACCCGCTCGCGGACCTTGGGCCCAAGACGCCGATCCGAGGCGCGGAAACGAATCCCGATCACAAGAACGGTGCCGGCACTGCCAAGAAAGACCCCCATGAGGGTCTCTGGACAGAGGAATGCTATCCCAGCGCCGAGTCATGCCGTCAGTGTCACCCCAAACACTACGACGAATGGCGTGTCAGCAGTCACGCGTACGCAACCGTTTCGCCTATGTTCCAGCGATTCGAACAAGCGATGGTCGATCTGACCAAAGGGACTGTGGGTTCCTTCTGCAACCGCTGCCATTCACCGATCGCCACACAACTCAAGATCCCACGACACACCAGCATCTTGGATGCGCCACCCGTTGTGCGGGAAGGCATCACGTGTATCAGTTGCCATCGCATCCGGGAACACTACGGTCGCAGCCATGGGGACCGCCGAATCGAACCCGGCAATATTCATGCACCCGTCGGCAGTGGTGGCAACGGCGCGGGCCTGCAGGCGGCGCTGGCAAAAGCCAATAAGCTGAAGCTAAAGACGTCGTCGTCTCAGAAAGGTCCCGGCCAAGCCATCCACAACGGATCCTATTTCTTCGAACCCTTAACCAAGACGGACATCTGTGTCTCGTGCCATCAGGTCGCCGTGCATCCCGGGATCTGGTTGGAAGTCGTCCATGCTCAGTATCGCGCCGGTCCCGCCGCCAAACGGGGTGTCAGTTGCCAAGACTGCCACATGGGCGCGGTGCCCGGAAAGGCCTGCGGCTACGAATTTGATCACGTTGCGGAGCTCTCAGGGAAACCCTACGGGCAGCCTCGAAAGCATGCCAACCACACCTTCTGGGGCCCGGGTTTCTCCATCGCCCACCCTGGCATTTTTCCCCACAACCCCGACGCCAAGAAGTACTCCCCGCGTGAATGGCTCGCCTTCGATTACCGCGCGGGCTGGGGAACCAAGGACTTCGAGCGAACGGTCGCGGACGGCAGCCACTTTCCAAAGCCATGGGACACGGTGGACGACCGCATGGATGGCCGGAAAGTGATTGACGCCAATCTTGCGAAGGTGCACCAGAAACGTGGTTTTAGCGCCATCACCATGGAAGCGGCACTGCAAGTGGGGCGTCCGGTGTTCGCTCAAGCACCGCGTCGCTTGCATCCGTTGGAAGTTTCGTTTCGCGTCGACAACATCAGCGATGGTCACAACTTGCCAACGGGCTCGCTGGGTGCCCAACCCCAGCTTTGGCTCAACGCCGTCCTGATCGACCCTCACGGAAGACGGGTTTGGGAAACCGGTTACCTGGACCAAAACGCGGATCTCGCGGACATGCATAGCGTCGAAGTGGCCCGTGGTCGTATTCCTGCGGACCACCAACTGTTCAATTTGCAAACGAAGTTCTTGATCAACAACGTTCGGGGAACCGACCGCGAGGCCGCGGTCCCGCTGAACTACAGCTTGGATCAGTTGCCGTTTCTGCGCCCCGGTGCCGTGCCGGTCAGCGTCTTGAACCATCCCCCCTTGATCCGCATGGAAGCGCATAGCATTCCTCCCCTGGATCACCGGATGGCACGATACAAGATCCCCGCCACCGCTCTCTCGTACCGTGGTACCTATCGACTCAGCGTACGCATGCGAAGCCGTACCGAGCCGATGTATTTCATGCGTTTGATCAACAGCACGTCGGACATGATTCGTCGCATGAATGAAAACATGATCGACGTCTGTAACGCCAGCTACACATTCGAGGTGCGGTGAGTCGAATGCAGGCGGCAAGCTGCTGGATCGAACCAAAACGACTCGCGCGCGGCGCAACTGCGTTGTGTGTTTGTCCTCGCGGCACGATGGCGGCCGTGCGGGTACTCGTTGCGTTGCTGGTCGTCTCGGGGATTTCGCGCGCTCAGGACACCGCTCCACGACGTTTGCCCCCCGTGGATTCGTCGACGGAGCCGAACCGTCTCATCGACACGGCGATGCAAGAACCACTCGAGCTCGCACAGCGCACAAAGATCCCTGATTTAGACACGATCCCCGAAGCCAGCCCCTCTGACTTCCACCGCCACGACTTCGATTCCGCACCCAATCATTTCGACTATCAGAGTCCGTTCAGCCATGCGTGGTCGGATTTCTCGCCGACGCCACTGCCCCCCGAATCCGACATCTTCGATTCTCTACGTGAACAGCAGGTGTACGACGCCAAGAACCCGGTTCCCACTCAAAGCCCCTGGATCGAGTGGGGACGTGTCTTCTATGGGGATGGCATCACACCTCGGGGAAGGAATTGGTTCGGGGAACGGAATATGGTCCGGCCCCAGTTCTACGTCTATGGGGACCACCGAACAGGAGTCATCGCGGGCAGAAACGCAGCCGGTCGAACCGACAATCTGGCCTCGCGATTGAATTTGGACTTGGATCTGCGCATCACGGACAGCGAACGACTTCATGCCTTCATGGGGCCGCTCGACCGTGGGGGACAGTTCAGCCGCGCTGAGTTGATCGACGGCAGTGTCGAGTTTGAGCCGGTTTTCGACCCCAATTTTGTGACCGCCTTCTTCGAAGGCGATCTCGGCGCGATGTGGGGTGGTTTCCATGATCGTTCTTCGCCGATGGAACTTCCCGTCACCATTGGCTTGGTGCCGCTCTTATTTCAAAACGGCGTTTGGATGGAAGACGCCGTCACGGGCGCCGCCTTCGCTTTACCGGCGCGACACAGTCGCCTGTTGAACTGGGCCAATTTCGATGCGACTTTTTTTGCCGCCATCGACCGAATCAACAGCAACGCGTTCGGCGCCGACGATCATGCCGCACAACTGTTTGGTACGGCCTGGTTCATCGAAGCCTACGATGGGTATATCGAGACCGGCTACGCGTTCCTACGTGACCGCAAGGAATCGCGACGCAGCTATCACAACATGACGATCAGCTACACCCGTCGCTATCGGCATCGCCTTAGCAACTCCATTCGCCTCATCGTGAACACCGGCCAGGACGGCCCCAAGGATCAGCGGACCGCCGACGGGGGCTTGCTGTTGATCGAAAACAGTTTGATCACCGCCAAGCCTCTGACCGTCGTTCCCTACTTCAATTTCTTCTATGGATGGGGACGACCTCAGTCCGTCGCCCGAGCCGGCGGGAGCGGCGGGATTCTGCGGAACACGGGGTTGAACTTTGATACCGACGGGCTCAACGGATTGGCAACGCTTGACACCTCAGGCGCGGACACAGCGGGCGGCGCTATCGGCATCGATTTGATCGGAGACGATTTCGATCGGCAATGGCTCTTGGAGTTCGCCTATCAGTCCGAACACGGCTCCTTGAATCCAAACGTTCAGGGCGACCAGTACGCGGTCGGAACTCGCTACCAGTTCCCGATTTCCCACAGCCGACTCCTGCGTTTTGACGTCATGCATGGGTGGCGCGGTGACCTGCCCAATGTGTATGGGACGCGGATGGAGTATCGTTGGAAGTTCTGACGACCAAAACTCGCCAGATAGGTGTCCCAGCCCAAAGCGGTCGTTTCTGCGAACCGTGTTCACACGTCTGGCATGGGTCCGTCCTGACCCGACGCTTCAGCGAGGAGGACTGCATGCAAGATGACGATAATCTGTGCCTGTGTTTTCATGTGTCACGACGCAAAGTGACCCAGTACATTCGAACCCAGAAGCCGAGTCGGGCGAGCCAACTTTCAGAGTGTTATGGAGCCGGAACCGGCTGCGGCTGGTGCCGTGTCTTCCTGGAGCGTCTTTTGGAATCCGAGAATCCAGAGAGCGAAGCGTTCCCCGAAGTGGCTGATTACGCCCAATCGAGAGCCCAATACCGCAAGCACGTTGGCGAATAGCTATCTTGGGATCCCTTGTCCTGTTCGTCGACATCGCGAACATAGAGGATCTGGAATCCAACGAAGTTCATTGGCCCCTGCCTGGATGAAGCCCGGGCCGGCCTCTTTCGACCAGGAAGCAGCACGATGGGAAAGTTCCTCTTCGGCATGATTTTGGGCGCCGCCCTCATGTACGGCGCCATGCATTACCACGTCGTCCGCGGCGACGAAGGCGTGTTCTTGGTCCCGAAAGTCGCGAACGATCTGTCGGACACGTATGTGGACATCCGAGGGTTTGACCTGGCCGATTGGCGGCGGCACAAGCCGCTGGCGGCCGCGATCATGCAAAGCGATCGTTCGGAACTGCTCTCCGATTCGACGCTGACTTCCTTTCGGGAACAGGTGCATGGGTTGGTGGATGGACTCTTCTCGTCGGTTGAATGACTCCGGCACCCCAAGCAGCGGAAAAACGTGTTCGAAGACGAAATTCTCAGTCAACGCGATGATCAATCGGCACTGGACACCCGGATCGGTGTCATCACACCCGAAAACATCGCATTCGATTACCAGCTCGCGGGCCCCGTCCGGCGACTTCCGGCCTTTCTGATCGACCTGTTCACCCGCTGGATGATCATTGTCGCCTTGGTCATCGTTCTCGTGTTTGTCATCGGTTTGGTGCAGTGGGGAACGCTGGGCCCGTTTGCGGTTGCCGCCGGGATGATCAGCTACTTCCTCATCAGCTGGTTCTACGGCGCCGGCTTGGAAACGTTCTTCAATGGACGAACCGTCGGCAAATGGGTCTGTGGGATTCGCGTGATTGACGTGGACGGCTGCCCCATCACCGGGAGGCGAGCGGTCATCCGAAACTTGCTACGCATCGCGGACCTGGCGCCGATGGCCGCTCTGAGTTCGGTTGATGAGAACATCCCGCCCATGTTCATGATCCCAACCGGAATGTGCGGGCTCCTATGCATGATCGGCACGCGGCGCATGCAACGGCTTGGCGACTTGGCGGCCGGCACGATGGTGATCATCGACGAACGATCTTGGCGTCTCCCCACGGCAAAGATCGACGATTCCAGGGTGGCACCTTTGTCGACGTATATCCCGCCGGACTACCGCGTCTCCCGAAGCATGGCCCGCACACTCGCGACCTATGCGGAACGCCGACACTATCTCACCCAAAGTCGACGACATGAAATCGCGCGACACCTCGCCATCCCACTGATCGAACGCTTCGGTTTTCGACACGATCTAAACCGTGACTTGCTGATCATGGCGTTGTACTATCGCACCTTCCTGTGGGACCCCAACGGCAAACCCATCGACCTGGGTCCACTCGCAGGAAAGAGCCCGTATCAAGTCGAGGGCACCTGAAAACCCGTTTGAGACACAAACACCAACGACAATGGCGATCCTCAACTTCGATACGACCAACTCAACTTTTCGCCAGCTTTTGGGCAACGGGCTCACGTATTCGGTACCTGCTTTCCAACGGGACTATTCGTGGACCGAGGATGAATGGGATGACCTGTGGCAGGATATCGTCGGTGTCTTTGAGGCAGACGCCGAGCCCTCGCATTACATGGGTTACCTGGTCTTGCAATCTACGGACAACAAACGGTTTGGAATCATCGATGGTCAGCAACGCATGACGACCATCAGCATCCTTGTCCTAGCGGCATTGGCACATCTCAGAGACTTGGTGGCAATGGATTTGGATGCTGACAGGAATGTCAAGCGAGCCGAGCAGCTCCGCAACAGCTACATAGGCTACTTGGACCCCGTCAGCTTGGTCCCACAGTCGAAGTTGAGTCTCAACCGACACAATGATCGCCTCTACCAAAACTATCTCGTTCCCTTGGAGAAGGTACCGCAACGCGGCCTCAACGCATCGGAACATCAGCTTCGCAAAGCGTTCTCATGGTTTCAGTAAAGACTCAAGTCGCGAGTTGGCCTCAAAGAGGCCAGCGGCCAAGACATGGCATCTTTCCTCGATCAGTTGGTTGACAAACTGTTCTTCACCGTCATCACAGTCACCGACGAACTGAACGCGTTCAAGGTGTTTGAAACGCTCAATTCTCGTGGTGTTCGACTCTCGGCGACGGACCTCCTGAAGAACTATCTATTTTCGCTCGTCAGTTCTGAGGAAACCCATGGTGTTGAACTCAAGGCCTTGGAAGAAAGGTGGGAACAAATTGTTGGCTTGTTGAGCAGGGAGAGCTTCCCCGAGTTTCTGCGGGTGTATTGGAACAGTCGGAACAAACTGGTTCGAAAATCGGACCTCTTCAAGACAATCCGACGGGAAATACAAACACGTGAAGCGGCATTCGAGCTGATTCGGAATCTCGAGCATTCTGCGGCCGTCTATGCGGCCTTGCGTGACCCCCAAGACCCATGTTGGGACACGGAAGAACAAAAGCGACTCAAGCAGCTCCTCATGTTCAATGTCCGCCAACCCCTTTCGATGTTGTTGGCCTGCCATGCACGGCTCTACGAGACGGAGCGTGCTTCGTTCACGCGGATCCTTCGGGCGATTGCCGTCATCTCATTTCGTTACAACGTCATTTGCAGTATGCAAACGAACGAACAGGAACGGGTCTACAACGATGTGGCGTGGAAGGTGAGCCAGGGAACGCTCGGTCATGCCAGGGAAATCCTGCGAGGTCTTCATGCGGTCTACCCTGACGACAGTACGTTCCGAGCCGCCTTTGCGGACAAAGAGCTGCGCACCACAAACAGCCGCAATCGGAAGGTCGTTCGCTACTTGCTATTCGAGATCGAGCAACATCGTTACGGAAATGATTTCGAATTTGAGAGTGCAACCTATGATTTGGAACACATTCTGCCTGAAAAGGCTTCAGAGGACTGGTCTCATATCGACGAGGCGAAGCAGGGTCGTTTCGTCTACAGACTTGCGAACATGACTCCGCTAGAGAAGAGTCGCAATCGCGACCTCGGCAACACCAACTATGAGCAGAAGCGAAACATCTATGCCCAAAGCTGTTTCAAACTGACCCGGCATGTCGCTGAGCAGTTCGACGCGTGGGATACAGAAAAGATTGAAGCCAGACAAAAGCAGCTTGCGAAAGTTGCTGCCAGTC
The DNA here is from genome assembly GCA_039189905.1 of Planctomycetota bacterium. GTDB lineage: Bacteria > Planctomycetota > Planctomycetia > Pirellulales > Pirellulaceae > Rhodopirellula. Next base: position 7,198 of record JBCCYK010000134.1, read on the forward strand.
TTTGGAGGATCGATTTTTGAGGCAACGCATCGACAAGCTCAGCTCGCGACCACCGCGGGCTTCTTCTTGGGCTTGTAGATTTCGGTGGCGGTGCCGAAATGAACCTCACCTGCATTCATCAGCGTTTCGCTCAACGTCGGGTGCGGGTGAACACTCTCCGTGACATCCGTCACTTCGCAGCCCATTTCAATGGCCAACACAGCTTCGGCAATCAACTCGCCCGCCCCTGACCCGACAATCCCACAACCGAGCACCCGGTGCGTCTCGGGATCCACCAACCACTTGGTCAGGCCGTCCGTGATCCCGAGGGCCTGAGCTCGCCCACTCGCTGCCCAGGGATAGACTTCCACATCCACCTTGCGGCCTTCCTGCTTGGCTTCCTCTTCCGTCAAACCGGCCCAAGCCACCTCCGGGTCGGTGAAAACAACCGCGGGGATGGCCACCTTGTCAAACGCGGCTGGCTTGCCCGCAATCACCTCGGCGGCAACGCGTCCTTCATGAGTCGCTTTGTGGGCAAGCATCGGATCACCCGCGACGTCTCCGATGGCGAAGATTTTTGGATCCGCTGTTCGCTGCTGCTCATCGCACACGACAAACCCGCGTTCATTGACTTCGACCTGCGTGTTCTCCAGTCCCAAGCCCTTCGTCACTGGTTTTCGCCCCGTGCTGATCAGGACACGATCGAAACGCTCATGCCCGAACTTACCGGGTCCTTCAAAGGTCACCTCAATCTCATCACCAACTTCGGCGATCGAGCCGACCTTGGTATTGGTGTAAACCCGTCCTCCGCAGATCTTGTCGATTCGCTTCGACAGCGGTCTCGCAAGGTCACGATCTGCCCCCGGCAAAAGTCCATCTGCCAGCTCGACTACGGAGACCTTCGAACCGAGATGCGCGTAGACCGAGCCCATCTCCAAACCGATGTAACCTCCTCCAACGACCAACAGCCGCTCGGGGATGTCCTTAAGTTCGAGCGCGCCAGTGCTGTCCATCACGCGGTCGCTGCCGATCTGGAAACTCGCCGGGACAAACGGGACACTTCCCGTCGCCAGGATGCAATGGTCGAAGCTGACACGACCGCCTTCGGGGATCGACTCATGGTCACCTTCCAAAGCGATCTCCGTGGAACTCGTGAATGTACCTCGAGCACGAATCACGGTCACATTCCGACGCTTGGCCAGATTCCCCAGACCGCCGGTCAGGGTACTGATTACCTTGTTCTTGCGTTCCCGAACCTTGTCGAGATCAATTTTCGGTTGGCCCGAAAACTCGACGCCCCACTCCTGCTTGAGCTCATTCACTTCGCTGATGACCTTGGCCACGTGCAACAACGCCTTGCTGGGGATGCAACCACGCAACAGGCAAGTTCCACCTAAGCGCGGCTCTGCCTCGATGACGGTGACATCCAAGCCTTCATCAGCAGCAAGAAACGCGGCGGCATAGCCACCAGGGCCTCCACCTAAGACAACCAAGGGACTATGCATGACTTCTCATGCGGCTCGGTGGCCGCGACTGAAGAATAAAGGAGACAAAGGGTCACGCTCGATCAGCGGGACAAGAATTCGACCACGCTGTTCGCGTCAACCGGCAAGCTGATGTCGACCGCACCCGGCAAGCTCAAGACCGTGGCTTTCAAGCTTTCGCTATCAAACGCAATCCAATCCAAACCGTCGACGGGTGCATTGGCAATCACACCACGGTAAAGATTCTTGAGGTTTTCGCGACCACGAACCTCAATGATGTCACCCGCTCGAAGCAGGTAACCCGGCTTAGTGACCTTAACGCCATTGACGCGGAAGTGGCCATGCGTGATGCCCTGCCGTGCTTGAGGACGCGTCTTGGTAAAACCGGCCCGCCGCACGACGTTGTCCAGACGACGCTCACACATCAAGAGCAACAGCTCACCGGTGTTGCCCGTCTTTCGCGAAACCTTGTCGAAGTAGCGTCGCAATTGACGCTCGCCCAAGCCAAAGTAATGCTTGATCTTCTGTTTCTCTTGCAACGCGGCCCCGTAGTTACTGGGTCGGCGTCCGCGCGTGTGCATCCCCGGAGGGGTGCTGCGGCGGTCAAGAGCCCGCGAGGCGCCTGCGGTTTCGTAGATCAGCGTGCCAAGACGGCGATTCACACGCGCTTTGGGACCGGTATAGCGTGCCATGGAGGTTTCCTGCGAAAGGATGGGTTTGCGACGTGGAACGCGATCCGATCGTGCCACTCGCACGCGGTGGTTCCCATCTGATGTTGAAAGCCGCCGTGAGTGTCGCTGGCGAGCCCCGTTTTTTCAAGGCCATCGCCCGACCCAGACCGCTGGGAAAGCTGCGTGAGGGCGCAATCCGACCGTCAACGAACGCGCCGCTAAGGATTCAGTCCGCCAAATCCCACCACCAGCGGGTCTGCGGAGCGGGCCGGGCCATCACCGAAGCCTGGGCACCGAAGGCGTACGGCCGCGGATCCTTGGAAACCAGCCTCTCACCGGTGACCCTCACGCCACCACTGGCGATGAAGAAATGAGGCCACTTGCGACCTCGGCGCACGCGGGCGCCCAGCGCCACCGATGGCACCTGATCCGGGGTCACCAGCCCCGGACTGACCGCTGAGGCGAAGTGCATCAGGGCAGCTCGAATCACCTCATGATCGCTGCCCTGACCATACCGGCCCCAGAGCTCGCCGATCATGGCCCCCTGGTAGATGGACTGGAGCGAACCGTAAATCGGGTAGCGCGTGCGAATGTCAACCCAGTGGTCATTAAAGTGCTGGATGTACTCCGTGGTGAGGGGGTCCACAACAACCGCACCCCGAGCACCCGCTTGGGTCGTGAGCCTGTTCTCGGCACTCAATTCCAAGCCATCACCCTGGATCTGGAACAAGGCAGCCTCGTCGGTGATGTCGGCTTGCATGTCCAGTGCCTTGGAAGCGAACCACAGACGCAGCAGAAGGTCGGCGCTGGCCTCCCCGGATGCGTGGGACCGCAGCAGGTCCATGTAGCTGTGGATGCCCTCCGGCATGGGTTCCAAACCCAAGGCCAGACGCTTCATATGCACATCAGCTTCAATCATGACCCAAGCGGCTTCGTGTCCGCCCGAGGTTCCGAAGACTGTGATGTTCTGCGGACCCAGAGCGTCTGCGATGGCTTCGTCCGCACGACCCAAAGCCTGCCGCCCATCGCTGATCCGTTGTCCTACCTGAGCGGCCGCGGCCAGGCGAGCGGGATCTGGATCAATCGTGCATCCAAACGGCTGCCCCGTCCGGGCCCCATCGATGCCCACGGCTAACGACGACGGTCGTATGGGAGGCAAGCCCGTCGCAGAGTCCAACACCCAACCTTCGTGGGCGACCAAGCCTCCCACGGGTCCCGCCAAACGCACATCGTCCGGTGTGATCGCCAAATGGGTCACGCGCGAGATCCCGGCCATCGACAGAAATGCCTCGCGTTGCGATTCGAAATCACCCGCCAACGCGCGGACCAATTGCCGTAACGAGACCACACGCAGTTTTGCGGCGCGACGCCAATCCGTGCCTTCAGGCTCCTCTGCTCCGGCGGCTTGATCGGAGTCTGCGAGCAGCCGGGCGAGGTCGACCCGCAGCCTGTCCTCCGCGTGACTTGCCGGGCCGCGATCGTCTGAGAAATCCAAGCTTGTCAACATGCCGCCCGCATCCACGGCGATCCCAGCGGGATACGGTGCCATGGTCGAAGTCCCGCCAAGATCCTGCCACGTTTCGGGGTCAACCGTACTCTGGATCAAGGTCATCAGCGAATCAAAATCAGCCATCGCGCCCGCTCCTTGCGCTCCAGCTCCGGGGATTGCCGCGCCGCCCTGCCCTGCCCCATTCAAACCCGCCGCACCGGCTCCGATGCCGCCGCCGTTGTTGGGAATCCCCACTCCGAAAGGGCCCCCAATCAAGGGCGATTGAATGAACTGCGCCGACACACTGCTGATCGACGAAACCCAAATCAGCGTCAAGAACGCCACCGCAGTCCAACCGAAAGGTCGCCGCTTCAGAGACGCAATACCAACGGAGCCGCGACTATTCCGCGGCGATGTCCACCCAGCGTTCATGAATTCGCCTTTGTTGAGGTCGGAATCGAGATTTGTAGTTGAGATGTCGGTTCTGTTCGACGAACAACCCGAGGTAAAGCCAATCGCGTTTCTGTTCCGCAGCCCACCGCTGCATCAACAAGACAGCCAGAGTTCCCAAACTGAAACGTGACGCATCGGGATCGAAATGGGTGTAAACCGCGCTGACCGCGCGAGCGCCGACATCCATGATCGACACCGCGACCAACTGCCCGTCGCGATAGACGGACAACTCAAGCGACGGAAAACAGGAATCGATCAGAAAAGCGCGATAATCATCCGCAACGATAGGACCGCCCCCGTGGCTCAAATCGCGTGCGGCGCGATGCCGGTTGTACATCGCAACCCGATCGTTGTTCACGACGGGCTCTGCCCAAGTCCAAGTCAACTCGCGTTGGGCCCGGTTGTAGACCCGTTTGAATCCGCGTGTGTACTTGAAACGGTCCACGGGAAGCCGAGTCGGGAGACACTCTTGGCAGTGTGGACAACGGGTGACGTACACAAACTCGCCGCTACGCCGATAACCCGTTTCCAGCAGACGATCCACGTCGAGACCATCCATCTCAGCCAGGGAATAATGCAACGGCATCCGGGCGGCCTGGCCGTCGATGTACGGGCACGGCGACAGAGCGTCCTGCACGACGATCAATCGCCGTTTCAGGTCCCTGGGCGCCCCCGGATGCGTTTGGTCACGCGTTGGAGCCATGATTGCACGGAAGAGAGAAAAGGATGCGATTGGCTCGTTGCAACCGCGGCTGCATCTTATGCGATCTGGCACCCGGAATTCAAGATTTTTTGACACATCCCGCTGATCGCCAGCACGAAAGCGAGGCCGAACCCATGTCACCCTCCCGCGGCCACGACCGGGACTTCCCAACCATCGCTGCGAAACTTCCAATGGGGCCACACCAACGACGACGCAATGGATACCATGATGAGTGCTGAACAAAGACTGCAATCACTTGATTTGGAATTGCCACCCGCCCCCAAGCCGGTGGGCGTTTACAAGCCGATCGTTCATTGCGGCAATTTGGTCTATTTGTCCGGGCATGGCCCCCTCAAGAGTGACGGCACCTTGATCACGGGTCGCCTCGGCTTGGACCTGGATTTGGAGGCCGGTTACGACGCGGCGAGACAAGTGGGATTGGCGATGCTTGCCACCCTTCGCGCCGACCTCGGATCTTTGGATCACGTGATTCGTCTCGTCAAGCTCCTGGGCTTGGTCCGATGCACGGACACCTTTGAGGAACAGCCCGCCGTCATCAATGGTTGCTCGGAACTGTTCCGGGATGTCTTTGGGGAAGACGCGGGGATCGCGGCTCGCAGTGCGTTGGGGACCAACGCGCTGCCCGCTGGCATCGCTGTCGAAATCGAAGCCATCTTCGAAGTTGCCAATTCGTAAGCACGAAGCCGCCTCGTGTGGGCGCCAGGACGGCGTTGGCAATTCACTTCGATCAACGGCATGCTTTCATTCCGCGATCGTGCCGCGCGCGTTCGGCAGGCGATCAGCAATGCGCTCAGCGACGTTCTGAGTTGAACTAGAATGTCCGTTTGAATTCACCCACGATCTCTCTCTATCTGAAAACCCATCGCGATGCTTCGACCCTGTTTTGCTGCCCTGGTTTGTCTTGTTGGTAGTGCTTGCTGTGTTCTGCCCATCAAACCTGCTTCAGCGGATGAGTACCTCAATGGCATCACTTGGGATGCTCCGCCCATCATCACGCCCGGTGTTTCCAACGCCGACCCGCCGTCCGACGCGACCGTGTTGTTTGGAAGTCCTGCCGACATCGAGAACTGGAAGAACGGCGAAAACTGGACGACCGAAAGCAAGGACTTGATCGCAGGCAAGGGTAAGATCACCAGCAAGCAGGAGTTTGGCGACTGCCAAGTGCATGTCGAATGGAGCGCCCCCACGCCCCCGAAAGGCACGGGTCAAGGCCGAGGGAACAGTGGCCTTTTCCTGATGGGAATCTACGAGATTCAGATCCTGGATTCCTACGAGAACGAAACCTATCACGATGGACAGGCTGGCGCGATCTACAAACAGACGCCTCCCGCCGTCAACGCAATGCGTCCACCGGGCCAATGGAATGTCTATGACGTCTTCTGGACGGCACCGCGTTTTGATGACGAAGGCAACCTGGAATCACCCGCCTACATCACAGCAGTGCATAACGGCGTGTTGATTTTGAATCACTTTGAATTGAAAGGGGACACTCCCTTCAACCGCCCGCCCGCCTACAACGCTCACCCAACAAGCGGTCCGATCTCAATTCAGGACCACGGCAATCCCGTTCGTTTTCGAAACATCTGGGTGCGGGAATTTGCCTCCGCCAAAGGGAAACCGACAGAACCCCCCTTCATGCGAAACACGCGAAACGGGGAAAAGACGCCGCTTGAATAGAGGCCACGGCGTCGCGGCGCGTTGCCCGATTGAAGTCGTCAACTGACAGCTGTTGTTTCGAACGCTGTCCGCTGACCGGAGTGGAACGCCATGGATTGCTAACGCGATTCACTCCCTGACTCACTCCAATCGATTCCAGCACCATGTCACGTACCGCGACCAACCTGAACCCATTCCAAGCTCCCTCGATCGCAAGCCCCGGTGTGCAAGCGAAGACGAGCCAACTCCCCCCACTCTTCACGGACCGCCACATCTACCTCGCGTCCTTTCTGGGGACGCCACTGGCCGGCAGCCTCTTGATGGCTCGCAACCATCAGCGTTGCCAGGACTCACAATCCGCTGCCATCACGGTCGTCGGTGGCTTGGTCGCGACCGCAGCCATCATCGCCGTCACCATGATGTTCGGCGAGCTGCTCCCACCGACCAGCGGGATCTTCATCGGGATCGGCTACGGGATGGTGATGCAATCGATTGCCAAGCGAGTCTTTGGCAAACGACTCGAAATAGCACCGGCCGTGTCCCATGGCAATTGGAAAGCGGCCGGCGTGGCGGGTCTTTGCTTACTTGGAATCGTGGCGATGCTTGCCGTGGTGCTCTCCGTTTCCCAAGCATGAGCCATCACCCGCTCACTTGTCGCGCGCACGCCGCTTCGCCTCCAGCAGACGCTCCGTGTAACTGACACTCGGCTCCGGAGCGTCCGTCTTGCTCGGTGGCGGCTCAGGAATCGCCGAGGGTGACCCACCGTCGCTTCCCGCGACGGAGTCTCCCTTCACAAGCTCCGTCTGATCTGGCTCAAAGCGGACGTTGGCCCGGCGCTGGTCGAGCGACTTTCGGGCCGCGGCCTTTTGTTCCCGCAACTGATCCAGTCGGGCCACGTGCTCCGGTGCAACCTGCTGCCCTTTCATCTTCTGGATCCAGCGCCGCGCAAACCCAAACCCGATTGCCACCCGGCGGACAAGAACATCGAGAAAGAAGAGCACACAACCGACCAAAACAAACCACGGCCAAGCGTCGCGAATACTGCGTGCCGGTGGGACTCCGCCGCGAAACGGGTTGCGAGATAAAATCGCGTCGCCCAAACGGGATTCCAAGGGTTCGGTCACCTCGCCGGCTTCTCCACTCGGCGGCTGCAATGCGGCGAGCTGCTTGAGCAAAGCCAGGTTGGTCTCGCGAAATCGAAACTCATCGCTATACGGAATGGTGACGCCGGCCGACAGCGGTGCGTTGCCGTCACCAGGCAAGACGTTGATGAAATAGGTTCCTGCTTGTTCGACCGAAAACGTGCCGGTGTAACGGCCCGGCGCGGACTGCCGCATTCGCAGCGGCAACGGATTCAAGTCGGGATCCAAGACGGACCCGGTGACTTCCAAGAAATTCAAGAACGCGTCGTCTTGGTCGAGCGCCCCCACCACAACTTCCACTTGCCCATCGCGCACCTTCGTGGCCAACGTGAACTGTCCCGTGTCTCCGGTCGGTCGCATCAACCAGCGCACCAATTGCGAATGCAGCTTCTCGTAACCGGGCCACTCCCGCCATTCGGCCGCCCATCGTTCCCCGGAATCCGTGGTGAGCACCGCGCTCCGACCCAGACCATAATTCCATGTCGCCAGAATCGTCGCGTTCTCGGGCGACTTGGGCATGGGTGATTGCAGGACGACTTGGGCGAGTGGGCTGTCTTTCGTTTGCGTCAGCACGAACCCTCGGACCGGTGGCAACACAGGTTCAATCCCATCGACCACCGGATGCGGGAAGATCACTTCGGGGGCGGTTCCCCCGGACGGTTCGTAGACCAGCGGTCGCGAAACGCGTCGAGCTTCGCGCTGAAAGATCTCGGGCAGCGCCCGTCCCGATTTGACGGAGTAGTACTTGCCTCCCGTCGCGGATGCGATGCGCTGCAAACGCTGGCTATCGGACAGGCCGTGAGACTCCACGGCGACGGTGCTGATGGTGATATTGTTCGTTTTAAAGGCGCTGATCGTACTGCCCGCTGGTGCACTGGGATCCCCGTCGCTGATGATGATGCAGTGCTTGACGGAAGCCGGCGTTCGCGTCAAACCCGCCACGGCCATCTTCATCGCGGGATCAAACTGGGGCATGTCGCCCGGTGTCATGCGTCCGAGCGCGGCCAGCATCGCCTTGCGATTGGGGCCAACCGGTAACAAGCCGTTCTTGCCACCCCACATCCAAGCATCCCCCCGCATCGTCCAGTGCAAGACGCCGGCATAGTCCACAGGCCCCATCTGCTCGATTGCTTTCCGTGCGATGACCTTTTGCCAGTAATTGCCTTGCGCCATTTCGCTGGCGTGCATGATCAAGGCGAGCGCGCCGACCGCACGCACCTTGGTGTTCTTGATCTGAAAGTCGACGGGCATCGCCTTCTCGATCTCCGTGCCCGTCCAGCCGCCCGCCCCAAGCGACTCGGGGCCACCGATCATCAGCAGCCCTGCCCCAAGTTGCTGGGTATTGCGGACCAACATCTCAATCTGTTCATCCGTAAATGACACGATGGTCTGAGCATTGTCGCCTGACACACGAGGCACGCCCGCCAAGATGATCGCGTCGTAGGCCTGAAGCTCCGCGATGGAACCAAACAACTGATCGTTGGCCATCGGCGTGACTTCGATGTCAGCATCGCGCAGCGTCTCCATCAGCTTCGCGTAGCTGTCTGCTTGGTCCTTCGTATGAATCAACAACACACGGCCTTTACCACGCACGTACGTGTAACCGGATGCCGCATTGTTCTGCGAGATGGAATCGCTCGCATCGGAATCGGGCACGAACTCGGCCGAATAGGTGTAGGCCCCCGGTTCCTCGATCGTGTGACGTAGCGGGAACACGTTCTTGCCCGGATCCAAGGCAATGGTCTGCTCCAACAGCAAGGACTCTCGTGCCGCGACCTTCTGCTTCACACGTAATCGCCCCGTCACCGGTTCGGCTGAAGAGCCATCCTTCGCATAGAGCTGATGATCCACCACGATGCGAGCTTCAAAGGGCTGGCCTTTCCGAATGTCCGTGGGCAGGTCGATCTTCTCGACCAACACTTCCGATGCCGCCTCGGTCTCCACGGGAACCACATCAATCCCGACACCGGACTGAACCAACCTTCGCGCCATGGCACGCGCGGCCCCCATGTTCTCATTTCCATCCGTCACGATCACGACCCGCCGGGCGGTGTCTTCCGGCATCGATGCCTGCGCCAAATTCAACGCCGCTTCCAGGTTCGTGGCGTCGGTGCGATCCAACAGGCTTTCCAGACGACGCAGTGGCGGAACATCGTCGTCAAACGGTGGAATCTCGATCGACGCATCGCGGCCAAAGACAATGATGCCCGCCCGATCTTCGCGCGGAGCGTTGCGGTGATCCCGCACGTTTTGAATCACGAAGTCCAGCATCGCTGTGCGTTTCGACTCGGGGATGCTCTCGCTTTGATCCAGCACGTACATGACCGTCAGACGATCATTCACCCAGACGAGTTGGATCCCCGCCAGGGCGACGACGATCAATGACCAGACCAAACTACGAATCACAACGGCTGCCAAACGTCGTTCGTTGCCCAGGACGGCCAGCGACGTCCAGCCAACCCACCACAACATCGGCAACGCCGCCAGCAA
>JBCCYK010000135.1:0-17235 GCA_039189905.1 Planctomycetota bacterium
GCTCCGAAATGACCTTGCCATCAATCTCCACGCGGCCTTCCCGCACCAACTCCTCACAGTGGCGACGGCTGCCGTAACCGGCCGACGCCAAGAGTTGGTTGATCCGCCTCGGCTGCGATGCCTTCTGCTTCGACGGTTTCTTGACCGACGTGTCCCGGGCGGGCTTTGGCTTGGCGTTCTTGGAGGATCGCGGCTGAGGCACGGAATTCTCGTCACGGGTGGCTTAGAGGAACGGACACTTTTCGCTCATCGCCACCAAAATTCACCCTCCCACGCGCAGCGAAGGGAGGGTCGAAATCGAGCTTGAAGCGAGATTTCGGGGAGGGCACGGGTACGAGGTCTCGTGAACGCGATTGTTTTCTTGCGACCGGCCCTCCCCGGCCACGCTGACGCGGGCCGACCCTCCCACGGCAAGCCGCGGGCGGGTGAACTTGGTTGGGCCACGTTTCAGTGGGGGTGACCAGCGACAGGTGTCGGAGAACAGCCCCGCGGGGCCGGAGATTATGGATCTGGCATCGAAAACTCACAACGCCCCCGAATTCTCCTGGCGACCGCGCAGCGAAATCACCCTTTCGGTCTCTAGCAAAGGAGTCCAAGAAGTTCTCCCCAAGCAACGCCACTCCCGGCTAACAGAAACCGCGTAAGCCTCCTCGTCTCCTCCCGACACGTTCAATGATAAGCGGCATGGAAATCGACCCCAGCAACACCAGCGGATCACCCGCCAACCCAGTTGCCCGGCCCAACCCAGTCACCCTTCGGCGTGGGCCGTTGGGCCATCGGTTCTTGATCTGGTTGTTCGCCGCTCTCGTCTCCTGGCTGGCGTTCTGGCTGCTGGGCTACGTGACCCGCGACATCGATCGTATCGAAGGACCAAGCTATGAAACCGAGGTCCTCGCCAAGGTGCCGAGCGATTTGGTGGAGCGCAGCGACCAACTCACGGTCGAACTTGTCGAGACCAAGAACCAAATCGATGCCCTCACCAAGCAGCGAACCGTCCTGCAGCAGACGGTCACGAACTCTCAGCAGACCATCAATCAGTTGTTGGAGTTGCAGAAGCTAAGCATCGAAAACGCGACCTCGCTCTCGGAGGAACAGCAAATCGCTCTGAGCGATAACCTGCAGGCTTTCTTGGATCGTCAAGCCCAATCTCAGGAGATGGGCGCACAGCTCGAAACGTTGACGCGGAAGCGGCAGTCGCTTCAAGAAAACGAGTCCGAGCTCAAGGAGGAACAACGCCAGGCTCGCGTGCCGCTCGAAGATGCCTACTACGAACAAGTGGAAGCCCACCAATGGCGTCTCGCCGCTTACAAGCTCGGACTCCTGGTCCCCTTCCTCTTGATCATCGCAGTCCCCCTTTGGCGTGCGATGGGCACGCCGTTCGCGCCGCTGAGCTATGCGTTCGCGGCGGCCTTAGGGGGACGCGTGATCTTGGTGATGCATGAACACTTCCCCGACGAGGTGTTTCGCTATCTTCTCATCGGGACGGCTTTGCTCGTTGCAACATGGATTTTGTACAAACTACTTCGATCCCTGACGCGGCCGTCACGGCAGTGGTTGCTCAAGCAATCCCGAGACGCCTATGCCCAATTCGTTTGCCCGATCTGCGAGTTTCCCATCCGTCGTGGGCCCATGCGATTCACATCGTGGACGCGAAAAACACTCAAGAAATCGCTCGCCCTGACGCGTGCCGAAGATGCGGCCCAAGGCGACGAGCCCTACACTTGCCCGTGCTGCTCCACGCGTCTGTTTGAAACCTGCTCCGCCTGCAACAAAACCCGCGCGTCACTCTTACCCGCTTGCGACAAATGTGGGGATGTCGTCGGTACCCTTGCTTGATTCAAACCGCGACCGGCTCCATGGATGTCTCTGAGTTCCCTACGGGCTCCGGCACGCCGCTGCGAGCAACGTCATCGATGAACTGGGTGGAGACACCGAGGTCTTCCAAAAGCAATCGCGAGGAAATGCGGCTGGATTCATAGATGACCGGCAAACCACTGCCGGGGTGGGTGCCCCCGCCGACCAAATAAACACCTTCCAGGTCCTCAAATCGATTCCGGGGCCTGAGGTGCAACATCTGGCCGAGGTTGTGAGCCAGATTGAACGTCGCACCCTTGTAGATCGCGTAGTCGTGCTCCCAATCAGCCGGAGTGATCCGTTTCTCAACGCGAATGCGGTCACGAATGTCACCGAGCCCGATGGATGCAAGCTTGTCGAGGGTTAACTCACGAAAACGGTCACTCTCGTGATCCCAATTGACGTTGGGGTGCTGGTGCGTCACCGGAACCAGAACATACAGGCCGCTTTGGCCCGGAGGTGCCAAAGAGGGATCGGTCACGCAAGGGTTCTGAACGTAAAGCGAAGGGTCCTCACTGAGGACATGTTCCGTTTCGATCTCCCGCAGGTTTCGATCGTAGTCTTCGCTGATGTGGATGTTGTGATGCGGAAGGTCTTCATAGAGCCCGTCGATACCCAGGTACAGCATATAGGTGCTGCATGAGAAGCGTTTGCTCGCGACCTTCTCATCTGTCCAACGCCGACGGGATTGGTTGGGAACCGCTTTTGTGATCCAGTGAGCAAAGTCGGCGTTGACAACAAAGGCATCGGCGGCGAGTCGTTCTTCACCTGTGTGGACTGCGACCAGACGCCTGCCCTCCATCTCGACCGATTGCACCGGAGAATCCAACAGGATCTTCACGCCCATCGTTTGAGCGAGGGCCGCCATTCGTTCACTGACTTGGCTGCAGCCGCCCATGGGGTGCCAAACCCCATACTCGTATTCCAGGAAGGAAAGAATGCTGAAGAGGCTGGGGCAGTTGAACGGCGACATCCCCAGGTACTTGGATTGAAACGCGAAAGCAATCACGAGCCGCGGGTCTGAAAAGTAGCGTCCCAATTCATTTCCGAGCGAACGCAGGGGATGCACCTTTGTCGCAGCACCCAGCAAGGACGGACGCATCAAATCCAATGGCGACGAGAAGGGCGACTCCAGAATGGGACGGAAGCGTTCCAGTTTCACACGGTTGTCGTCCATGTACCGTCGGAGCTGTCCCACATCGGCGGGCGAAATCGCGGCGATCTGTCGGTCCATCTCATCCATATCGGGAGTGCAGTCCAACTGACCTCCCGCCGCAAACGTCAGTCGGTACTGAGGGTCCAAACGCGTCATGGGAACCTCTTCCATCAGGTCATAGCCGACACTGTGAAAGATCTCCGAGAGCACGCGGGGATACAAAAAGAAAGTTGGGCCGCAATCGAATCGAAATCCATCGAATTCAATGGCCGACGTGCGACCGCCGACCTGAGCCCGTCTCTCAACCAGCGTGACATCGCATCCCGCGTGGGCCAGTTGCATGGCCGCGGCCAGCCCTCCGGGTCCCGCTCCGACGATCACCACACGTTTTTGCTCTGCCTTCATCACTCGCTTCCTCGGGGACCGCTTTCTCGCTGCGTACTGCTGCCAAGCGTCGCGCTCGGTCCGAGCCTAGCAAGCATCCTGCCGGAGACTGTAGGGCAAACAGCTCATTTGCCCAGTGATTATTTGGGTCCGCGATCGAATTGGAACGCCGCATCGGTGTGGGACAATCACGGCCTCGTTATCAGGTCGCGTCGTGCCCTTGGCCTGGTTGCGGTTTGGAGTCCCGGATTTCCGCCGGTCGACGCCCTGTGACGCGGCGAAAGGCCCGGTAAAAGGTGGAAAGCTCCTCGTAACCCACTTGAAACGCGATGGATGCGACCGAGAGATCGCTCTCGGTCAACAGTTGCTTGGCATGATTCACACGAATTCGATTCAGGTGGCTGAGCCATGTTTCGCCGGTCACCTTCCGAAACAGGGAGGTGAATTTCCTTCGCGATACGCCGCAGGCTTCCGCGCCCGAGTCGATCGTCAGCGGTTCAAAGAAGTTCTCTTCTAGCCAGGTGACGTAGGTTCGCATCAAGACCATGTCGGGTTCCGCATCCCGTGCGGGCGATGGCGATTGGCCACCGTGTCTGGAAAGAACGCCGGAAACGCACGCCAACAGATCGAGCGCACCCGTCAAGGCCGCTAAGCGATCTGTCTGTGAAGAAGTGTGTTGGAGGTACCAGATTTTTCGAAGACGCCGTGGGAGGCCGAGATAACGAAGCCGATCCGAAGACAAACGCACGGGACTGAGAAAGTCATTCAACGGGAAGGTGTCGGGAGTGGCCTGAATGCGAACGCCCATGCCATACAAAGAAACGGGCTGACTGGACTGATCCACAATCCGGTGGGTGCGTTCAGGCGGGATCAAGACACAATCCCCGGCACGACAATCCCAGCCGGGGCGGCCAGCGCGTTCGCGATCGCCCGTCGGCGCCGTCTGATCGAGCTGAGAGTCACGCGCGGCGAAAGCCGTGGCGCTTTGCGAGTTCGCCGCCTCAGGCTCCATCAAGATCCTGGCACCGCCATCGATGAAGTAGAGGAGCTTCCAAAAAGAATGTGTTGTCGGGTCCATCGTCCAATCGCTGTCATGGCGGCTGGCAAAGATCCACAGGCCATTGTCCGCAAACGCCTCTTCGGCTGGCGTCGCTCGCAGGGGTAGTCGACTTTGCATCGGCAATCCGTTTGCTCCGCCCGCAGGTCAGGGGGACGGCAGTTGGTGGGGTAAAAGGCAAGTTGTGAGGGCCCGTTCGCGAAAGGCACAAGCCTCCTGCCCATTTTGCCAAATTGCAACCTGCTCGCAACGCAAGCGGACGGTCTTCCAAAAGGCCTAGGCTGCTCCCGCGCTCATTTGACAGTTCCCCTTCGCACTCAGCACCAACCACCAACATGCCAGTTCTGGAATCGGTTCGTCCCGTTATCCGTCCGCAACGCCAAATCACGGGTATGTCCGCCATCTTGCTTCCGTTTGGGACGAGCGGCGAAGTCGATTGGGGGGCGTTCCGAGAGCACGTGGCCCGAACTCATGCCGCCGGGCTGCTGCCCGCCGTGAACATGGACACGGGCTACGCCAACTTGATTGATCCCGCCACGCGTTTTCGTGCGTTGGAAGAGACGGCGGGCGTGTTGTCCGACGCGGCTTTCATCGCGGGCGTCTTCGTGGGCGATCGGCCGGATTCAACGTTTGACTTCGATGCCTATCGCCGTGGCGTTGACGAGATCCAAAAGCATGGCGGCACGCCCATTTTCTTTCAATCGTATGGCCTGACTTCGCAGGATGGCGATGGCATCGTCGCTTCGTATCGTCGGATGGGCGAACATGCGGGCGAGTTCCTGGCCTTTGAGTTGGGAAACATGTTTGCGCCGTTTGGAAAGATCTACGATTTGGCGACCTATCGTGGATTGATGGAAACAGAAGCATGCACCGGAGCCAAGCATTCCTCTTTGCGACGGGACCTCGAGTGGCAACGA
Source organism: Planctomycetota bacterium (assembly GCA_039189905.1). Taxonomy (GTDB): domain Bacteria; phylum Planctomycetota; class Planctomycetia; order Pirellulales; family Pirellulaceae; genus Rhodopirellula. Next base: position 5,369 of record JBCCYK010000135.1, read on the forward strand.
CTGCAGCTCCGGGATGAGGTGCGGCCCGACTTTCGCGTTCTGACCGGAAATGATTTGGCAATCGACATGGTCATGTATGGGAGTGACTACCTGCTCGGACTGAGTACCTTCGCTCCGGAAGCGTTCGCGATCCGAGATCGGTGGTGGCACGAGGGTGATGATCGCTTTTATGAACTGAATGATTTGTTGCAGTACCTTGGCTTCTTTGCGTTTCGCGATCCCGTGCCCGCCTACAAACACAGTGCAGCCCAATTGCTCCACCTGCGTGGTTGGATCCCCTCTCCTCAAACGCACCCTAACAGTCCCACACGACCGGAGAGCGACGTTCCCATCCTCCGCGACATCGTGCAGCGAATCGACGCAAGTTGCCATGCTTGAGCAGGGCGAGCATGGTCAGCCACCCGAAGCTTCGGCGGCAAATTTGGCGTAGTGGAGGGCAGCCTTTTCGTCATCGAAACCACCGTCATGAAGGACCATTCGAAAGCGTAAGGTCAGGGGCTCTCCGGGCTCCAAGGGATAGCCTTTGTAGGGTTCCAGGCCAAAGTGCTTGCGACCGAAGGGATTCGCGGCGAACAACCCGTAGGTGCGGACGTGCCAGCGGCATGGCTGCAGGCTGTTCTGGGGGTGATACATCATCGTGATGCCAGCCGTTTCTGTCGTTTCCGATGCATCGAGTTGATCCGGCGCGGCGGGCACCGGGCCGCTGTAGTCAACCCAAGCCGATGCTTTCGACCAGGCCGCCTTGCCAGTCAAGCCTTCCGCATTGTGGATCGTGCCGCCCCGCTTGGCATCCACTTTCATGGCGCCCCCTACACGAATGCCGAAGGTGCCTTCTTTGGTATCGCCCAAAAACGCGGTTTCGCTGGCCGCCTGGAGCCGAACGGTGAAGTCCATTGCGGTGTCACCCGCGATGTTCTGGACATGGAGCCAGCGTGTGTCGGTCAACATCAAACGTCCCTGAGCATCACGCCACTCGTTCTGTGTGATCAACTTGGGTCCATGGTCCGATTCCTCGATTCTCGCCCCGGTTTGCCGGACGATGCCCGTGTGAGGCGAGGGGTCGTCCAGCCAGAAGTCGACTTTCCCGGAGGTCGTGTTGGTGACTTCACCGTGTGTGAACCACAGGCTCCGATGGTGATCGTGGTCATCTCGTTCCGTTTCCGTCGCGGGGCCGATCGGAAATCGTCGTGTGAGGGGACGCCCCTTGGGTGACAGGAGGGGGTAGATGCCGGGCGTTCCCTTGAGATCCGCGTGATAGGTTCCGATCAGGTTGTTTGAAAGCAGTAGGTCCCAACTGGGGTGGGCCGGGTCGGCATTCGCGCGAATCCCGGGCCTACCAGGAACCTTTGTGGAGTCTTCGGCAATGGCAGGGCTCGCCCCTAAAAAGAAGGGTGCCAGCGCCGCGGGAAGGGCCAGAAAGTTCCACCGTCGGGAGGATGGGTACGGATTCATGGGTCAAGCGTTTCTCGACAGGACACTGCGATGGAGGTCAAACGAAGACGGGTTCTGGTTGAAAGAGGACCACCTCCCAACCGTTGACGGTCGTGTGCGCCGTATTCGATTATCATAAACGGGATACAGCGGTTGGTATTCCGGCGATAGGAGGATTTGTTTGTGACTGCGATCGTGAGAGCGAAATCAATCTGGCTGGTGGTCGTGATTTTGTCGGCGGGACTGGCGACGACTGCCGAGGCTCAGTCGCGGCAGAAACGCCCCGCGGCCAAGCAGCAACCCGTCAAAATCAAGTTACCTGCGAGCGTCCGTGAGAAGAAACGAGTTGATCTGGAAGTCGTGCCGGTCGACGCGAATCGTCGTCGCGATGTGAAGTCAAATGCGTCCACTTTGGACACGTACATTGAGTCGAAGTTGCTGGACGAGGATACGCGACCTCGACCTCTCGCCTCGGACGAGGTGTTTTTACGGCGTGTTTACTTGGATGTCGCGGGGCGCATTCCCACGCTTCCCGAGGCGGTCGCTTTCTTGGAATCCAAGGATCCACAGCGCCGCGAGCAACTGATTGATGACTTGCTTTCCAGCCCGGACTACGTGAGCAATTTCTACAACTTTTGGGCGGACACCCTGAGGCTGCACGATCGCCCCAGCCCGAACATCATCGGCCAACCCTATCTGGCATATATCAAACAAACGATTGCTGAGAATCGTCCGTACGACCAATGGGTCTACGAGATGCTGACAGCGAACGGGAAGATCTGGGAAAACCCGGCGGTCGGCTTCCAGTTACGCGATGATGGTCAACCGCTGCCGTACATCGATAACACCGTGAGGGTGTTCCTAGGAACACAGATCGGATGCGCCCAGTGCCACGATCACCCCTTCGACCAATGGGCTCAGTATCAGTTCTACGAATTGGCTGCGTTCACCACCGGGACGCGAACGCGCATCCGCAAAGGCGACGCGGGCTTTGTCAAGACGAATCCGGCCAATGCGTTGATCAACGAGGCCCGCAAGCAGTATGACAAGGGCCGTGTACCAGGCTCATTCCAACGCTTGGCACGCGCGAACACCTATGCCGTCAGCGAGGTGAAGGCCCAACTGCGCCTCCCGCATGATTACGCTTATTCGGATGCGGACCCCAAGTCGGTCGTTGAGCCGGAAGTGTTATGGGGAGAGATCCCATCATCGGCTCGTGACGCAACGCCGCGAGAACAGTTTGCGGCGTGGCTGACCGATGCTTCCAACGAGCGGTTCAGCCAAACCGTGGTGAACCGGATCTTTCGTCGCTTCATGGGTGTTGGCTTTGTTGAGCCATACGACGATTTTCGCGACGAGCATCCGTGCGTGAATGAGGATGCCATGGAGCATCTTTGTGACGTGCTGATACGCAGTGACTTTGATTTGAAGGAGTTGATGCGAACCATCCTTTACAGTCAAACCTATCAGCGACAGGCGACGGACTACGACATCACCAGTGGTGAGAAGTACTACTTCCCTGGGCCAACGTTGCGTCGGATGTCTGCCGAACAAGTGTGGGATTCCATCCTGACACTCGCCGTCCACAACCCCTGGCCTTTCCAGCGCCCGACGGCGGAAGACATGCACGATGTGGTCGACGTGGATTTCACAACGGCGACTTTCACAAGCCTGAAAGCGCAGAGCGAAGAGTTTGCCCGGACCTATGACCAGGGGGCCCTTCGTCGAGAACAGAACAAGCACGCTTACCAAGGCAACGTGCTCTGTCGTGCGAGCGAGCTACCAGCCCCGCTGCCAAACGACCACTTTTTGCGACAGTTTGGACAGAGCGATCGCGAGACAATTGATGGCTCAGCCACCGACGCAACCGTGCCGCAGATTTTGGCGATGTTCAATGGGCCCATCACGCATGTGATGATGGAGCCCGGTTCGGCGATCGTCGACAACCTGATGAAAGTCGGGAAAGCCGCCGATCGTGTCGACGCGATCTTTCTGAGCGTGCTGTCACGAAAACCCAACAGTAAAGATCGCGTCGCCGCGGCGCGCGAGCTCGGTCAGCAGGCGCGCGACAGTGTCGCGTACGGGAACATCACGTGGGCATTGCTCAACACGCGTGAGTTCTTATTTATTCCCTAATGGTCGTGCCCGTCATCACCTCGGGGCGGCTCGGAACGCGGCGCCGCCCTATTCCCGTCGGATCAACACAACACCTCAACCGGAGTTCATGACGCTATGGCAGCCCTCGAGTTTTCGTTGGAAGATCGTCGATCGTTCATTGGTTCGGTTGCCCGTCAAACACTGGGTGTTTCCTTCGCCGGCGGTGTGCTGGGCAGCCACTTCATCAATCAGTCCGTCGATGCAGCCGCAACGCCAACCGGCAAAGCGAAGCACATCATTTATTTGTTTATGGATGGCGCCATGACACACCTGGACACCTTTGATCCGAAAGTCGGCGTGGAAGAAGCCGGCGAAACGAAACCGATTGCGACTCGCGTTCCTGGTATCCAGTTCGGCGAAAAATTCCCCAAGCTTGCTTATCTGGCGGGTGCCCTGGCCGTTGTGCGTTCGCTGTCGACGGAAACCGGAGCTCATGAGCAGGCGCGGTACCTGATGCGGACGGCGTACAAACAGATCAATAGCATTCAGCATCCCGCGATGGGTGCCTGGATGGTGGATCAAATCGGACGGCAGAACCAAGAATTGCCCGGAAACTTCTTGATTGGCAGTGGCAACCGGCACCCTGGCGCAGGCTTTCTGCCGCCCGCCTTGTCACCCGTTCCTATCGCCAATGCGGCTGCCGGCATCAAGAACATCACGCTGCCCAAGTATCTCAATGATGACCTGTTCGGGCGCCGCCTGCAGCTAGCCAGCAAGTTTGACGACACGTTCCAGAAACGACACAAGAATCAACGCGTGGAAGCCTATAACCAACTCTACCGCGAGACGACCAAACTGATGGGCAGCGATGAGCTGAAGGTCTTTGACATCAAGGAAGAGAACGAGAGCGTTCGAAGAGCCTACGGCGAAAACCAGTTCGGACAGGGCTGCTTGCTCGCCCGACGCTTGGTGCAGTCCGGGGCACGTTTTGTGGAAGTCAGCTACGGCGGTTGGGACATGCACCAAGATCTTTACAACCGGCTGACGGAACGTGCCGCGGTCGTAGATGACGCGGTCAGCGCACTGCTGCGTGACTTGCATTCCAAAGGCTTGCTGTCCGAAACGTTGGTCGTGTTGACAACGGAGTTTGGGCGAAAGCCGAAGTTGAACGTCAATGGTGGGCGCGACCATCACCCGGGCGCTTTTTCTTCGTTGCTGGCGGGGGCCGGGATTCGAGGCGGTCAGGTGTACGGTGCTTCGGACAAACACGGGCACTTGGTCGACACCGATCCGGTCAGCGTCTCCGCTTTCAATCGCACCATCGCGGCAGCGGCGGGTTTGCCGCTGGACCAGGAGTTTTTCGCACCCAACGGTCGGCCCTTCCGAATCGGCGGTAACGCGGATCCGGTGGAGGCGCTGTTGTCCTGAATTCAGCGTGCCAGACCACTGGTTTGCCAGATCGCATTGCAAAGACAGCTTGCCTATCAGCCGAATCGCGTTAGCGACCGGTTACCACGCTTGCGGTATACTCTCGCTGATCGCCACCAAAATTCACCCTCCCACGGCAAGCCGCGGAAGGGTGAACTTGGTTCGGTTACGTTTCAATGAAGACGATCAGCGAGAACTGTCGAATTTCTGCGATTTAGCCAAGAATCCAGTCGCGTGAGCGAATTGGGTGAGATCGACCGCAAATGTAAACCGCTTGAATCCAGAGGGAAGCTTGATGAACTGGGAAGCTTTTTTGACAAAGCCCGAGGTGGTGATCCCCGTTCTGGGCATCGTCTGCGGCGGCGTCATCGCGCTGTACTCCATGTATTGCAAGCACCAAGAGCGCATTGCGATGATCGAGAACGGCATCGATCCTGACAAGCGGGATTGACCGCATTTGCGACGGCAGCCCGCGAAAGTCCAACCCCATGAAAAATCTCGCTTGCGTGGTGCTTTCCCCGCTGGCTTGGGCCTGTTTCGCATGTGGCGCTTGGCTTTCTCTGGAACGGCGGCTTGTGGCCGACGATGAGATTCGCGTCCCGAACATCCTGCTGATCGTCGCGGATGACCTTGGGTTCAGTGACCTGGGTTGCTACGGCGGCGAGATCGAGACACCGAATCTGGATCGCCTGGCCAAGGGAGGCCTGCGACTCACGCAGTTCTATACCACCGGCAGGTGCTGTCCATCGCGCGCTTCGTTGTTGACGGGCTTTTACCCGCATCGCGTCGGCCTGGGTCACATGACCCAGGACATTGGCTTACCGGGCTATCGGGGACGGGTCTCCAGCCATGTACCGCTGATCGCAGAACGGGTTTCAAAACTCGGCTACCGTTCCTTTCTTTCTGGAAAGTGGCACCTCGGAACCGACGATCCCACGCAACATGGTTTTGAAGAGTTTTACGGGACGTTGGTGAGCGCAAAGACGTTTTGGGATCCCAAACACTTTTTGCGAATGCCCCGAGGACGATCCGCGAAGGAGTACGGCAACGGCGAGTTCTATGGAACGGATGCCCTCGCGGACCATGCCATCGACTTTCTGACGCAAGCGCGCGAGACGCCTGACCAACCTTGGTTTCTCTACCTTGCTTTCAATGCCCCCCACTTTCCACTGCATGCTCCCGAGGAAACGATTGTCAAGTATGCAGGGCGTTATGACATCGGATGGGATGCCGTTCGTCGACAACGGCTCAATCGCATGAAGGATCTCGGGATCGTTCCTCGCACGACGGAGCTTAGCCCTCGCTCGCCCCACTATGACTGGGGCGAGTCCAACGCTTCCGACAATCCCGCCTGGAATTCACTGACGAAAGAACGACGCGCTGATCTGTCACGACGCATGGCGATCTATGCCGCCATGGTGGACCGAATGGACCAGAACGTCGGTCGCGTGATGGAGTACCTCGATGAACACGGTCAATCGAACAACACATTGATTGTGTTCACTTCCGACAACGGGGCGTGTGCCGAATGGGACGCGTACGGCTTCGACATCAAGTCGGGGACCGACAACATCCTGCATCGTGGCGATCTGATCGAGCAAATGGGAGCCGCAGGCAGTTATCACAGCGTTGGATCCGGATGGGCCAACGCGTCGAACACACCGTGGCGACTCTACAAACACTTCAACCACGAAGGAGGCATTGCGGTCCCCTTCATCGTTCACTCTCCCCGAAGCATGACACCAGCCTCGGGTGCGATCGATGCCACGCCGAGCCACCTCATCGACGTTGTGCCGACACTCTTGGAAGCGGCTTCGGGTGGAGAGCGATCGCCTGAATCAGATCTTCCGGGCGTCAGTCTGTTGCCGCTGCTGCATGACGCAGGTCTTGAGCGACGAAGCCTCTTCTTCGAGCACGAAGGAAACCGCGCGGTGAGGTCGGGCCGTTGGAAACTGGTCGCCCTCCGAGGGCATGACTGGGAGTTGTATGACATCGAGGCCGATCGGACAGAACGGAATGACGTGGCAGCGGAACATCCCCAAAAGGTCCGGGAACTTTCGAAATCATGGGACGCTTGGGCGCGCGACAATGCGGTTGTGCCATTGCCTCACGACTATCAGGCCAAGTATCTCCCCGTGTCACAAACGCCCGAGTAGCTTGCGTACGGCCTTCGATTTGCAAAGTTCAGTTCCTCTGTGAACTCGGTGCCTCTGTGTTTCAAAAACAGCGCGCCCTATGACTGAAACACAGAGGCACCGAGAACACAGAGCGGGTGGTTGGCGAAATCTTCGCGGAAACGAAGCCATACGAACCCTTTTCCCAATGTGCATTATCCAAGAGACTTCCAATGTCGGACGCAAGCTGTTTTGAAAAGATGATCGGATCTTGGGAAGGTCCGTGTCGCACTTGGTTTGAGCCGGGGCAACTCACGGATGAATCTTTGGTTTCGGGCGCCATCGCGTCAATCATGGAGGGACGCTTCCTAAGGCACACTTACCGAGGAACGCTCCAGGGGAAAGACCGAGACGGCGAAGAACTCATCGGTTTCAACACTGTGACAAAGCGGTTTCAGTCGTCATGGATTGATAGCTTTCACATGAACTACGCAATCATGTCTTCACAGGGTGCTGCGATCGAACGCGGGTTTGAGGTGCGCGGCGAGTACGATGTTCCCGATAACCCGCCTTGGGGATGGAGGACCACGTATGAACTGGTCGATGAAGACAAGCTGATCATCACCGCGTTTAATGTCACACCCGATGGGATCGAAGCGAAGGCTGTTGAAACATGCTACGTTCGTGTCTGTCCTTAACACGAGGCCATTTTTTTTGGATGCGTTTCCCGAATATGCCAATCACGAGCAGAGCCCCTAAGAGAACACTGCTCGGTTCGGGAACCGCGGTGACGTTGTCAAGCGACAAGAAGTAGGTGGCATTGCCGGTGACTGTTCCACTTTTGAAGCCACTCGCTGGACCTTCGATGGTGTGGTCGAGACCAACGGTCGAGATCTGGCCTGGTGACAGCACCATGCTGAATTGAAAGATGCCATCGTCTTCCAGCAAAGCGCCCGTGCTGGCAAGCGGGCCATTGAAGAAGTCGCCCGTCATGGTGTCGGAGACCAGTTCCGAGCCGAACACCTTCGTACTGTTAACGGTCAAATCGAAGTCCGAACGAATCCCCGCGTCCGGGCCGCTTGCTTGGACGTCGTGATCATACGCCAAGCTCAGTGACACCTCATAGCTTTGGGTTGCGGATCGGTTGAAGAAAACCAGCGGCTGAGAGAACCCGGGACTCGCATTGTCGAGATCAATGTCCGCGCGGAAGCTTGTGTCGACGTCGGTTGTCCCCCGGATGATTGCGGACCCTCCAAAGCCGTCGCCGGCACCAACGACGCCGTTCCCGTGATGCGTCAGCGCGGTATCGATCGCATTGGGATCGGGTGACAGAACGTCACCGATGTAGGTCTTGATGGTCGTCGGAGCACCACCCCCACCGACGACCGCGTAGATCGATCCCGTGGAAGAGACTTTCGGACCCTCGAAGCTATTGACCGCATCGAAAAAGTGATTCCCGCCAGCGATGATGTCGGAAGGAATCACCACCGCCGCAGACGCGAGGTCGGCGATGATGACCGTGGATAGAAGCATCACAGGCCCAACGATCATGACACGAGGCGGGGCCTCAACTCGTCTGCCGACATGGTTTGATTCGGGATCAGAAACTCTGGCGGGAGTACGCATCACTTCTGTGTTTGCCAGTGGTTTGAGAGGCGGTTTGCTGCGATCGCGATGGGGCCGTTACGGCGTCCCGATCCGTGTGCTTGCAAGGATGAAATGTCGCGCGAGCTTCGCATCTCTCAGCAAATGGCAGATTTTCTGACACTTTTCGCTGATCGCCAACAAACGAGCCTTCCCCCGAGTCATCGTAGGGGCCTCCGAAAACGTCCCCAAAGAGGGTGGGATGGATCTGTCGCGATGCTTGGATACCGATGCGGCAAAGCCGCAGGACGGGTCGCACAGGCTTGGCGACGTGCCAACAATCGTGGCCAGCGGGACGTCGATTGTCTCGGAAAGCAACAATCTCAACACGAAGCGAGGCGAGCGAACGAACGCGATTCCTCGCTCACGCGTCGGGTTACTAAATCGAGATGTCGCCAAGAGTTTCGGCCGGCCGCTGGAAGGCCGAAAGACTTGGTGTCTCTCGCGACGCGGTTGCCGGGTACCGGGAACGCGACCGCATCTTGAGCTGAGGTGTCACGTTAGTCTTCAAACGAATTGATCTGGGTGGACGGTGCCAATGTCCAACCGTCAACTCGGGATTCCCCACGGACTCCGCAGTTAAACTGCAGCGGCTCTTTCAAGCCAGCGTCATCCACGACAGCTTGGGGTTTCAATCGGCCGGAATCGCTCACGTTGGTGAGTTGGTTGCCAAGGACATCCGCTGCGAGCATGGATTCGGTGCGAAGAAGAGGGCGTGACTGGCCAATGCACTCAACGATATTATCGCGAATTGAGATGGTTTCGAGGTTACTACGGCTGTTGAACGCGAACAGACCTTCTTTGCGTGGCGTCGCTGTGGTCCGCGTGACGATGTGGTTGTTGCGAATCTCGAAGTGGTCATATGGTTCGTTGATCCAGATAACGCCTCGACCCGGGTTGCTGATCAGATTGTTATAAAACTTTGCGGGTCCCGCCGCGCCTGCTTTTCCAAAACCCGATATGAGATTCCCGCCGTCCTGGTTGACGTCGAAGTCAAAAAGGTTGTGATCGATTTCGACACCGTTGCGAACAAACTCAATCGCGTAGCTGGTCGTGAAGTAGTTGTGATGGATGTGGAACGTCCGGCCACTCTCCGGAACCTTGCCACCCGCGTGCTTTGGGATGGAAACAGCGCCCCGCAAGACGTTGTGATCGATCTCCATGTCTTCATCCCCCTCAAAAGGAAACTCGATGGAGAAACCGAAACCAATCGTGTTGTGATGGATGCGACAGCGTTTGCCTTGTCGTCCCTTGATTCCGAAATGAGCCTGTGGGTTGCCAGTTTTGGTGCGGCGGAACCGATTGTGGGCGATCTCGCAGTCCTTGACCCAGGTGAGAAACATCGCGCCGCCGGATGTGCCACCTCGCTGTTCGGGGACGATCCCGCCTCGCTTCCATTTGCCGCCAGCATCCACGAACTCGCAATCATGAATGCTTGAATACGTCATGCCGAGCGTTCGCAAGCCAGACCACATCACGTCATCGATCTTGATGTGGTGGAAATGCAGATTGCGGTTACGAAAGCCGAAAACGGCCCCATGAACCTGGGGGCCGTGGAACGTCAAATGCGCAATCTCGATGTCATCTGACTTGTCACTCAAACGCACGAGGTACGAATCCGTATCGAACCCTGCCAGCCGAGTCTCTGGGTCCGGAAGTGCCTTGGGAGAAGCCTGCCATTCCCGCGTGTGAGTGACGACCGTTTGATCGATCCCTGCACCCAGCAGCTTGGTACCGGACTTGATCTCGAGCTGTTCCGGTAATTCGTAGGTTCCTGGTTTCAGGCGAATGGTTCGTGTGGCCGAGTCGGCTTCGACGGCCGCGATTAACTCAGTGGCGTTCGAGACCGTCAATTCCGTTTGAACGCAGAAGGTCGTGTAACCACAGATGGCAAGAAAGATCGTAAGCACTTTGTTTCGGTAGTTTGCGGATTGGCGGAAAGGAATGATGCGGCTGGCCAACCAAGTGTAGTGCGAAAGCGTGTCGCTGACGCGCGGCTGCTGCCTTGATCTGGCATCATCGGCGTGATGTACCTGAAGACATACGCAACCTGTCACCCAAAGGCCCAGCAGACGATCCGTGAGGGGGGATCCGCAGAGAAGACAAACCAGACGCTCGCTCGTGCCGCCCGACGACTTCGCACGAATGCGCCGGGAGAGTTTTCCAAAGATTTCGGCAGAAGCGTTTCCGCACCAGGGGCTCCTGAACGAGAAGCACCAGCGATTCACGTTGGCAAAACCCGTCAAATCAGGAAACAGACCCATGAAAACTCATCGCGTCGCCGCGCTCGCAGGCGCTGTTCTGTCACTCGGTCTCTGGGGTGGTTCGGCCCGAGCGGCTGGCATGCTGGTCGCCGACGGAGGCCAAGGTGGCAAACTGGAAATCGAAAGCCAGGACGTTCGTGTCACGATCAACAACTCGATCGCGGTAACTCAGATTGATCAGATCTTCGTGAACACGGAAGATCGGATCGTCGAGGCCCTTTACACCTTCCCCGTCCCGAGAGGAGCCAGCGTATCCAACTTCAGCATGTGGATCGCCGGCAAAGAGATGATCGGCGAGGTCGTCGAGAAGCAGCGGGCTCGCGAGATCTACAACAGCTACAAACGCGTCAAACGCGATCCTGGCTTGCTCGAGCAGGTCGATTTCAAGCAGTTTGAAATGCGGATCTTTCCAATTGCGGCGCGGGCAAAGCAACGTGTCCGCATCGAGTACTACCAAGAGCTCAATCAGGACCATGACTGGGCGACCTATGTCTACCCACTCGCCACCGTCACGGGTGATCGACCGATCGACACGCGTGTCCAAGGCCGATTCTCCTTGAATCTGGATGTGCTTAGCGAAGTCCCGATCCAAGAGCTGCGTAGCGAGTCACACGAAGATGACTTTGTCATTGTCGATCATGCGCCGGATCACGCTCAGGCGGCAATGGAACTGACCGAGGGCGATCTGTCTCGTGACATTGTGCTGGCATTTCAAACGAAGCGTCCCCGAACGGGTGTCGATGTGGTCACGAGCAATCCTAAGGACGAAGACGGCTACTTCATGGTGACCGTCACACCGGGCGAGGATTTGAGCAGCACGATCGAGCCGATGGACTATGTCTTCTTGTTGGACATCTCGGGTTCGATGGCGCGCGACGAGAAGCTCGCC
>JBCCYK010000136.1:0-17206 GCA_039189905.1 Planctomycetota bacterium
CCAGGCAAAAACCGTCGGTCACGCTGAAAATCGTACTCGTACCTCGTACTCAGCGAAGCGGTACTCGTACTCGAGACAGCAACGAGTCGAGTAGGAGTACGAGTACCGCCACTAAGCGGCTGAGTACGAGCACGATTTCCCATTCCATTCCCCTGACGACGTCCCGATGGGTTACGTCTTAAGCGGGACGATCTCCTTAGCGACCGGTTATCACGCGATTTGCCTGGAGTTCGCAGAACCGTGAGCTAACGCTCGACGGCTGATGCGATATCCCGGCTAGCATTTGAACCATGCTTCCCATGGAAACGTTGCTCTGATTCGAGACTGGAGGGGGATTCTGGTCGTTTGTACGAAAATTCCCTTTGATCGGGGACGTGCCAGCACCCGCATCTGCGAAGAAACCCCGTTTGCAAGCGAATGAACACCGAGTTCCGATTGGCCCAACGGAATCCCTAGCGAGCTGCCGATTCCATCAAGGAAGCGGCGACAATTTCGTTGTCGTTACGCGCGTAAATGATTCCGTTGGCGATGGCGGGATGTGCCCAGGTGACGCCGCCGCGTCGATTGAGTTGCTTGGTCGTGCGATCCAGCAACGTGCTGCGTGACGCGACTTCAAAGCCTTCGGGCGATAGCCTGCCAAAGATCAATTCCCCCTGATCATTGAACAGGATTTCGCGATCGCCGATCTGAAAGGTGTGGATCGTTGCCCAGCGGTTGCGTGGCACGACCGTCAGATCCTCCCAAACACGATCCCCGTTCTCAAGCTTCAAGCATCGGAGTTCGCCGTAGCTATCGGTGCCATAGATGTGGTTACCTTTGATCAGGGGCGTGCTGATCATGCAGTGCAGCGCATCCGTGTTCTTCTCGTCGATCCCAATCCGCCGCCACACCTGCTTGGCGGCTGGTCGGTTCGGATCGATCTGGATGAGTAGCGAACCATCGTAAAACGAAGACACAAAGAGCTTGTCGCCCTGCACCACCGGCGTGGGGACGCCGATTGGCATGTTGCGAGGCTTCATCGCCACCCGCCAGAACACTTTCCCCGTCATTGGGTCGAGCCCGCTCACGGAGTCTCCTGTCCAGCAGACCACCACATCCTGACCCCCTTGCTGCATCAGAATGGGTGAGCTGTATCCCGCTCGGTCCCCCAACGCGCGCCAGCGTTCTTGCCCTGAGGCTCGATCAAATGCCACCACGCAAGCCGCGTCGCGACCGCCGACGATCTGAATCACCAGGTCACGGTAAACCAACGGCGATGCCGTGATGCCCCAAATGGGCATGTCGATCGCATACTGTTCGTTGAGATCACGATTCCAGCGAACCGCACCCGTCGCCGCATCCAGGCAAACGAAATGCCCCATCGCGCCGATCGAATAGGCCGCACCCTCGTGTACCGTCACGGAAGCCCGCGGTCCGGCTCGATAACCGATCGAATACGGTGCGGGATACTCGTGTTTCCAAACAAGATCGCCACCCTGTGCGTCGAGGCACAGCACGCGTTCGATCTCCGTTTTCGCATCGTTGGGCCCTCGATCGGTCACGTAGACGTATCGATCCGCAACCGTCGGTCCGCTGTAGCCCGGGCCAATGGCCGTTCGCCACTGAAGGGTGACCGTTCCCTCGGCAATCGATGCCGGGATCCGTTCATCGGACAACACCGCGTCCCGATTGACGCCGCGCCATTGCGGCCAATCCTCCGCAACTGAAAACCCAGCTAACAGCCAGCAGGAGGCAAACGCAGCGATTCGATGGAACATGGAGGCCAGGGCTTGATGAAGTTGCGAAACGTTCGGGACAAAGAGGCTACTGTTGCGATTGCTGTTGGGCTTCCACCTCCGCCTTCGCCTCTTTGACGATCTGATCGAGGTCAAAGCTCCCGTTTTCAATCGAATCAAAGACCGAGGCGTGCAGCATCTCGCGGTCGTAGGCTTCCAACTTTTTCATGATCACCTCGACCATCTCGGGCGAGTGCCCCAGTTCCGAGAGCGTTTGCCGAAGCGATTCGTCTTGTTTCTTTTGGTCCATGAGATGAAATCCACCGTTTGAGGTATCCCGTCACGATATTGGATTGTACTCGGGCCAGCCAGCAAAGACGCCTGCAATGCTCGGCGTGGACAAATCGTCGGAGCACGACCACTCGCATGTCCGGCGCTAGTAAACTGTCTCGCGTGTGATCCACCGACAAGCATGAATGGAGCCACAGCCCGATCAAGTAGCGTTGAGATCACTCCCACTGACTCCCCAGGCCGCTTCGAAAACGCCACTCATCATGCCCCATCGATCCCTCAAGACCCTGCTCGTTTGGCTCGCGCTGGCTTTGCCGGGCTGGTCCGATGATCGACCCAACATCATCTTCCTGATGGCAGACGATCAATGCACTTATTCCCTGGGATGCTACGGGACACCTGGGGCGAAGACTCCCAACTTGGATGCCCTGGCAAGGGAAGGCGTTGTTTTTGACCGCCACTACGACACGACCGCCATTTGTATGGCCAGCCGTGCCAGCGTGATGACAGGTCTCTTCGAATACCGAACGGGCTGTAATTTCGATAGCGGGCCATTGGTACGTGAGATCTGGTCCAAGAGTTATCCGATGCTGCTTCGCGAAGCAGGATACCGAACGGCATTCGCCGGCAAATTCGGCTTTGAAGTCGTCGATCAACCGGGCGCGAAGAAGGAACTGCCCGAATCGGATTTCGATCGTTGGGGAGGTGGGCCAGGGCAAACGTCCTATGACACCCGCAAGAACAAGTCGATGGCGGCCTACGCCGACGAGTACCCTCATTCGACACGTTCGTACGGCGCGTTCGGGCGCGACTTTATCGCGGACGTGTCCCAGTCCGGCGATCCGTTTTGCTTGTCGATCAGCTTCAAAGCCCCGCACCATCCTGTCCAGCCAGATCCGATCTTTGACGAAGTCTACGCTGACTCGGGTATTCCCAAGCCAGCCAATTACGGCCGCGAGCATGGAGAACACTTTTCGGAGCAAAGTCGCCAGGGCCGCCAGTACGAACGCTTCGATTCATGGGGCTACCGCGACAACTACCTGGACGTGATGCGGCGCTACTTTCAGCAGATCTATGCGATCGACGTTGCCGTCGGCATGATTCGCGAGGCCCTGGAAACGAACGGAGTCGCTGACAACACCGTCATCATCTACACCTCCGACAATGGTTTTTTGTGTGGTTCCCACGGTTACGGGTCAAAGGTGCTTCCCTATGAGGAGTCGACGCGCGTTCCACTGATCATCAAGGATCCGCGTCAGCCCAACGCGGGGCGCCGTTGCGATTCGTTGACGGGCAACGTCGACTTTGCCCCGACGATCCTGGAGTACGCGGGTCTTGCAATCCCCGATGGCTTGGATGGCCAATCTCTGTTGCCACTGATGAAAGAACCCAACACTGTCACCGAACGCGTGCTTCCGCTGATCAACGTCTGGGGCCCGCGCGAGTGCCATTGCTTGGGCGTGGTTTCCAATGAAGGCAAGTACATTTACTGGCCCTTTGCCGACAAGGGTTTCGAGGCCACTCCCGAGGCCTACGATTTTTCATCGAATCGTTTGGAACTCACCAACATTCTTGATGAGCCCGCACAAGCAGGACGCGTCCAGCAATTGGAATCGCAATACAATGCGGCCCTCGAACACTGGCGGCAACACGCCGTCCCATATCACGGCTACCCTCGCTTCGCCACGATTTTTGACCCGGATGTTTCCTGGAACAAAAAAGCACCGTTGTACGCTAAGCCGAAGAAACGCTGAGCATCGCGTGCTCATGCAACACGACTGCGGTCATGGATCCCGCTGTGCCAGTCCAGATTACGCGTCCCTGTCACCTGAAACCTATCTCCTTCCGACCTCCCCTCCGACGATGTCCCACCGACTCCTCCCCGCCGTCTGCTTGATTGTTTCCACGCTGCCTCTTTGTGCCAACGATGCGGTCGCCCCTGTTCGGATGGGTTGTGGCGAGATGACTTTTGATACGGTTCCCGGTTGGGGCTTGCGACCAGATGGGAACTCACCACTGGGACCAACGCACGGCGGCGTTGTCATTGATCAGAAGGGATTGATCTACACCAGTGCTCAGCAAGGTGTGTTTGTGTTTGCACCGGATGGCGCTGTCATTCAATCCTATTTGGGTGCCGACTACTCCAACATCCATGACATGGAAATCCGACAGGAAGGCGACAAGGAATACATCTACGGGGCGCGCAACAAGGCCGCGGAAGGCATCAAGTTCGACGCACACAGCGGGGAAGTGGTGTTGCGGTTGAAGTACCCCGCCGAGTCCGGCCTCGGGGAAATCAAGTTCAGCCCGACGGCCATCACGGTGCTCGACAATGGCGACATCTTTTTGTCAAACGGCTACGCAAGCAATCACATCTTTCGCTATGACAAAGCTGGCAAATATCTGAGTCACTTTGGCGAGAAAGGAAACGCCCTCAAGCAGTTCAATACCGCCCATGGGATGACGCTCGACAAGCGATACGACCCAGCCCGTTTGTTGATTTGTGATCGGAACCATCAACCGAAGGGGCGGCTGGTGCATTACTCACTTGACGGCGAGTTCATCGAAGAGGTGGTCACGGGACTCGGCATGCCAACCTCGGTTGCCATCCAAGGTGATTTCGTTTCGGTACCTGATCTGCAAGGTCGTGTGGTGATTCTAGACAAGACAAACACCATCATCGCGGTTCTTGGGCACAATCCCGACACGAAGAAACGCGGTTTCAGAGTTCCACAGGAAGAGTGGGTTGAAGGCATCTTCAGTGGTACCCACGGTTCCTACTGGGATGCCGATGGAAATCTGTACGTGCAGGACTGGAACGTATCCGGCCGTCTGATGAAACTCATGCGAGTGCGGTGATGCTGGCCTCAGGCAGGACTTCATCTTCCTCCTCGGCAAAACTCAACTCGCCACCTGCGGAAAAATACAGCGAGTAAGAGACGGGGACGAGGTACAGCACAACCACGGTCGCAAAGAGCTCCCCAAACGCGATGCTGGTCGCCATGGGAATCAAGATTTGGGCTTGAATGCTGCTTTCCATCAAGATTGGGATCAAGCCGCCGATGGTCGTGATTGTCGTGAGAAGCACCGGACGAAAACGCCTCGCACCAGACTGAGTCAGCGCTTCCTGGACGGGCACGCCGTTCCGGATCTTCGCGTTGATGAAGTCGATCAGCACGATGGAATCATTCACAACGATCCCCATCAAGGCGATGACGCCATAGAAGCTGAACAGTGTGAGCGGGATTCCTAGGATGACGTGTCCCATGACGGCACCGAGAACACCGAAGGGGATGATCGACATGACCAAGAGCGGCTGCACGGTGGATTTGAATTCCAGTGCCAGCAGAATGAACATGACGAAGAGGGCGACGGAGAAGCCACGAAAAAGACTTCCAAATGACTCACTGCGGCGTTCCTGCTGGCCCTCCCAGCGAACGCGCAGCATCGGGTAGCGTTGCAGCAAACCAGGAATGAAGTTCGCCTGCAAGTCGGGGACGATGGTGTCACCGTTGGGTAAATCGTCGTCCACGTCAGCGGAAATGGTGATGGCACGGGCCTGATCGATGCGTTTGATCTGGGAGTAGCTTCGCACAAAGTCGATTTCGGCAAGTTCCGTGATGGGACGTTCGACACCATCATCCAAGCGAACGCGGATCTCGTTGAAATCAGAGAGCAGCCGACGCTCCTCGCGGGGATACGTCACCATGATCTTGACCTCATGGCGACCACGTTGAACGCGCATGACCTCCTCGCCGTAGTAGGCCGCGCGCACGGTTTCCGCCAGGTCGCTGGTGCGCACGCCCATTGCGAACGCTTCGGGCTTGATGCGAAAGCGGTACTCCCATTTGCCAGGCGAGGAATCGTCGGCAATGTCGGACACGCCGTTGTAGGTTTTGAGTTGGGCCTTGCACTCCTCAACAGCCGCTTCCAATTCCGCGACGGCGGACGAGGGACCCTGCAATTTGAATTCGATCGGCGTTCCGCCCGGGCCAAAGCGGCGTGTTCCGATAGTGAGTTCTTCCGCGCCCACAATGGTGCCGACCTCCTGACGCCACTGCGTCACGATTTCGCGACTGTGGACCCCGCGGTCTTCGGCTGACGCCAGTTCCACCTCGACGCCACCTCGGTGTCCGCCGGTGCCGGTCGATCCTCTGCCGCCCGACGTGGCACCGACGACTCGGAAAGACGTCTTTGCAATCGAAAGCCCCTGCGCTTCATATTGATCGGCAACCTTCCAAAACGCCCGCTCGATGCGGCGCGTGGCTTGCATGGCGGCCTGTTCCGGTGTGCCATCGGGAAAGACAACCGACGCGGTCAGCGTGTTGCCGTCCAAGCGTGGGAAGAAGCTGAACTGCACGATGCCACTTCGGTACAAACCTGTGGTCACGATGAGCGAACTCAAGCACGCCGACAGGACTACGACTCGATTGTTCAAGCACCACGCGAGCGAAGGCCGGTAAACATCATCGATGAACCGGCTCAGCAAACCCGTTGCGATGCGATTGCCATGGTCGGCCACCCATAGCAACGGACGAAACACATAAAAGACCGTGTTGAGAAGCCGGAAGACGAGGCTGTCTCTATGTGCCAGGTGACAGGGCAAGATCGTCGCACACTCCAGCAGCGATACCACAAGCATCGAAATAATGGCCATCGGCATCACCGCGGTGAAATTGCCCATGCGGCCGGTGACAAACAACAGAGGCGCGAACGCCACCACCGTCGTCAGCACTGCTGTCAAGACGGAGGGGAAAACTTCCACGGTCCCATCGATGGCGGCTTGCGAAAACGGCTTCCCCATTTGGCGATGTGCGAAAACGTTTTCGCCCACCACAATCGCGTCATCAACCACAATGCCCAAGGCCATGACGAAGGCAAACATTGAGATCTGGTTCAGCGTTTGTCCCGTCAGATAAAGCAGCATGCCGGATGCGAGCAGTGCAAAGGGGATCCCCAAGGCGACCCAAAACGCGAGCCGTGGGTCCAAGAACAGCATCAGCAAGATGAGGACAATCACCAAACCTTGAAAGCCGTTCCGTACCAGAAGGTCCAAACGACTTCGTACTTCGATCGATTCATCACCCCAAGAAACGAGTTCGAATCCTTCGGGAAGACTAGCCTCTTCGTCCAGGTAAGCCGTCACACCGTCAATCAGATCCAGGAGATCCTGCGTGGTGCTGCGCAGAACCGACATGCCGATCGCGGGTCGTCCGTTGATGTAATTGACGGCGGTCGTGTCGACGAATTCGTCGCGGACCGTTCCCAGATCGGCGACGGTCAAGACGCCGCCGCCTGGTTCCGTCACCAGCGGTAACTCTGCCAACGCGGCGCCATCTGTCCGTCGGTTGTTGCCGCGCAACAAGATCTCTTGGGAAGGACTTCGAATCAGTCCCGCTGGGAGTTCCCGATTCTCACGACGAATCACATCGGCGGCGCGCCCGAGGGTCAAGCCGTGTGAGCGAAGTGTTTCCTCGGGAATCTCGATGTCAATCTGGTACTCCTTCGCCGCCATGAACGTCACGTCCGCGACGCCATCGATCTGCAGCAGATCCTCGCGCATCTTTTCCGCGAGCGCCCGCATCTTCACTTCGGCTCCCGGTGTCTGTTCAAATCCTTCCGGCGCAAGGATCCCTATTGACAATGATGAGCGGCGAAGAGTGTAAAGCCGGACTTCGGGATCCTCCGCCTCTTGAGGAAAACTGGGGATGCGATCCACTTCGCCACGCACTTCATCCAGAACGCGATCGGGATCCCGTCCATCAGCAACGAGTTCCAGCACGACGGAACCCGAGCCCTCGCTGGAGGTCGACGTGATTTTCTTGATGCCTTCGATCGAGCGAACGGCCTCTTCAATTTTCTGAACGATCCCTTGCTCCACCTCCTGCGGGGCGGCACCGGGATACGGGACGCTAACGGTGATCTGATCGAGCTCGAACTCCGGGAAGGTCTCGCGACGCATCGCCGATAGACTGAAGTACCCCGCCACCATCATGGCGATCATGCTGAGGTTCAGCGCCGCTCGGTTCCGGATCGCGCCCGCAACGACGCTTTTCATTGCCTTGGCCCTCCCCGACGGCGTTCTTTCGATTTGCTTTCCATCGCCGCATGTTCGGGTGACCCGGCAACCAACACCAAGGCACCTTCCAATGGCGTTGCCATCGGCGAAACCACCACGGCGTCACCGGGTTTCAATCCGCCCGCCTCTTGGTAGACGATGACATTCGCTTGATCGGCGGTCGCAATGCGAACATCGCGTCGCTGCAACTGGCCGTCCACAACGATCCAAACGTGGTTTCCCGGTTGGAGCGCAGCTTGCGGCACACGCAAGAAAGGGAGCGGCGGTCGCGTGTCGATCACCGCCTTGACGAACATGCCCGTCAACAGACTCTGATCCGAAGCCTTGTTCGGAGTTACCGGTAATGGTCCAAGGGGGGCTTCTGGATTGTCAGATAGGATGACCGATGCGTCCGGATCGGAAACATGGATTCGACAGGGGACCATGCGAGTCTGTGAGTCGATGCCGGCCCCGTCATAGCGATCCACCTGACCGTTCCACTGATAAGTCCTACCGCCGAGCTCGTAGCGGATGCGGGCCGGAGTGACCGGAAAGGATTCTCCCGAATCCATTCCCTGGGTTGCAACCAGTTGCTTGCTGTCCTCAGGTGCAACAGCATCCGTTTCCAAACTCAGGTCAGAAGGGCCATCCGTGCTTCGCGATGGTTCCACAACCCGGGAAGACTGCCAGAGCCAATCCATTTGCTTCATCTGCAACTTGCAGGACACGTCCACTTGAGACGTATCCTGAAGGATCAGGGCGACCGAACCCGGTTGAACATAACCATCCTGTTCCACGCTGTCATTGACGACGATGGCGTCAATGGGGCTGAAGATCTCGGTTCGCTTGACGTTGACATTCGCCTTCTCAAGGTTGGCCTCACTGAGCGCGGCGGCGCTTTCCAGCCTCGCACGCCGGCGCGTCAAGAGGGTCTTTTGATCTTGTAGTTGCTGCAGCTGATTCTGGGACGCCAAGAGCGTTCTCGCGGCCGTGTCGACCTCGGAAGCGGAAGCAGCCTTGCGCAGTTGTGTTGCCCGGACACGATCCAGCTGACGTGCATCAATTTCCGTTTGCTTCCGAGTCGCCTCCACTTGGTTGCTTACCGTGGCGATCTCGGCTTCCAGCTCGTTGATCTGCGACTCGGCACCCCGGAGTTCTTCCTCCAGACGACGGACCTCTAACTTGTAGTCCGTGGCGTCAATCTTGACCAAGAGCTCTCCCTTGGTGACCCTGCAGCCCATGCGGCAATCGTCCGCCTTGTAGGTGACTCGGCCACCCACTTCTGCCGCAATGGAAATCTGGCGGTAGGGCACCACCGCGCCGTCGACTTCGAACGAGATCCCCTGTGTGTGGGGAATCGCTGCGACGGTCTCGACCAAGGGCTTCGATTCGGGAATGGGTGGGCGAGTCGGCACCTCGGCGACGCCGAGGAATTGAAACGACGCGATACCACCGCCAAGAATCAAGAGCGACAGAACGGAGCGAAGAATCGTGTCTCGCATGGCGTTTTGGCTAGAAGGGACAAGAGGCGGGTTGAGGATGGCCGGGGCACTGGCTGGCTTGCGAGACGAGGACCGCGGTCGTCCGAATCCAGGTTTAACACCAGTACCGCGGGCAGAGTTCCGTTTGCGTGTTGGGTTCGGACTTTCTCATCGACGAACCAGTGGCAGCATGCCATGGTACCCAGACCGAACAGTCTTGCATCTCTCTCCCACGCGTGGGCTATGACGAAATCGACAAGACTCCAAGCGAATCGGGTTGCCGCAAGCAAGCTGGAAGGCCCGGCTTTTTAGCGATGGCTGTAAGCGGAAGTTGAGCTGCCGCAGCCAACTAGCTGCGTTTGCGAAAGATCGATGGCTCGATCGACTCTGCACCGCTCAGCATCTTGCGCACGCTTTCACAGGCCCCGACATAGAGCAAGCCGCCGGGTTTTAGCTTCTCAAGGCAACGCGCCAACACTTGCCTTTGAGTCTCTTGATCAAAGTAGATCAACACATTGCGCAGGAAGATAACATCCATGTCGCCAGGAATGTCCCATTCCGCGTGACAAAGATTCAATCGCCGGAAGAGGACGGATTCACGAATCTCACGACAGACCCGAAACGAGTCCGAGGATTCAGTCGAGTCACGCACGAAGTAACCACGCAGGGACTCCGGTACCATCGCGAGTTGATCCGTTGTGTAGACGCCGTTCGAGGCCCCCTTGAGGACCGATTGATTGATGTCAGTGGCAAGGACTCGAACGGGCGAGGACGGCAATCCAAGCCGCTGCGTGACTTGCTTGGCGGTCAACGCGAGTGAGTAGGGTTCTTCGCCCGTGCTGCATGCGGCGCACCAGATCCGCACCCGGTTTGGCTCCGACCGGAGCATGGCTTCCAGCGTGCGTTGCAGGTGTTGAAACTGACCGGGATCGCGGAAGAACGAAGTGAAGTTTGTGGTAACACTATCGATGAAGGCATGCATCTCGACCGGCAGAGATTGGATTCGCTGCAGATATTCTTCGTAGTTTGGAAGCTCGAGTTCTCGAACACGAGCGGCCATTCGATTGGTGAGCATCCGCTCGTGCTTTCCCTCCAGCTGAATGCCCGCTTCCTTTGCCGCGATCTGCGCAAACTCATAAAACGTCGTTGAATTAAGATTCATCGGTTGATTTGCAGAGACGCTTGCGAGGCAGCGGGAATGAAAGGGGGGCTGAGTCAAGGATCTCGGCGGTTCAGGTCGCGTTTGACATCAATTCTTCAAGGGCGTCAGCATTTTCGCGATCGGCAAACTGAAAGGTCGAAAGAGTCGCTTCTAACTCGTTCACCGTGGCACGCATCCTGGCGGCTTCGTCATTGCTGCCCTGGCACTTCTCGAGCGAGTCCTGCAACGCCGAATCAAGGCTCGACACCGACATGTTGATCTGCTCGATCCCTTGTGCCTGCTCGTCGCAGGCAGAGGCGATGTCCTTGACGGAATCACGGCTGCGTCCAGCCCACGAGCAGATCTCCTGGAGCAACCCGGAAACCTCGTTGGCAAGCGACACGCTGGTGCTGGTTTCGGACAGGGCTTCTTCCGTCATCCTTGCCGTGGTCGTGGCCGCTTCGGCGCTACGCAAGGCCAAGCCACGGACTTCATCTGCCACCACGGCAAAGCCCTTGCCTGCTTCGCCGGCTCGGGCGGCTTCGACCGCCGCATTGAGTGCCAAGAGGTTGGTTTGGAACGCAATCTCATCGATCGTTCCTAAGATCTCCGTTTGTTTGTCGCCCACCGCCTCAATGCGCTTGATGGCCTTCACCAACTCTTGGACTTGAGCTGCCCCGCGTTCAGACGCACTCATCGTGTTGCCCGCAACGCCGCGTGCCGCTGCGGCACTTTCCGCCGACTGTTTGGTCATGGACGTCAGCTGTTTGACGCTGGTCGCGATTTCAACCAGCGATGCAGCCTGCTCACTGGCGTTCTTGGAGATGAGCCCCGACTGTTGCTCCACTCGCTCGGACGCAGCAGACGCCTTCCGATTGGTATCGCGAACCTGTGCGAGCATTCCCGTGATTCTCTCAATCGCCTGATTGAATGAATCCTGAATCTGGGCCGTGTCGCCATAGTAAGTCCCCGAGATGCGATCGGACAGATCTCCTTCCGAGACTTTGGTGATCACGCGGGCAACATCACCATCAATGGCGGTCAAGGAAGCAATGAGTTCATTGATCGATTCTGCCAAGACACAATATTGACCGTCGAAATCCTGGGTCTCGCATCGCGTACCCCACTGCCCCTTCTTCGCCGCTTCGACGTTCGAATGGATCATCTCAAGTAACTTCTTCAGAACTTCTCGCACGTGGCGCACCTGATCCGCGACTTCCCCGATTTCATCCTTGGGGAACGCCGGAAGCACCGAGTTCAGCTCGCCGGCCGCGAGTTCCTGCGACACTTGGGAGAGTTGCCCCAGTGGCCGCGTGAAGAAACGCTTGCCGAGATAATGGCAAGTTAAGACCACGGAAACGGCGACCGCCAACATGAACGCGATCTGCCCACTCATCGCCCACTTGGCTTTCGTCAACTCCGTTCGTGCGTCTGCAGTCAGTGATTGGGAAAACATCTGTCGTGCGGCGATCAGTCGATCGATGCGTTCGGTCGCGGCGGCGAACCACTGCTCTGCTGTTATGCTCGTGGAGACTTCCTCCAACATGTTTGTTCTCGCGCCCCGAATGTCGGCCACGATTGGGGTCTGTGTCTCCTCATAGAACGCCTGCACTTCCGCGTTCACGCGTGCGTTGGTGGAGTAGTCAAGCGCGGCTTCGGCATCTGACATCTGCCGACTGATCAAGTCCTGCCAGCGGACAAGTCCATCGACGGTCAGGACGCCTTTGCCCAAGGCGGCGGCAACGCAGGCACGTTCTCGTCCCGCGAATTCCTGTGCGTAAAGAAGCTGCCTGAGCGCAACGGTGTTCTGAGACGTCTCCGGATCATCGACCAGGGCAATAGCCCGTCCGGTGAGAGACAGCAGCGTTTCGACCAAATGTGAGTACGCGGCAACATGCGACTGCACGGTCTGGTCTTGTTCCAGAACTTGCTGGCGTCGCGATGGCAAGTCCGCGATCAGCTGCATGGCATCGCCACACGATTCACGGAATTGGCTATCACGCTCGAATGTCTTGGTATCCAGCGCCGCAATCGCTTCATCCGTTTGAACGCAGCGTTTTTGAAAGGATGCGCGAAATTCTTCTGAGCCGGAGGACAAGAAGCCGGCACCGGTCCCGCGTTCTAGCTGCAAGCAGTCGACCAGCGTGGCGACGGTATGAAGCGACTGATGAATGTCAATCTGGTGACGCGCGATGCTGAGTTGTTGTTGCTGCGTGGTAATCGACGCAACGATGTAGCAGAGCGCCACCGCGAACGGCAGTGCGGTCAACAGAAACAGCTTGGTTCGGATTCTCATGGCTTTGATCAACCCAATGAGCATGTGCTCGGTTCGAAAATGTTGTTTGGGGGGACGTGGCGTTTAACGGTTGCGTTCGACGACGGCACGATTTCTTCCCAGTTTTTTGGCTTCATACAGAAGTGTGTCGGTTCGCTCTGGCCAAGCGGCCACATCGTCCGTTTCACGAATCGCGGAAGCTCCGATCGAAAATTCCAAGGACGCGACCTTTGCTTGGTCGTCGCCGATGACGAGCTCCTTGCCCGCAAAGAGGGACTTGATGCCTGATGTGAACTCCACAACCTGCTCGCGGTCCTTCGAGTCAAAGAAAGCGGCGAACTCATCCCCGCCAAGTCGCACGAACGCGACATCGGGCCAAGCGTGACTTAAGCCGTTAGCGAGGACCCGGATAATTTCGTCGCCAACCGTGTGACCAAAGGAATCATTGATCTCCTTGAATCGGTCCAAATCGATGTGGATCATCCACATGCGACCATCTAGCTCCGAGCGCCGCGCGACGAAATCTCTTACGAACCGGTCAAACATGCGACGGTTCCCGATCCCGGTCAGGTGGTCGGTCAAGGTCGACCGCTGTGCTTCGCGGAGCTGGCCCTGGAGTTGCAAGATCTCGACTTCGGCGGACTTCAGCCGATTGATCGTCGCAAGCAGCTCCACTTTCATCTTGTCGGAGGCCGTGGCGAGATCCGAAACGCAGCGACTCAAAACATCGTCCGTCGCCTCAACGCCCTCCAGTGCATCGCTGGTGTGGTTCAACGAGTCGTCGAATTGCTCGCTGGCACTTCGATGGCTCGAAACGATCTTCTGAATCTGTTCGATCTGGGACGCGAGCGAATCACTGACCTCGTCCGGGCAGTGGCCGCTGGAGCAGAACTGCTGATGAATCGCCGTGATGTGTTCCTGATCCAGAGCGGTCGCGTTGTCCACCGCGTACGACAGTGCCTTCAACACAGCGTCGTTGGTTCCCTCCACGTATCGGTACCAGACTTCAAAAACCTCCGGTGTCGGTGGCGTGTTGAACTTGCCGACGAATTCCAGCGATTCGCGAGCGATTTCGAATGGCGTTGGCATTGGATTCGCGCTGACGGTAGTTTGTTCCAGGTTCACGACTCTCCCGGGCGGGACGTAGTCTCCACCAACCCGCCATTCTGGTAGTAGTGGCTGCGATCCCCCGTTCGATACCAATAGATAGCCCGCATATAGTTGACCGGCATGTCAAGAATGGTCGAATTGGGGAAATCAGTCAGGTATCCGATCCGTCCTCCAATACTCAATCACCGCTCCAGGTTTCGGCGTTGGGCTGGGGGCGTTTGCGCTTAACAGCATCCTCCGCAACCCAATATCGTCCGCAACCCAATAGTGTGATGATAAACACCTCTAAGCGAGCTATACCGCACTGCGAATGAACCTTGAGGCGTGTTTGTGCACCCCCTCGAGACGGTCAGCTTGCTGCCGCTGGACGGTGCAAAGTTGGCACGTAGGAATGTGAAGCCAAAAGAAGAAGACCAAGCCGACTCCGGCGGGTCAGCTCCGCGTGGTTTCGTGGCCTTGGTTCCAGGCCGCGATCCCGGAGAAACAAACCGGTTAAACCGAAAGAAGGTGCCTGGGAGACTGCGGTAATTCGCCTTTGAAGCACCGGACCGCATGCCACCAACGTATGGTATCCTAACCACTCCGGCGGCCAGCAGCGATGTGCCCCATCGCAGGTCGGAGCGTCTAGTGCCCCGATGCTTCCTCCACGCTGGCCGTCGGTTTTGAATTCAGCGTGTTGACGACATCGAAACCCGGCCATTCCACGCGGCCGCAGCTGACGTGTTTTCAGAAATGCTCTACGGCGTGAGCCTCAAAAGTGGCTCTTCGATGGCGAGTTCGCGGCAACGAGTCTCTGGTCGATTCAAAGCGCTACCGACATCCAAGGGTATACGCATACTCTTGTGAGGCCGCGATTGTGTCAGGGTGAACGACCTAACTTCGACGATGAAGCAAATGCGTATGACTCGATGATCTCTCGTTGTGACGCAATTGGACTACCTTCAACTCGTAGGTCTCTTCACGCTAGGCGAATCGCGAGCACGTGCAGCAAGAGATGAGAGCAAGATCGTCCGGAAGTTAAGAGCGAAACGAGCGGCTATCGCTGTCCTACTCGGATTGGCGCTTGCCTGGTTGGCGACTCTCGGTGTTCACGTCGTGAATTGTTCTTCTGCCGCTCCCAGTGTGTCAGTTGCGCTACCTGGTGTTGCGGCTGGTCGAGGCACGATCAACGCCTACATTGGTCCATCAAAGCCGACAAGCCACGGTGTCCCCTATCTGCTCCATTCTACCGCTGATCACGCACCATTTCCGTTGGTCATCTTTATCGTGGCAGATCGTACCACCCAAATATCAGCCGTTGAGTTGACCGGCGTCACTATTGGTGCTGACCCTGATAGCAACCTGATGTCGAACGGCAGGATGTTAATAGACAATGGACATCAAATCGAATCGGATGATGGTGCCAAGGTGTCATTTTCTGCGACCTTGTGTGATGCGGTATCAGAGGAGGGACCTGTAGAAATTCGTTTGGTCGGCTCGACAATCACAGAAGATGATTTGCTGGTTCCCTTCGATGTGGAATTGAACGTACCTTTTGAACGTGAATCCCATGTTTTCATCGGTTGGGTAAAGCTACTCCACTACGACCATTATTGAGGGAGCGATGGAGGAAAGAATGGTTGGCTGGTACCGGACGATTTTCGGCCAACCTGTTGTTTGTGGCTTGACTGCCGCGGCAGGCGACTAATCCATCATTCGCTCAACCCGGTCTTTCCTGGCGTCCGCTGTTGAGAGCAAGCTGCTGGGGTCGATCATTCGCCAACGTGGGAGACCAGCATAAATCGTCGCAACAAACACGCCTCCACGAACTGCCCAAAGCACGTAGCCCAGCGATGCGATACCGATTGTGGTTCCGGCTGCGCCAACGGCGACTTCGTGGTCCTGATTGTCTGCGGACAGCAGGGACGTGCCCTCATCCACGTAGTGCCACATCGACATCGTGGCAAAGTCACGGGCTAGCAGGTCCGTCCAGGAACCACTTTCCGAGGCGCGATCGAACTTCCAAACATCGATCAAATCCACACCCGAGTTTGCATCTTCTCTGTTTGCTGCGGCACGATTCTGCCCGAGTCCTCCGATTCCAGACGCGTTGACACCATTTCCACTTTCTTCCCCTTCTGATTCTCCGTCCGCTGGCTGCGATGTCGCAGAACTGCCGGAATTCGTTTCGGCGGTTGCGGTTGGTGCGATCGCGTCCAAGTCGGTGTCCGTCGTCTCTTCTTCATCGCTGACTGGATCGGTGCCGTCTGGGTTGGGGTCGTTGGGATCGCTTGAGTCGCCCCCGTCAGTGTCGCCGCCGTCGCCACCGTTGTCGATCGCGGCTTCGACCTCGATCGTGATCGTGGTGGTGTTGCCAAGCAGCGATCCGTCGTCGGCTCGATACGTGAGCGTCTCCGTGCCGAAGAAGCCGCTGTCAGGCGTGTACGTGATCGTCCCGTCGGGCGCGATGTTGAGTGTCCCGTTCGAGGGGCCGGTCACCAAAAACACCTCCAGCGTGTCGTTCTCCGGGTCGCTGTCGTTCGCCTCGGGGGTCGGTGCATTGAGGACAACGGCCTGCCCCGCGTTGGTGGTGTAGCTGTCGGCGACCGATGTCGGTGCTTCGTTGATGTTGCGCACCGCGATCACGAACGATTGATCCACGAACGAGCCGTCCTGCGACTGACTCCTCACCTCAATCGTGTGGCTGATGTTGGTTTCAAAATCGATCGCGGCGCCCGACGTGGTGACGACGCCGGTGACACCGTCGATCACGAAGCGGCCACCGGCGCTGTCGATCAGCGTGTGCGTGATCGCGCTGGTGGTGGCGTCCGCATCGCCGGCAGCTGCCGTGATGCCGACGGTCAACCCGCCCACCGCGTTCTCATCGATTTCATTGACAGCCCCGTCCGTGTCGCCACCGGCCACCGTGTCAAATTCGTCCACATCCTCGATCAGGATCGTGAAGTTCTGGGTTTGAAACGAACCGTCGGTGGAATCGGCACGCACCGTGATGGTTTGCGAAGCGCCGTGGACTTCCCGGTCGATGTCCATGGCGGTGGTGACCGCGCCGGTGGCGCTGTCGATCTGAAACAGGCCTCCCGCCGTGTTGGTCAGCGTGTACGTCACGGTGTTGGTCGTCGCGTCGTCATCGCTTGC
>JBCCYK010000137.1:0-17183 GCA_039189905.1 Planctomycetota bacterium
CGGTGACCGGGTTTCCAAACCCCTGCGCCGGTGACTTTCGCGGGAACGGGGCGTCGCGGCCCCAGTTTCAGTCGCTTCCACCAGGCACAAACTATCCGGCATCCACGGGCTATCGCGATCCCCGCATCGCGCAAGTGCCTGCCAATGCCAACACAGGTAGCAACTTCCCGTCGTCCATCCCGCCGGCGCCTATCGAAGAAGCGCCCGCGGTCGCTGAGGAATCCGATGCGTCGTGGGAGATGCCCCTGTTCGTCCAGAAGATCATGCAGGGTGGTTGGTTGATGGTGCCACTTGCCGTGTGCTCCCTGATCATACTGGCTCTGTCGCTGGAACGACTGATTGCCCTTCGTCGTTCGCGGGTGATTCCCAAGCCCTTCGTGCGTCGCTTCACCGAGTGTGTCGAAGACGGCCAACTCAGCTACGACGAAGCCACCTCGATTTGTGACGAGTTCGATTGTCCTGTCGCAGACGTCTTTCACGCGGCTGTGCGACGTTGGGGACGTCCTATGTTGGAGATCGAACAAGCGGTGATCGACGCGGGGGATCGTGTCGGTGACTCACTGCGTCGCTACCTACGCGTGTTCCATGCCATCAGCAACGTCACCCCCTTGATTGGCCTCTTGGGAACCGTCTTGGGAATGATTCAAGCCTTTGAGAACATCAACGGCACAACGGGCAGCGGGCAAACCGATTTGCTTGCCGCTGGAATCAGCACCGCCCTCATGACCACCGCGGGTGGCCTGTCAGTCGCGATCCCGGCTTACCTGGCTTACATGTATTTCGGTGCCAAGTCAGACGGCTACCTCGGTGAGATCGACAAGCTTTGCCAACGCGTGATTGATTGTATCTCAGCCGAGGGCTTGGAGAACGCCGGATCGCAGAAGGCGTCTCGACGACGTCGTGCCGCGTGAAGGTTGAATCAAGTTGTGTCTCTTCATCGTGGCGTGCCACTGAACCATGAAACCCGCTCGCACCAATCCGGACGCTTCGATCAACCTCACACCGATGATCGATGTGGTGTTCTTACTGGTGATCTTCTTCTTGGTTGGCAGCAAGTTTGAAGGTCAGGAAGAGCGCGTGAATGTAAACGTACCTGGTAGCGCCCAAGCGCGAGCCATGACACGCGGCCCTGATGAACGGATCGTCGAGGTGGCCTTGGATGGGGCCATCACACTCGATGGAGTCGCGATGGATCCCGAAAGCCTCTATCAAACGCTGCAACAGCAGCGTGCTTCCTATCCGGATCTTCGTGTGGCGGTTCGTGGAGAGGCGCAAAGCCCGCTCGCACGTGTTGCGGATGTCATGCAAATCGTCAGCCGCTCGGGTGTCGAGACAATGGGCTTCGCCGTCAAAGGGGTCCGTCGGTAGCAAGCCGATTTCAAGGTGGCACAAACATGGTGATGCCCCAAGCGTCCAACAATCCCGCCGAAGTCTGGGTGTCGAACGCATTGTGGACCGATCCGTTTGTGGTGCGCTGCATTGCCTTTGCTGCGGTCGCGTTCCTGGTGGTCACGGTGTTGTTATTCCGTCGTCGACAACGACGCGGGAATGCCGCCGCGATCATCTGTTTAGTTCTGTCCGTTGGCCTGCACGCGATCCTCATCTTCATGGTGCCACAATGGGTGGAAGTGATCTCCGGGGGTGGCCCCATCGCGGAGGCAAAACCGGAAGCAGGCGAAAGGGATGTGCAGCTCACACTCTTTGATCCGCAGCTGATGCAGACCGACACCCTTGGGGCGTCACCGGATTTCGATGACGTGGCAAGCCATTCCGATGACCAAGCGGTCACCGAAATCCCGGATTCGATCGCACCGCTTCCGATCGACGTGCTTGCCAGTGACGGCCCATCGGAAACAACGGATCCGCCTGAGCAGGTCGAAGCCAACGACGATCCACCGGCACCTGAGAGTCCTGTCGCGGCGATCGCCATGGCTGCCGTCCCTTCGAGCCTGACAGGCAGCCCACTTAAGAACACCACCGATCTGGAAACCGGCCTGGACGATTGGCTGAGCCAGGTGCTTCAGGATCCGGAGCAGCACAACACGCGAGAAGACGTTCCCGCGCTGAAGCCGGACGACCATCAGGCAACGATGCCGGAACAGCAGGCGATCACGCATGTGCCAGCCCCGGCGAAGCAAGCGGTGGCCGCTTCCAGGAAGCAGTCCGGCGCGCCTTCCCGTGCGATCGGTGAGGTCAACGAGGATTTCGCGTCGCGCACCGGGCGTGCTAAACAGCAGGCGTTGCTTCGCAATGGTGGTGACGCCGACACCGAAGCCGCGGTCGCCGCAGCGTTGCGTTACCTGGCGTCGCAACAGGCAGGCGATGGCAGTTGGAAGCCCCTCGCAAACGGCGGTGGCATCGATCGCAAACCACTTGGTCTGCGTCGCGGTGACGCCGGACGTCGGGACGAGACCGGAATCACAGGACTCGCCTTGCTGGCCATGATCGGCGCCGGACACACGCATCAAGATGGCGAGCATCAGCAGAGCGTTTACAACGGGCTTTCGTATTTGCTTCAACAGCAGCGAACGGATGGTTCGCTCGCCGGAAGCGCCTCGACTTATTCGGCGCATTACTGTCACGCTATGGCGGGGCTCGCGCTAGCCGAGGTCGCAGCGATGACGGGCGACGCGGTTGCACGGCAGGCGACACAAAACGCCGTGGCGTACACGAAATCCATGCAACATCTCACCACTGGAGGATGGCGATACACACGTGGCGATCCTGGTGACCTGTCGCAGCTTGGTTGGCAAGCCATGCTGATCGATGCCGCCCAACGCTCCGGTGCAATCGATCGTCCCACCCGGACGCTGGCAGGCATTCGTCGTTTCCTGTCGAGTGTCCAAGCGGGCCGGTCCGGCGGTTTGGCTTGCTATCGTCCTGGAGAGAGACCCACCATGCCGATGACGGCGGAGGCGCTTGCGATTCGCTGGATGATTGGGGATCGCGTTCCCACGGCGACGCAGCGCGAAGCTGAGACGATGCTTTTGCGCCATCTGCCCGGAAGCGGGCCCTATGGACAAGTCGAA
The DNA here is from genome assembly GCA_039189905.1 of Planctomycetota bacterium. Lineage (GTDB taxonomy): Bacteria > Planctomycetota > Planctomycetia > Pirellulales > Pirellulaceae > Rhodopirellula. The sequence continues at coordinate 3,030 of JBCCYK010000137.1, forward strand.
CTCGGTGCCTCCACGGGAGGACTGCGAGGCACGGACAATCTATACGCGTGGTACTACGCGACACTCGCGCTGCACCAGTCGCAGGGTCCGGCGTGGGATCGATGGAACGCCGCTCTCAAGAAGCGTTTGCTATCGGCCCAACAGGCCGATGGTGCCTGGTCCAACCGCTCACTTTGGGGCGGATATGGGGGCACGGTCTACACGACCTCGATGGCCGCGTTGTGTTTGGAATCGTATTATCGACATGCGCTGCGTCAGGACGATGCGGTGATGGTTTCCCAGCCCCCACAGGCCGCTGATGCGGAGTTTCCCGCAAAGTTTTAAGGGGGGCCGGGGCATCCTTAGCAACCTCGCATTCCGCACTTTGATTGCAAAATGTCCGCAGTCTGTATCCCTAGTTGCCACATTTTGCCCAGGCTGTGGAGGGAAAGCCTCAGCAGCCGATTGACAGATCGAGAGCCGGCAGACACCCTGTCGCCCCGCCGAGATCAATCACTCGGCTGAGACCACCATGTTGGTGGCGCCACTTGGTTGGCGATCGTACCTCGATGAGAACTGTGCATGGGCCACCCCGCCTTTGACACCATTCGTGCTGCGGCTCCGGCTGTGTTGCCCAGCCTGCTGCAGTGTGATTTCGGCGACCTTCGCCGCGAAGTCGATCAGCTGAATGCAGTGGGCAGCGAAGTACTTCACCTGGACGTGATGGATGGGAACTTCGTTCCCAACTTGACGTACGGCATGCCGATCGTCGCCGGCCTGAAAAAACACACGGACATGCCCCTGGATGTCCATTTGATGATCAACGATCCGCTGCAATACGCGAAACCGATGGTTGACGCGGGTGCCGACCTGTTGACCTTCCATGTCGAAGCGGTGGACGACGTGATTGCGACTGCCGGGCAGATTCGCGATTTAGGTGTCCCGGCGGGGGTGGCCGTGAATCCAGACACGCCCATGGATGCGATCATGGCCGCGGCGGCCCATGTCGACATGGTGTTGGTGATGAGTGTCAACGCGGGTTTTGGTGGCCAATCCTTTCGCCCCGAAGCCTTGGATCGCCTCCGCATGCTTCGTGCGGCCTACCCCGACTTGCTGTTGGAGATCGATGGGGGCATCAAGAAAAGCAACATCGCTTCCGCTCGCGAAGCCGGCTGCGATCTGTTTGTCGTCGGTTCCGCTATCTTCGGCGCCGATGACTACGGGTCCGCCATCGACGGTCTGAATACCGAGATCCAAAACGCGAGTGAGCGAGGCAGATCTGAGACGGGGGAGGGCAGTCCATGATTTCGCTCCTCAAAAAGATTCATGCGGAGATCGTGTTGATCCGTCCGGGTGCAACGATGTTGGATGCCGAGGGGCGGATGAAGGGCTCTCTCGACATGCCGCTCTGTGAGACCGGGGAACGGCAAGCGGAGGCGCTGGTTGATGCGCTGCGAAACGTCGGGATGGACGCCGTCTATTGCGGCCCTTGCGAATCCGCGATTCAAACGGCGACGCGTTTGGCAGAAACACGTCAGCTCAAACCGCGCGTGATCGAAGCGTTTGAGAATATCGATCACGGCCTATGGCACGGTAAATTGATCGATGAGCTGCGCAGGACTCAACCTCGTTTGTACCGGGAAGGGGTCGACAACCCGGAAAGCGTTTGCCCACCCGGTGGCGAATCGATCCACGATGCCCGAGCACGGGTTGAGAAGGTGCTCCGCCGTTTGGTCCGCAAATCCAACCATCAAGTCGTCGGACTCGTGATACCGGAGCCGCTGGCCAGCGTTATCGCAAGCATCCTTCATGGCGAGCGAGTGCCCTCCATCTGGCAACACGAAACAGACTCCGCTCACTGGCAGCTCATCTCCGTCGAGCAGTGACCGCACGTGTTGTGGACGAAGCGTGATCCGGGCGCGGCGTCTGTTTGGTGCCAGCATGAAAGCTTGTTGGTTGTTCTGTGTTTGGAAGCAAATCTGCTGGCATGATCCGTCACAACCCGAATCGCCATGCCGGTCGTCTTCGGATGGAGCGGCTCGAGACTCGGGTCGTGTTGTCTGCGAACCCGTGTTTCGCGCTCTCTCACTTTCAGCGATTGGACGTTTCGGGCGACGGCGCTATCACCGCGTTGGATGCACTTCGCGTCATCAATCAATTGACGGATGGTACAGACGAGCGAAACAGCACCCGTCCGGACACGGAGTCCAACGGAACAGTCACGGCATTGGATGCCCTTCGGATCATCAACGCCATTTCGGAAGGGGACATTCGACCACTCACACTTGTGAATGATACGGCTCCCGGGGACGCCACCAACCAAGACAGGATCACCCGTGACATGGCTTTGGCGGGAACCGCTTGCTGGCCGGTCGATGCATCCACACCCGAACTACACGTTGTTGCCGTGGGAACGGATGGCGTTGAGTACAGTTATCAGCTCGATCCGATCTTCATTGAGGGAGATCGTTTTGAAGTGCCCAGCAATGCGTTGACGTTGATCCGCAACTTTGCAGCCCCGTTCCATGCGGTGCGCGTTCAAATCGTGCAGGGAAGGTTGGACGTCCCAAGCTCCCAACGGAATGTGATTTCCGAGTTGGACCTCCTACTGGATCGTAGTCCACCGCGACTTCACGTCCCCGACACGCTCCGCGTGACCGACACTCACCTGGAGGTGATCATCACAGACGGCAGCTGGATCATGCCCGACAGCGTCGAATCCTTGTCTTTTGATTGGGACAGCGACCTGGTTCGAGTCTTGGACGAGGCTCCGTTGCAGATTCAGGTCAGTGATTTCCGTGTTCGCATGCTCGTTCCAATTCAATGGAATCGTGAGCTGGACGCGTCAGAAACGGCCCTGCCAACGCTGACTGTTTCGGGAAACCTCGAAGACGTTGCGGGTAATCGTGTCGATGTCTTTGAACGCCAACGCATCAGTGTCGAAAGAGCTGATCCCATGAACACGACCCTGGTTTTTGGCGCTTGGGACGCCATTGAACCGGAGAAAGGGTATGCGTTCGATTCGGGTCGTCCCGCCGTCAATCCAGCGCAAACGGTTCGCGTGCAATTGTCCGTCGCCGAACGACACTTTTTGGGCGTCGACACGCAAACGGCGGACTTCAGCAAGCATCGTCTCGTCACACGCGAAGGAACCGATATCGAGGCGTACGATCCACATAGCGGCGTGCTCACTTGGTACGTATCCGATTCCATCATTACGGGGCCGGTGAGTCTGCGGACGCCATCGGTCCTGGCGGACTACGGCGCATCGCTGGAATCCGTCCAAGTGGTTCCAACGGTGGACCAGTTCACGGCGAATTCGGTCAGCCGAGGGGAGTGGAACCTACATGGCATTCCCGTGGGTGGAATCGATGTGCAAGACAAAGGTTATCGTTTTCGTTTTGTTGACGATTCTTCGAGCCCAGTCGTTTCGGCACTCGAAGCAGCTAGTTGGAACCAGCTGCACGACGGTGGCACGGTTCCCATCACCGGTTTTCAGCCCGTCCAGTTTGCCGGTTCTGATGGCGTTTCCGAGATTGCACCGTTGAGGTTCGCGAAGCTGCCCAACCGGTTGGATCGCTTCGCGATTGCACCCGAGGATGCGATTTTCACCGTCGAAGGCCATGACTTGGTTCGCTATGACTTTCGAACCGCCTTCGCGGAGGCGCGTCTTGGCATCGATAGACTGATACAAAGCCATCCCATTCAGAACTGGGGAATGACGGGCACCGACTGGATCGAAGGGATGGACGTGCTGCCCGTTGCAGCACTCTCGGATCGGGTGGTGTTGCTGGAGGATCAGGTTGTTCCAGAAACAGGAAGTCTGTTGGTGATCCGCGAACAACATTGGGTGGGGACGGGGCAATCGTTGGTACTCAACGCCGTTGACTTGAATCCGATTGGCTACCTGACCGACCCGACGTCCTCGCAGGATCCAATGGAAGCGACGACAGCAGCGGACTGGTTGGTGCTCGGCAACACGCCCGATGGGACCATTCAAATGCAAATCGAGATGCAAGGGGCCCGTTGGCGTCGCATCGATGTAACGACCGGTTTCGTTTTGGATGAAGGGGACTTACCCGATGCAGCCGATCTGGCGTCCGGCGGGAATGCCACCGATGAACTAGCAACGTGGCAATATGATTCCCACGAGACGTTCGGCTATTGGGATGCGGATTCCGGCGTCTTTACGGTGCGAGTCGTTGTGAGAAATGGTGCCGACAGGGGCGCCCAAGCGACACTCGTCTTTGATGCCGCGGACCGCAGTTGGGCCGCGTATGAGTCAATCAACCGGTCTGGTGAGCTGATTGACTATCGTGACAGCAGTGTGGTGGTCGACGGCTGGCATTATTATCAGCCAGCCGATGGCGAAGCCATGATCGCGCGACAACGGCCACACGAACTCGGTTTGCCTGTTCGGGCGATCCAAATCACTCCCACGCTTGATCTCGATCGTTTACGCTCGGTCGCCGAGCAGGGCGTGCCCACCGATCCCATGTCCGCATCCATCAATTCCGATCAGGTGCTTCGTGTCGAAGGTCAGGACTTGACGGATGCTAGCAACTTGATCGCTGATTGGATCTCCGGTGTCCAGGGGTGGTCCACGCTGGGTCACGGCAGCATGACGCTCACGCCACTCCGAGTCGCTTCCAACGGCACCTGGGCAGAATACCTGATACCCAATCGGCGTTTTCTTTCCAACTTTCGGTTCGAGCCGACGGGCGAAACGATTCCTTTGCAGCATGTCCCTTCCATCACACCCAACTCGCCAACACTCGTTGGACCGACCTCACTCGGTGCTCTGACTTTGGGCGGGTTGGGCGAAGCGATTCGTGTTTGGATCGATGATCAGCTGGTGTACTCGGACGAAACGGGCAGCGTTGACGACGGTCGTTCTTGGGTCTTGATGCACCGGGATACGCCCGTGAATGAATCGATTGAGGTTGAAACCCGCGCAGGGCGAGTTCGCTATGATCTTCCCACATCGCCGCGTGCCGAGGACCCGTGGACGGTCGACGGCGTGAATGCGTTTGAACCCCAGGTGGGTGCCCAGGTCACGTATCTGTCGACCAAGCCGGACGCCGTGTTGGCCGGCAGCGACGTGCGTCTCGACATGACGCCACCCGAGGCCTGGCTACACACGGCGGGAGACTCGGGACGCATCGAATCTTTTTTGGGGCGTTTGGTCTTCGATGCAGCGGATTCGGAGGGCAAGCACTGGCTGGACCTCAGTATCCGTTACCAAGATGGCGTCGCTTCCTTTCACCTTCCACCGGCTTCGCGATCAGGAACGTTGCACATCTGGGGTCGAGATGGCTCAGAACATGCACCCAACGGTGTGACGTATTCGCTGGAGGTGACCCCCACCATCGTAGCGCAGGCAGGCGATTCACAGGTTGCAGGGTCTTCGCTGCTGTTTGCGGGGCATGGCTTGGACACCATGTCCTGGATGATCGACGGCATTCCGGCATTTAGTCAGGCGGGCCCGTATCTTGTGGAACAAGAGTTGCCCACCGTTGAGGTGATCGTGCCCAGTGGTGTGTCTGTCGGTAACTTGGGATTTCGCAACCAAGATGTCACGGCCACATCCCCACCTCTCCGGCCATGGTGGGTCGACGAGATGCCCGTGGCGGCAGATGCTCGGTTACGCTACCCCTCTTTGCCGTCTGTTTCGGCTTCACAGACGTTTCGATTTTCTTATTCGTCCCACGGACCTCTGGAACCACGCGAACCGGGAGAGCTTGTTTGGTTTCGCACACTTGAATCGGACTCCCGCCTGTCGCGTCGGTTGGGCGAAATCACGATGTCCACGCAGGAAGCGAGGGTTCTGGCAGTGGATGCGGATGACATTCGTACATCTGCCTACCTCTTTGGGGGCTACAACTGTGACAGTCTCAATCTGTTGCTGTTTCTTCCCTCCGTTGGGGACTTCAGTAGCTATCGAGCCAATGATGAATGGGACGAGATCGCGACGAGCCAGCGAATCCTGCTGGGTATTCATCAGCGTTATTCAAACGAGACACATGCGGAGGCGATCCATTGGGGCGATCAGTCTTGGTCGCTGCCACGTACGCGGCTGCGTCATCTGCTTCGGGAGATCGATGCACCTTCATTCGAGAAGGCGAGGTTTGCGGGACCGGTTTCGACGTCCGTCCTATTCGATCGAACCGGCTCTTTACTGAATCCAATGAAGATCCCCAAGCTGACTGCGTTGAATCTGGCGACGATCCCAGACGGTCCGATGCGTATCGAATCCGTGTGGGGGACCAGCGAGTTTCAGCTTCCCGTTCTTGCCGAGGTCACATCGGTTATCAATGCGGCCGTCGCGACATCAGGCAAGCCAACCGACCCTGGTTTGCCAAGCGTCAATCCAGGACAGGCGATCATGGTCCCATCGCAATTCCGTCAACAGGGCGACAACCTTTTCTTCACCCGCCGGCCTGGTTCAGAAGGGAAGCTGGACATCGCAACTTGGACCATGGGTGTGTTGCCATCATCCCAGCCACTCGGTTCGGACGTTCCAGGTGATGCACCTTATGGAATCCAAGTTCCCCATGATGCTGTGACGGGCGACCTGCGTGCCGGCCTATTCGCCAATCCAGAGTGGATTCAGGTCGTTCCCACTCTCAAGCGTTCCGGCAACCGGTTTTACTTCGTGGGCGCTCAGCCGGGCGATCTCTTGAAACTGGGGAAATACCATGTCGAGTTGAACGAAGCGGATGTCCGCGCACAATCGTTGTTCCTTGACTTACAGAATGAACGTTTTGGGGACGTGGATCCTCAGATGTTTGAGGGTTCGGCCCAACTGCTTGGAGAAGGCGGGCAGAGTGCCGAGGCAACCATGCCACCGATGCTCGTGTCGATTGAGGTTTCGCCGGCCAATCAGAGACTGCCCTCTGGCTATCCCTTTGTGAGTGTGGGCGAGACGGTTCTGTTCAAGGGGATCAATCTTCCCGAATCCTTTTCCCTTCGCTATCGCGAATTTGGTGAACGTGGCGTCTCAAGATTCGATTCGAGGGTAGTCCCTGCCACCGTGTCACCAGAGGCACCCGAGACGATTCGCTACGTCGCGCCAGAATCCATGGCAGGTTCTTTTGTTGAGTTTTGGGTGGGCTCCATCCAAGATGAGCTCATCTCTCCCCAAGGACCCATCGCCATCGGACGAACCGATTCACTCTTCAAAGCCGGGACCGATGACGCGTCGGTCGCCAGTCACGATCTCCAAATGCAGTCGGTGTGGTCCTTGCCCGAGTGATTTTGCGGGAACAATCAGACGCGAGCTTGCACCGGAGGACTCGCCGACCACGCGGCCGAGATGATGGAGTTCAACTTGAGAATCTGCGGAGATGCCCGCGGGTAGCTCCACATCCACTGTGACCGATTCACCAGCCTTTGCCAGGGAGCGGATCATCGGTGGTGTTTGCGTCCCAAGGACCAGTTCGCGAGCAAAGCTGATGCGAGGCTGTGTTGCGTCGAGCCCGACCAGCGTCGCTCGGTATCGCAGCACGCCTTCGAGCTCCCGTGGCAACTTGGATCGCAGGTTGGCAACCGGTCGTGCCACCGCGACGCGAACGCCTTGCAGGTACAACTCGATCGAAGCGATCCGGCTGGTTTGCTCGGTGACCTGCGCTCCCTCGAGCGTCAGTGTGACCGTTCGTTCCGACTCTGTGTCGATGGGATCACCAATGCGTCCAACGGCGGCGGGTGACCTCGCGAACGGCTGCGTCAATGGATCCCCCACCATCAACAACTGATAAGGTGATTTGGTTGACAGATAATAGGCCTCGATTGCCGTCACGCCGCGAGCATAATACCCATGCATCATTGCGGTGGGGAACTTCATCGGAATGGAATAAGGTTCATTGACGGCACCGCTACTCATGGCCGCCCCGGCATGAAGCAGCGTGTTCAGCTTCACTTGCGAACCCGTGCCATAGTGAGCCCCGAGGCTGGTGAGGTTCTCGGCAAGGGCGCCGGGAACGAGTTTCCAAGGACGATTTTCGACCCGGTAGCCTGCCGCACCCAACATCAGGCCGACGTAGGAACCGGTCCTCGTCGGCACGGGTGACGAAAAGACATTTGGCTCGCAACCAAGTGCCAGGAGTGTGGGCAAGGTGTTCGTGACGTCGGGCAGCCGAGTTTTGGTTCGGACATCTTCGGTTTTCGCAAAACCAAGCGTGGCGTCTGGGAATGTCCTGTCGGCAGTTGCACTGCGTTTCAAGTGCGCGATCGCCTGTCCGACGGTGCTGGCGTTTTGCCCCGTCACCGCCAGGCAGCATGAGAGGAGATAAGGCATGCCCCCGCTTCCCGACTTGACCGGATACCCACTGCCGGTCCACTCGATGTCGCCACCAAACGCTAAAGGGCCCTGCAACGTATCTGGGACATCGTCGAGCAACCCAACGATTTGCAGAAACTTGTTTGCCCGATCCCCTGGCATCGCTTGCGCGACTTCTTGGACTGCGGCTTCGGCGACATCGGTCCAGTTCGCGATCACGTAACGGCGATGCGTCCAACCCGCTTGAATGGCTTTGACCAGTTGCTCAATTGCCTGGTCCCACCGACTCTCTCTCGCGTTTGAAATGGCGGCACGCACCCACACGGGCGCGAACCCGGGATAAGCATCCGCCAACGCTTCATACTTTGTCGCGGCCGTCTCGAAATCGGAACTGTCGAAGGCGTTTGCCGCTTCATCAAACGCCTTCGCCTTTTCCCCACGAAAGGGGTTTACGAAATTTCGATCAAAGGTTCCACGCGCGTAGAGATTCGACGACCAATTCAAGTAATCGGGTGAGTCTGCCATGACCCAACGGTAGAAGAAAGTGAGCCCATTGATCGCGGCGACGGGCGTTTGATATTTCTGGGCGTTGGGATCCTTCAGCTGCTTAGTATGCGAATCGATGGTGATCCCTGTCGGGAAGCCAGCAGAGTAGGCGATAACACGCGCGTGAGGTGCCAGGCGTCGCTCGTTGATCGTGTTGATCGTGGGAAGCAAGACTCGACGACGAAAGTCTTCCAGCGAACAGCGCACTCCCGTGGGAACGTCATCCAAGCACACGACATTGCGAGTTGGGATACCGCGCAACGCGACGTAGTGATTGGCGATGGTCAGGGAGTCTTGCGATTGCGAGTTGACCACCAAGACGACATTCTCGGCAGACAAGCCCGCATAGGCCACGGACGGGGATCCCGAACCGCCCAACACAAGCATCACACTCGCAAGAACCCAGAGCAGTGCTTGTACGGGCAATGAAGCCCATGCCAAGACGCGTTCAGCAGGTTTCCACACGACCACGCCAAGGGGTTTGATGACCACGGGCTGCATCCCACATCGCACGATACTGAACAATCAAGAACAAAATGACGGCAAGAGGGTGGCAGAGGACACCCAGGTAGCTTTGCTGCAAACGCTGGGCGGCAATCAACCGAGGGATGAAACTCAGCAGGACTGCCGTTGCCATCAAAATCATGCAAACCAAGTGCAATGTGCTCGGGTTCCCGTGGTGGCGGTTGAGACTCATCCACAACAGGGCCCAAGGCAGCAAGGATCCACCGGCGAGCAAGATCGTGAAGGGAAGGATCAAGCGTTTGTTGGCGATGCCTTCCGTGGCGTTCTTGAGTAAGCCGCGAATGACCTCACTAGCGGACGTGTACATGCGGCAGACGGCCAGGTCGCTTCCGTCCACGCAGTCGCTCATCAAGCCGGCTCTGCGGAACGTCATTGGGAGTTTCAAGCCATCATGTCGACTGGACCGTATGGCCGCGTGCGAACCGGCCGCTTCGTAGCTGGCACGATCGGTGAGGAATAACTGACCACACCCGGCTGCATAGGCTGGAGACCGAAAAGATCGCATTCGCGCGAATGGAAGGTACGACAACAACAGATAGTGCATCATGGGAATGAGCAGCTTCTCGAGGAGCGTTTTTGTCTCCTGCCGCGGGAACGCAGACAGGAGCGCGATGTGCCCTCCCGCCAGGGGACGCTCTTTGCGTTTTACGAGCGTCGCGATCGCGTGGGGTTCCAATCGCACGTCGGCATCCAGAAACAGCAACAGATCGTATCGGGCGGCCTTCGCAAGTTGGAAGCAAGCGTGCTGTTTGCCGTTCCATGTCGCCGGCAGCGTGGCCCCCTGTTTCAAGCGGACACGTGGATCTTCCCGCGCAATCTCACGAATGATGTCCGCCGTTTGATCGGTGGAATGATCGTCCATCACGACCACTTCCAGGTCCACGTCTTTGCTGGCAAGTGCCGCTCGAACGCTGCGTTCGATACCGGCTTCCTCGTCACGCGCCGGGATGAGCACCGACACCGCTGCCTGTTCCGTTGATGGTGATGCTCCACGACCGGGATCGTCGTGACAAGCGAGGTCGCGGAACTGCGGTAGGTTGACAAGAAACATGAGGGCGGGCATGGACGAGAAGACGAACGCACCCAAGCACCCGAGCAACAAAAACCAGTCGGCAGTGGTCATTGAAATTGCTGGCCGTGAGCGGGGTTGAACTTCTTGCCGCGCGCGAACGCGTTCATGCGACGAAAGAAATCATACAGCCCGCTGGCACCTTGTTGGCCACGGAGCAGATTGTCAAACGGTTCAGCCTGCCTGGCGATGGCGAGCGCTGCCAAGGCATTCTGGCTGCTTCGCAGTCGTTCGCTCAGCGTGTCGCTCCAATGGGATTTGCCCCAATCCGAATGATCTTCGATTGAGACACATTCTCCGAATCGGATCAAGCATTCTGGCAGGCGTTCTTCCCAGAACACATATTCGATTGCGATGGGAACGACCAGGCCGCGCGTCAACCGATGGCACAGGTGCGCGAGTCCTGGCATCAGCGCCGCATCATGGTCCCGCGCGTCACAAAAACGACCCTCCGGGGTGAGCCATAGCGCCGCATGATCTCTTTGAAAGATCGTGGAAGTCGTCTTCAGAAAGGCCGCCGCCCCAGCATTGGACTTCATCTGAACGCCAAAGAAACCAAGACGCTCAAAGACGGGGTACTTCTCCAAGGCCTCCGCATCGATGGGGGCGTAAAACTGACGTGGCGCAAACACGAGTCGATTCAAAAGGTGCGCTAGCAACGGATCCCACCATGAGGGATGGTTGCAGTAGACCAACACCGGCAGACCGGCGTCTGAAAGATCCACGCTGGGGATCGCGGGGAGCTGCTGATCCAGGTGCGTGTCACGGTGCACCGCCATCGCGTGAAAGTGCCGACGCAGATAAGGCTCTAGAAAGCGGTGAAAACCATTCTGAAACCACTTGGACGGTGGCTTGAGTGACGTCGCGTGGTTGGCTTTCACGGCGGCACCACGTTCCGATTCCGATTTAACGATGGCTCATGTCCCCACGGGCTCGCCGGTGGCATCGCGTGCGCGGCCCGCCACGCCACTGGCATCCTGGTCCAATGCGTCGGCGGCGATCCAGCCACTCATCAGGACCATCGGCATACCCGGGCCCGGGTGAGCGGCGCCGCCGGCCAGATAAAGTCCCCGCAGATCTTTACGACGGTTGCCCGGTTTGAACGCGCCTAAAAACTTGCCGTGGCTGGCTAATCCATAAATCGCGCCGTTGAGCACGCGATAACGATTGTGAATGCCCTCGGGAGTCAAACTATCTTCCGTGACGATGCAGTCTCGCAATCCTTCCATCCCGGCGGTGCGTTCCAGTTTGTCCAGAATCACCTCGCGGTAATCCGGAAGCATTTGTTTCCAGTCATGACCCGGACGCAGGTAGGGCGTGTGAACCAAGATGTAAAGCGCTTCGCCACTCTCGGGTGCAACAGCCGGTTCGCTGATCGATGGGGCGCACACATACGCCGTTGGGTCAGGTGCCGGCTCGCCTCGTTTGTAGATGAAATCGAATTCTTGTTCCGGGTCCTTTGAGAAAATGAAGTTGTGGTGCAACAGTTGCTCAAACCGCCGGTTCAAACCCAGATAAAGCACAACGCCACTGCAGGCCGCTTCATACGACTTCTTGTTGAACTGCTTGCTTTGGGGTGTGTCCTGTAGCAGCTCGCGATAGGTACGCACGGCGTCGCAATTGCTGATGACCGCATCGCAGGAGATCGTTTCGCCCGCGGCGGTCGTCACCCCGGTGACCGAAGTGCCGTTGGATTCAATTCGCATGACATCCGTCCCGGTCCGGATCTCCACGCCCAATTCATTGGCCAATCGCTCCAGTGCTTCCGGGACCGCGCGTGTTCCCCCGATGGGATACCAGATGCCCTCTTCGGTTTGCATGTGTGCGATGCCGCAGAGCACCGCAGGTGATGCGTACGGTGAGGAACCGACGTACTGCGTGAAGTGGTCCATCATCTGGCTGACACGATGGTCCGGCACGTGTGATCTGACGACCGAAGCGACCGACTTCCCCATTCGCAGCGAAAGGACGTCTTTGAGCACCGCCGCCGAGAACGCGCCACCCACTTCCATGGTGTCGCTCAGGCCGCCGATCGACCGCCAGAAGAAAAACCGATCGGACACGCCATGGAGTTGTTCGCTGACTTTCAAAAAACGCTCGTAACCGGAACCGCTGGCATCGCCCCCGGTGAAGTCATGCAAGTTCTTTTGCATGGCTTCGACGTCCGCCACAAGATCCAGCACGGTGTTCTCCGTGGTGCCGGATTGAGGGGTTGCTTCGAAGAAGCACCGCCACTGCGGGTCCAACGCGATCAACTCCAAATAGTCGTTCATGTCACGATCGGCTTCCGAAAAGACACGTCGCAACACGCTGGGCAAGGTTAGGATCGTCGGGCCCATGTCAAAACGATAGCCATCGTTGTGATGAACGGCTGCTTTGCCTCCGACCCAATCGTTCTTGTCGCACAGGGTGACATGGTGTCCTCGTGCCGCAGCGACGCAAGCCGACGACAGACCCGCCAGACCACCTCCGACCACCACCACGTTGAGTGGAGCCTCCGTCCGACGTGGCCCGCTGCCAGATGCGATCGCGTTATCTGTCGTGATCATGGTGAATTCCTTTGTCGGTTGAAGCGTGATCCATGGCCCTACCAGTCCGCGAATGTAACGCAACGTGAGTGCAGGCATCAGTCCGGAGTGGAACGCGATTCACCTCGAGTGGCCGCGATCAGGCGTTTCAATCCCCGCCAACGTGCTTGAAAACCGGCTTGATGTTGCCATTGCAACAAACCGGTCAGCAGCTCCACATCGGAATCGTTTCTTGGCGACAAGTGCGGTGCGATGCGACCGCGGCGGCGAATGGTGTTTTGCGGGCGCGTCATCGCCAGCAGGCCTTCTGGTCCCCGCGTCACGCCGAACCCCGATTCCCCGCAGCCGCCGAAGGACAAACGCGGGTCGGCGGTGGGCGCAATCAAGTCGTTGATGACGACCGAACCCGCGTCGATCTTCCGGGAGAGCGACTCCGCGGTGTTTGCCGGTCCAAAGATGGACGCGCTCAGTCGATAGGGGCATTGATGGATGGCACGCGTCAAGGTCTCGATCGAGTCCCAGGGGATCAGCGACGCGATCGGGGCGAAGAGATCCGCTTCCAGGATGGGGTGAGCGTTGGGCACGTCGGTCAGGACGGTGGGCGTCAGGGTGTCACCATCGGAGACATCGGTCGCTTTTTCGATGCCACCGACGACATTCTGTGCACCGGCTGCGAGGGCCGAACCGAGCATCTCCTGGACCGATGCCGCGGCCGCGGGATGCAATCGCATCGGGGGATCCGAGCGGAATAGCTCTCCCAAGCGAGTCTGCCATGCTGTGATCTCGCCGGTCGGCACGAAGATGCGGCGCGGCCCAATGCAGGTTGCGCCCTGGTTGAAGCGCAAGCCAAACCCGACAGCGTCCCGAACACGCTTGCAATCAGCACCCGGGAGGACGATCATCGCGTCACAGCCGGACAGTTCTAAGATGCAGGGGGTCAGCCGTTTCGCAGCCGCCTCCATGACGCGACGCCCCGTGTTCGCCGATCCTGTCAGCACAATCAGGTCCACGCCGGCGTCGATGGCCTCGGTTGCGGACGCCACGTCACTTCCGAGGACGCGCATTTGTTCTTCGGGTACGCCTGCGGCAACAAAGCAATCCGCCAGTTGCTGAGTCGCCGACTCGCATCCGGGTGCCGGTTTGATCAGGACTTGGTTGCCCGCTGCGAGGGCCTGCGCTGCCTGTACGCCCGCCAGGAAAAGCGGGTAGTTCCATGTCCCCAAAATCAG
>JBCCYK010000138.1:0-17182 GCA_039189905.1 Planctomycetota bacterium
AGCTTCTTCAGCGTGTGCCACGCCGACACAGCCGGAATGAAGCCGCTGACGGAGCGTTCCCGCGTGTACAAGAATGTGGATGGACGCGAACTGCGGTTTGACATCACACAGCCGGGTGACTGGGGTAGTGAGGTCACGGATCGCCCCGCGGTCGTCTTCTTTCACGGTGGCGGATGGACGGGCGGGAAACCGGGGCAATTCGCGGAACACAGCAAGCAGCTCGCGCGTTTGGGCATGGTTTGTTTCCGGGTCGAGTACCGATTGCTTGACAAGAAGAAGAAGGAGCCCCCGGCAATCTGCGCCGAAGACGCCTCCGATGCGTTTCGCTTTATCCGTGGTCGAGCCGCAGAATTTGGAATCGACCCGAACCGCATCGCTGCGGGTGGTGGTTCGGCTGGTGGTCATCTCGCTGCCTATCTCGGCATGATGGACGATGAGTCTCGCGACGGCGTGTCACGGAAACCCAACGCGCTCTTGTTGTTTAACCCTGTCTACGACAACGGCCCTGGCGGCTGGGGGACACAGCGGGTTGGGGATGCCTATCCGGAGTACTCGCCGGCTCAAAACATCTCTGCGGACGACCCACCCGCGATCGTTTTCCTTGGGACCGAAGACAAGCTGATTCCCGTTGAGACTGCCAAGCGGTTCCAGGAGGCCATGCAAGACAAACAGATCCGCAGTGACCTGGAGCTATTCGCCGGCGAAGGGCATGGCTTCTTCAACGCGGATCGGGCTAAGGGCAAGCACTACCGCAAGACCATGGATTCGACCGTGGCCTTCCTGCAATCGTTGAAGTGGATCCCCTGAGACTCAGGCGATGATTTCGTGGATCGGCTCGACCGGCTCCACGCCAACCAGTTTCTGATCCAATCCGCCAAAGAAATAGGCCAGGTGGTTGGGATCCAAGCCCAGCTGGTGCAGGATTGTCGCGTGAAGATTCTTCACGTGCAGCGGTTTCTCCACCGCCTGAGAGCCCAGTTCGTCGGTGGTGCCATAGGAAACGCCCCCTTTGATGCCGCCACCGGCCATCCACATCGTGAAACCGTATGAGTTGTGGTCCCGCCCGCTTCCTTTCGCGTATTCGGCTGTCGGCTGACGACCAAACTCACCGCCCCAGACGACCAACGTCTCGTCCAATAGGCCAGTTCGCTTTAGGTCGGCAAGCAAGGCGGCGATCGGTTTGTCCGTCGCGCCCGCGTGCTTGTTGTGGTTGTGTTCCAAGTCGCCATGAGCATCCCAGTTGTCATCGTTGTGGGCTCCACCGGAATACAACTGAATGAAGCGGACACCGCGTTCAACCAGTCTTCGGGCGATCAGGCATCGTTTCCCAAAGTCTTGGGTGCGAGATTCGTTCACGCCGTACATGTCCAGCGTTTCCGCCGTTTCCTGGGCCAGGTCCACGGATTCGGGTGCCGCGGATTGCATTCGATAGGCTAATTCGTAACTGGCAATCCGTGACGATAGGACTTGTTCATTGCCATGGGCACGAAGGTGCTGCTGGTTCGCCGCGGCGATGTCATCTAACAAACGACGCTGCACAGGATCGCTGATCGACGCGGGAGGTTTCAAATCCAGGATCGGTGCACCCGACGATCGAAAGACCGTGCCGGCATAGCTGGCCGGCATGTAACCACTGGACCAGTTCTTGGCTCCACTGATGGGTCCGCCGGTCGGGTCCAACATCACGACAAAACCAGGCAGGTCTTGATTCTCGGTTCCCAGACCGTAGGTCAGCCAAGAGCCCAAAGCCGGTGACCCCGACAAGATCTTTCCACTGTTCATCATCAACATGGCGGAGCCGTGGATCGGCGAATCCGCTGTCATGGAATGCAAGAACGCAATGTCGTCGACGTGTTGGGCCACGTGAGGGAACAGCGTGCTAACTTCCTTGCCACATTCACCGTAACGCTGGAAATCCCAGCGTGGCTCCACGATCCTGCCACCGGATTTGTGACCTCCGCGACCGAATGTCTTGACCGTTGCGGTCTTGCCATCCATGCCCTTCATGGCGGGCTTGTGATCGAACGTGTCGATGTGAGAGGGCCCCCCGTACATGAACAGGAAGATCACCGACTTCGCTTTGGGGGCGAAATGGGGTGCCCTGGCCGCCAACACGTTCGACGCCGTTTCAACCCCTGCGGAACTCGCAACGGAGGGCGTCGCAGCCAGCAGACCGTCATCGCTGAGCATCTGCGTGAGTGCGGCAGCGCCAAAACCACCGCCGGATTGCCACAGGAACTCGCGTCGCGTGCGTCCGCAAAAATTGGATCGGCGTGCTGCTGTCATTGAAATTCTCGGGAAAACGGCTTTGCCCAGGCCCTGACAATGAATCTTAAGCCAATGTCGTTTCGTCTCGCAAGCTTTTCGCGCCGAATTGGGGGTCAATAATCGCCGGACGCATGGCAGCGGGCGCGAGAACCTCAAGACGGGGCACGTGTCAGGAAGGTTGCCGAGCGATATATTGCCGGTCGGAGAGGCTCGTGAGCGAGCCATCGAGCCAATTTCGAGTTCAGATAGAAAGTGAAGCGAATGTCCGAGCGCAAGGGCCGTGAGTTTTCGGGGATGGCGGTGGCCTTGGTCACGCCATTTCGTGATGGCCAAGTCGATTACGCGCGGTTGGCGGAGCAGATCGAGTTTCAGCTCGCAGCAGGCACCGATTGCCTGGTTCCGGCAGGGACGACGGGAGAGTCACCGACCCTGACACACGAGGAACACGAGCGGCTGATCTCAGAAGTGATTCAGATCAATGCGGGGCGCGCCAAGATCATGGCGGGCACGGGAAGCAACAGCACCGCCGAGGCACTGCGTCTGACCAAGCGAGCCGCCAGCGAGGGCGCGGACGCCACCCTGCAGGTCGCGCCGTACTACAACAAACCAACCCAAGAGGGCTTCCACCAGCATTTCAAAGCGGTTGCCGAGGCGGTCGAGATCCCCGTCTGCGTTTACAACATCCCAGGTAGAACGGGCAAAAACATTGACGTGGATACGATGGTGCGTCTGGCTGATGTGCCTGGGATCACGATGGTGAAGGAGGCCACGGGTTCTTTGGACCAATGCTCGGCGATCCTTGGGGCGACCGATTTGACGGTCTTGTCGGGTGACGATTCCCTGACCTTGCCCATGATGTCGGTCGGTGCTGAGGGCGTGATCTCGGTCGTGGGCAACATCGCACCGACCCCCATGCTGCGTTTGGTGAGGGCCGCCGCCGCAGGCGACTATGCCTCAGCCCAAGCGACCCACCATCGCCTGTACCAGTTGTGCAGCAAACTCTTGGGGATGGCAACCAACCCGATCCCGGTTAAGGCCGCGATGGAGATCTTGGGCCGCGATACAGGTGAAATGCGATTGCCGATGACACGCTTGGAGGATTCCTTGCGTGGTTCCCTGAGCGATCTGCTGGATCAGTTTGGAACCGAACACTTCACGTCCGATGCCTCTGCGATGCAGGCGTCGGGAGCCATGGCTTGAGCGAAGACCCAGTGTGGAATACCCAGTGTGTTAGTCACCTGCGTCGCATTTGGCGCGCGACTCGCGTTCGGCGAACGCGGCGACTGTCGACGAGCACGCCGTGATCGGGGTTCATGGGTGCCGTGTGCAAGATGCACCCTGCCAGTCCTCTGAGTCGTCCCGCAATTCATCCGTCCAGTGTCCCTTGCTGATAGTCCTATGCCCGAGATTGATGATGCGTTTGCGTGGCCGAAGTGTTTGACGACGCAAGCAAGGGAGCTCATCGAGCAAGCCAAGCTGCCAGGGTTGTCCGGGGGGCCGCACGACGCATCGTTGGCGAGCGTGATTTCGACCTCCTTCGATTCTTTGATCCTCGATTCCATCACCGGAGACACGCGTGACTACTTTCGGTCCGCCCTTTGGTTGCTGGCGGGGGATCTCGATCGGAGCCACACGATCAGCCAAGATTTGCCCTCCCAGGAAGGCAGCTTCTGGCACGGGATCATGCACCGGCGCGAGAACGATTTTTCTAATGCGAAGTACTGGTTTCGGCGGGTTGGAAACCACCCCGCATTCGCGCAGATCGCCCGCTTCCATGCCGATGTTTACAACGATCCGACGGATTTTGTCGATCATGTGGAACGGGCTATCCGCGGAGGAGGTGACGATACCGTTCTTCGTGAGGCGCAGTGGACGGAGTGGCAGTGCCTGATGGACAATTGCCTGGACTTTTGAGCCTGCCTGAGACTGCGTATGCCTCGACTTGGCCATGGCGCCCCGGAAGGATCGGCACTGGTTGGCCGTGCTAGATACAATCAGGGATTGCGATGAACCGCGTCGGCGTCGTGGCGTATCACAGCGAGCCTTTCGGACGTTTGGCTCAGTTTGAGGAGCCAGGAATGGCCCCGTTTTCATCTTCCCCTCCTCCCGATGATTCACCATGAAAAAACGATCCGCTGATGACTGGGTGGACGACTGCTATCTGGAGGTTCGTGCTCGAATCTTGCAGATCGCGGCTGATCTGGATCGGATTGACCGGGCGGGAGTTCCGACGGGGTCCGCTGCACAGCGACGTCAGCAATTGGAAAAGTCGTTGACCATTCTCTTGTCCGACGATCCCGATCGCGCGGCGGCGATCCAACATCTTTTCTCACGCGACTACCAGTCAGATTGGCGAGAAAACTATGGTCTCCGAGATTCCAGTACCGTGAACGAACGGGCTCAGGTGTAACACGAGGTACGATGCATGGATTTCATTGACCCACACATTCACATGGTCAGTCGGGTGACGGATGACTACGCGACGCTGGCACGCATGGGCTGTGTGGCGATGAGCGAGCCTGCCTTTTGGGCGGGTTTTGATCGCGGGAGCGTCGATGGCTTTCGTGATTATTTCGAACAGCTGACGGTGGTTGAACGCAGCCGCGCGGCTCAATTTGGGATCGATCACTACTGCTGGTTGTGTATCAATGCGAAAGAGGCGGAAAACGTCTCCTTGTCGCGCGACGTCATCGCAATGATCCCAGAGTTCTTGGATCGTCCGGGCGTCCTGGGGATCGGTGAGATTGGCCTGAACAAGAACACCAAGAACGAAGCAACGGTCTTCTTGGAGCACCTGGATCTTGCCATGCAGCATGATCAGCTGATCCTCATTCACACACCGCACTTGGAGGACAAGTATCAGGGCACGCGCATGATCTTGGACATGTTGTGTGACGATCCGCGAGTGCAACCCGATCGCGTGTTGGTGGATCACGTGGAGGAGCACACGATTGGCGAGGTGCTTGATCGTGGTTTTTGGGCGGGCATGACCCTGTACCCCGTGACGAAGTGCACGCCCGCTCGGGCTGCTGACATGATTGAGCGTTACGGCAACGAACGCTTGTGTGCGAATTCGGCGGGCGATTGGGGTGTTAGCAAGCCGACCGCCGTGCCCGATCTGATTTTCGAGATGCGTCGTCGGGGCCATGACGAGGCCATGATCCGACGCGTTGTCCATGACAATCCGCGGTCATTCTTTGCCAAATCAGGCAAGTTCAAGACTGCCGTGCGAGGGGCCTAGACGCAATTCAATATCGAATTGTTCGCTGGCGTGACTGCTCGCAACGAGACCCATAATCAAACGAGGGGGGATGATGACGCCGGCGACATCGCTTCATGTCATCGACTCGCACACCGAGGGAGAACCGACGCGCGTTGTGGTCGATGGGCTGCCCGATTTGGACGGGCACACCGTGGCTGAGAAACGCGCCTTACTACAGCGCGAACACGATTGGATTCGGACAACGTGCTTGATGGAACCACGCGGCTTTGATGCCATTGTGGGCGCAGCAATTTGGGAGAGCCAACGAGTTGACTGCGTGGCATCGGTCGTGTTCTTCAACAATACGGGCTACTTGAACGGCTGTATTCACGGAACCATCGGCGTGGTGCGAACGCTTCAACACCTGGGGCGGATCGACGTGGGGTGTCATGGTATTGAGACTCCGGTAGGTCGGGTAACCGCGACGATTGGTCCGGATGGTCGCATCAAGGTCCAGAACGTGTTGAGCGAGCGTTTCCTGGCTAACGTGGAGGTGGACGTTCCCGGACACGGGACGATCGTGGGTCACGTCGCCTGGGGCGGCAACTGGTTTTTCTTGGCAGATGCCCCGGAGAACATCCCACTCAGGATCGATCATCGCGATGCACTGGCCAACCATTGCAGGTCCATCCGTCGAGCGTTGGAGAACAACCAGATCATGGGTCGGGAGGGCGGCCAAATCGATCACATCGAGCTGTTTGGCCCGCCTGACGATCCTTCGCTTGCGGACAGCAAGAACTTTGTGCTTTGTCCGGGGGGAGCGTTTGATCGCTCACCCTGTGGGACCGGGACCAGCGCCAAGTTGGCTTGTTTGGCGGCGGAGGGGCGGCTGTTGCCCGGACAGCGCTATCGCCAAAACAGCATTCTCAACACGACGTTTACCGGCCACTACGAGAACCACGCGTCCGGTGGCGTCTTGCCAACCATCGAAGGGACTGCTCATGTAACCTGTGACGCGAGGCTATTGGTGCAGGATTGTGATCCCTTCGGTCACGGAATCAGCTTGGCTGCGTCGCGAACTTGATCGGTGATGGGCGACGAGAAGCCGTCGTGGTTACCGAGGAACGAAGTCTGGCGGTCCAACTCTGACTTGGTGGATGGAAACTTGAGCAAACCCAATCCTTTCGAAGGCTGCATGCCGGCCCTGATGACACCGTGCTCGGCCAGTGGTGTCCCTGATTTTGACGCGCTGGTGGAGAAGGGCCAGGAGTTGATCGATGCCGGTATGAAGGCGGTGATCTACTGTGGTTCGATGGGCGACTGGCCCTTGCTAACGGACGGGCAGCGGCAAGAAGGCGTTGCTCGGCTGACGGAAGCCGGCGTCCCGGTGATCGTCGGGACGGGCGCCCAGAATTCGCGTTTGGCGGCCGAGCATTCAGCTCATGCTGCGAGTGTTGGCGCGACCGGTTTGATGGTGATTCCCCGTGTGCTGTCACGCGGGACGTCTCAGCCAGCCCAGTACGACCACTTCTGCCGGGTTCTCGAGGCTGCCGAGGGATTGCCGGCTGTGATTTACAACAGCCCGTACTATGGCTTCGAAACCAAAGCGGATCTTTTCTTCCGTCTGCGCCAAGATCACCCCAACTTGGTCGGCTTCAAGGAGTTTGGCGGCGATGATTCGCTAAGCTATGCCGCCGAAAACATCACTGCGGGCACGTCGGACCTTTCGCTGATGGTCGGCGTGGACACACAGGTCTTCCATGGATTTGTTCATTGTGGTGCGGTGGGCGCGATCACGGGTGTTGGCAATGCGTTGCCGCAAGAGGTCCTGCGACTGGTGCAGTTGTGTCGTCAAGCGGCGGCAGGCGACGTGATCGCGCGTCGTTTGGCGTCTGAGTTGAGCGATGCTCTGGGCGTCCTGTCCACTTTTGACGAGGGCCCCGACCTGGTGCTCTATTACAAGCAGTTGATGGTGTTGGAAGGCAACCCCGAGTACCAACACCATTTCAATGCAACGGACGCGCTTAGCCCAAGTCAGGCGGCTCATTTGACAGAACAGTGGCAACTTTTTCGAACGTGGTGGGACAGTTGGCCGGGCGCCTGTGATTCTGACGTCGATGCTTCCCCCTGCGAGGCGACGACGTGACAGCGCGAGCCAATGCCCGTGCAGAACCTGGATCTTCGGCTTTGGTGGTGGGTGGCGGTGTGGTCGGCATCGCCTGCGCCCACTACCTGAATCGGGCCGGCTTTCGAGTGACGGTGATCGATGCGAAGGGGCTAGCCTCCGAGTGTTCGCATGCGAACTGTGGTTACATTTCGCCGAGCCACGTGCTGCCACTCACGGAACCGGAATCGTTCCACGTCGCGTTCAAGTCCCTGCTGAGACCAAATGCGCCTTTCCGGGTGCAGCCGGGAACGGCGCTGCGTCACCTCGGATGGTTCCTGCAGTTCGCCCGGCGTTGCAATCGGCGTCAGATGTTGTTTGCCGGACAACACTTGAAAGCGATCTTGGACTCGTCACGCACTGAATACGACGACATCATTTCAACCCATCATCTCGACTGCCAATATCGGGCAACGGGATTGCTCTTCGTGCTCCAAAGTTCCGCGGGATGGAAGGCCTTTGAGCATACCGATCGATTCTTGACGGAACACTTTGGTGTCCAGGCTGAGGCCATCGCGGGCGCGGAGTTACCCGATTTTGATGCGGCGTTGAAACCCGGATTGAAGGGCGCTTTCTACTATCCAGGTGACGCGTCGGTTCGGCCCGATCAGCTTTGCGCTCAGTGGGTCGATTGCTTGAAGCGTCGTGGGGTAGAGTTTCGCGAACGCTGCCCGGCGATGTCGGTGCAGCGTGATGGCGTGAATGTTGTTGGAATACAAACGCCAGACGGTCTACATTCGGCGGATCAAGTGGTGTTCTGTTTGGGGTCGCACAGTTCGACCTTGCAAGGTGATTTGGGATGCAAGCTTCCGGTCTTACCTGGGAAAGGCTATTCCGTCACGATGCGTCGGCCGAAGGTCTGTCCCGAATATCCGATGTTGTTTCCGGAGCACAAAGTTGGCGTGTCGCCGTTTGCAGACGGCTATCGCCTGGGTTCCATGATGGAATTCGCGGGTTTCGATTCATCGATTCCGGAAAAAAGGATCTCCCAGCTAAAGCATTCCGCAGAGCCTTATTTGAAAGAGCCTTACGCCAGCGAAGAGCTCGAACGTTGGTACGGTTGGCGTCCAATGACTTGGGACAGCTTGCCCATCATTGGACCGATCGCAAAGCACAGCAACGCGTATGTGGCCGCGGGTCATAACATGCTGGGTTTAAGCCTAGCGCCGGCGACGGGGAGGCTGATTTCTGAGATGATCATGGGTGTCGAAACTCATATCGATGCAAGCGCGTATTCCGTGCAACGGTTTTCCTAGCGATCGACTTTCGCGTTCAGGGCCCGGTCGTCACGTTGGAAATGACGACGCCGGATTGGTTGGCCGCCACATGGAGACGGCCGGGTAGTTGAAACGAACCAACCTCGGGTTCTCCTTGAATCGCCTTTGCCAACTGCTGCCAGTGTGTGTGGGACATCTTGCCTCGCGACCATTGCATGCGATCGAATGCGATTTGGCAGGCAAGCACGAGCACCGAGATGGCGGTCGAATCGTTTTGATCACGATCAAACCACACCGTATGTTGATCGAACCTCGCTTTTTGATTCAGCCACTGCAATCCAAGGCCACGAAGGACACTCGTTTGTTCTTCGGCCAAAGAGGCGAAGCGGGCAATCGCGTTTCCAGCTTGCGGGAAACGTTCTTCGATGCGTGGCCACACTTCGTGACGCAAATGGTTGCGAGCGTAGTTCGTTTGCTCGTTCGAATCGTCTTCGCGCCACGTTTGACCAATTTCCCGTAAACAATCACGCAATTGTTGACGTGTGATCGCCAACAGGGGACGTTTCAGAACCACGTCCGTGCCCAGACAAGAATGAGCGGGGATTCCGGCAAGCCCTGTGGGCCCAGAGCCGCGAAAGAGTCGAAATAGGACGGTTTCGATTTGATCGTCTTGGGTGTGAGCGGTAAGGACGTACCGATAGCCGAAGCTGTTGGCCGTGCGAAGAAAAAAACTTCTTCGCAGATCGCGCAGGTGTGATTCACCTGGCTGTATTGCAACGGGATCACATGACACACCCGGGGATTCCACGTGGCAAGGAAGCTGCAGGCGACGGCACAGCTCGCGGACGAAGCGTTCGTCCTCATCCGAGTCGTGCTCACGGAGCCCATGGTTGAAATGGGCGACTCCCAAATCGGCCGCGGTTGCAGAATCTTGCCACCAACGATGCATCAAGCGAAGCAACGCCACGCTGTCTCCGCCGGCGCTGCAAGCGACCAAGATCGGGACTTCCATTGGAGGCAAAGACCCCGTGCCAATCCCAGGTGCACTTCTCTGCCATGTTTGCAGGAACGCGCGATAGAGATCATCGAATGTCACAGACGGCGTCCGGTGTACTGGTGTGGCTGGTGAATGGCGTTTGCGGATTGCGCACGATCCCTGCTTTGTTCTGGCCCTGTTTTGTTCTGGCGGTCCGTTCCGTGGGTTCATTGGGTAGGGTAAGCTTGATGTCTCGGTCGACAAGAGTGGCGTTTGCTAGGACCGTTTGACCGATTCAAACAAAAACTTCCCCTACGCATCTGGCTCGAACGTCGTCGCAGCGTGGTCCAAACCAGGCTCGATCTCGTTTCTATGCCGTTATCCCATGTTCTTTGTGTTCCTGTTGTCGCTAGCCTGTTTCGAGTGCCCGGTTCTCATCCGGTTGCTTCTACGGATCCGGCTTCGTTCGGTGCTGTTTCGTTTTGCGTGGCGATCCGTCGATTTTCATTTCGATTGTTATCGGAATTCGATCGCGTCATCACGCGGCCCGTGGCGAGGACAAACCAGCAAGCCTGGCTACAGCCACTGCGAACAGGGATTTCGGAATCGGTCGATGCGAAATGACGTAGATCATGACTCCCGAATTAGCACAGACCATCCTTTACAGCTTGGTCGTATTCTCGCTGGGCGGAGCGGCCGTTCTAGCAGCCTTTCAATTGGTGGCCAAACGACGTCGGCTTCGATTGGAGGAGCAAGCGGCATCGGTTTTGGCGGCGGCACGCCGCGAAGCTGAGGTCGAAAGCAATCGGATCATCGTTGCCGCGCGAGAAGAAGCGGTGGCGACGAGAGCCGAGGCGGACCGTGACGTTGCGGCTTTGCGCGAGAAAGAGGTTTCCCGGGATCGGAAACTGGATCAGCGCGAAGAGCAGCTGAATCACGGCCAAGAGCAGCTGACCAAGTCGCAACGGTTGCTGGAGTCCAGCCAGACGCGACTGGCAGCTCAGATGCGACAGTTAACCGAACAGCGTGCCGATCTCGATCGCCTGCAACAGAAACGGGCGGAAGCTTTGGAATTGGCCAGCGGCATGACCCGGCTGGAAGCGTCAGAGGCACTGAAACAATCCCTACAACACGAACTTGAGCATGAGCTTGGTTCCACCTTGATTCGGCATCGTCGTGAGCTCTCAAGAAAAGTGGATGCGCAAGCGCGCGAGATGCTGATGACGGCGATGCAACGATGCGCGGCAGCGCAAACGGCGGATACAACAACCAGCACCGTCGGTGTTCCCACCGACGACGTCAAAGGACGGATCATCGGTCGTGAGGGCCGCAACATCCGTGCGTTTGAAAAATCGACCGGGGTGGATCTGATCATCGATGACACCCCGGGTGTGGTGGTGGTCAGTGCGTTTGACCCCGTCCGACGAGAGGTTGCACGCCAGTCGCTCGAGCAATTGATCGCGGATGGTCGAATTCATCCTGCGAAGATCGAAGAAACCGTTGAGGCAACTTCCACTCAGATTGACGACTTTATCGCGAGAAAAGGCCATGAGGCGATTGATGAAGTGAACCTGCCTGGGGTGCACGAGCGTGTTGTCACCTTCCTGGGGAGACTGCACTTTCGAACCTCATACAGTCAAAACGTACTCCGCCATAGCATTGAGGTTGCATTCATCGCCGGGATGTTGGCAGAGATGGTCGGCTTGGATGGGGACTTGGCTCGCCGCTGTGGGCTGTTCCACGACATTGGGAAAGCGGCCGACCACGAACTGGAAGGCGGGCATCCGAAGATCGGAGCGGATCTCTTGAAGCGATACAATGAGTGCGAGGAAGTCGTCCACGCCGCGAAGGGGCACCACGACGAGATCGTGTCGAAGTATCCTTACACCATGCTGGTCGCAACGGCGGACGCGTGCTCGGCTTCTCGACCAGGTGCACGACGGGAGTCCTTGGAACGTTACGTCAAACGGATGGAAGAGCTGGAAGGGATTGCCATGCGCTTTGACGGTGTTCAGCAAGCGTTCGCGATCTCTGCCGGACGTGAGGTGCGTGTCATGGTCGGAAGCGGGAGTGTCAGTGACGAACGCGCCGCAAAAATCTGCCGAGAGATCGCTGGCAGTTTCGAGCGTGAACTGACGTATCCCGGCGAAATCAAGGTCACGGTGGTGCGGGAAACGCGATTTTCGGAAACGGCCAAATGACGCGCGTCCTTTTGGTGAAACTGACGGTTTGCCGGGGTCTAAGGTGTCCTGGGCGAACGCTCGGGACCGTGAATCGAACCCGTCTGGCAACACGCGTTCTCTGGGAAAGCGATTTGAGCGGCCCATGCGGGGGGTGATTAAGTGTCCTTGTTGCGCCTTAAGATTGGTTATGGCCTCAACAACCGCCGCTAACTATCTTGACAGAATTCACGATTCGCAGATTATTACCTGATAGCTGACTACACTCGACACGGGTCGCGGTGTCCCACGTCACGAGGGAACGTAACCAGAGGCTTTGATATGAGAGTAAAACTGCGAGTAAATTCAGGAACGCACGCTGGTCGTCAGATTGAGGTGACCAGCGAAAAGTTTCTGATTGGCCGCAGTGACTCGTGCCAGCTTCGTCCGAAAAGCGAGTCGGTTAGTCGCAAGCATTGCGTGCTTGTGATGAAGGAAGGTCGTTTGTTGCTGCAAGACCTTAACAGTCGGAACGGGACTTTTGTCAACGACAAACGCCTCCCGCCGGACAAGGCGAAGGTGCTCAAGGACGCCGACGTACTGCGGGTCGGTAAGCTCGCTTTCTTGGTCGAAATCGAGCATGGCTTGCAAGCTGCCAAGAAACCGCCGGTTCAAAGTGTCGCCGATGCTGCGGCTCGATCTGCCAACGCGGGTTCGTCTGACAGTCGCTTTGAGGAAGTCGACGTGACATCCTGGTTGGATGAAGCAGATCAGATCGATCGTGTTCGGAAGCAGAATGATCCGGAGACGCGTCAATTCACGCTCGAGGGGCCACCCCCAGAAGGCGAAAGTGATGACCTGTCCGTCAACGCGTCCAATGAGGATACCAAAGACACACGCACCGATGCCAAGTCGGACGACACGACAGCGGACAAAGTCATACCGGAGCGGACGCGAAAGCCCGGCAAACTGCCTGATAGTGTCAAAAAGGGCATGAAAGAAAACTCTCGTGATGCCGCTGATGATGCGCTCAAAAAGTTCTTCAGTGGTCGATAGACTGGCGCTCTCGGTTAAGCCCCGCGAGGTGGCGGGAGTGGGCTTGAAGTCGTTGACCAACGCAGCCCTGGTAGAGGCTTTTCGGGGTGAGGATTCCACGGCATTCGCCGAATTGTTTCGTCGTCATCGCGACCAGGTGTTTCAAGTCTGCCTTCGCTGGCTGGGGCATCATCACGACGCGGAGGACGTCACCCAGGAGACCTTTCGAAGGTTTGCGTCTTCCATTGAGCGGTGGGATTCATCACGTCCATTGGAGCCATGGCTGATCGCGATTGCGATCAATCGTTGCCGAAGCTTTTTGTTGAGGCGTCGTCTAACTCGTTCGATTGGCCTAGCCGCAACTGGCGAATCCGAGTCGCAGTGCGGTCCCGACGATCGGGTCGCTGACACCGGCGAGGTGGATGAGGCGATGATTTGGTCTGTCCTCGACCAGACATTGGAGGAAGTTCCCCTTCCGCATCGCGAGGCATTCGAAAAAATTCATTTGCGAGGCTGGAACTACCAGCAGGTTGCTGAGCACTTGGGCTGTCCAAGTGGAACTGTCAAGACCTGGGTACACAGGACACGTTTGATCCTCATGTCGCGACTTCGCCAAGAGGTTCTCGCGTGAGTGACTGCGAAAGGTTTCAACGCGATTTCAATCATTGGATTGACCAGCAGATCGCGCAGACGAATCGGGAAGACGCCCGCAGCGACCAAGAATTCCAACACGCGCACCTTGATCAGTGTGAGTTGTGCCGTCGAGAGGCAGAATCTTGGCTTGCGCTCTCACGTGTCATGAGTGATCGGATTGAACCGCCGGAGCTAGAAGCTTCGGTTCTGCCGCCTGAGAAGGCAAGTGCCATTAGTCCACGATCCCGAGCAATGTCGCTGTCGGCAATCGCAGCAACTTTCCTCTGCTGGATCGTGTTTTCTGGACGGCACAATCCGACAGAGTTGGCTTCGCCCAGCACGGGCAACATGTTTAGCGAAGTGAAACCGAGGCCGCCCCAGGATTTCGCGGGCGTTGACGCTGCCGTTCCTGCGGTGCCGAGTGAAGTCTATGCGGTGGCCTCGAATGGCCCGACATGGTTGGTCGATTCGACATTGCCAACCCTCACCGTGCTCTCCGAGGGCGTCTCACCTCTGGGACGCACGTTGCAGCGCGCGGCGCAGTTATTGGCCGGCGATGGAGGTGATAAGCAGCTTCCAGAGTCGGAGATGAATCAGATCAAAACGGATCCGGGATTGTCATCGCCCGCGGTCGGTCGGGAACTCATGAGAACATCGACGGGCAGCGAGTTGAAAACCACCTTGTTTTCACGTGGCGGTGTGGGCTCCCACGTGGGATGATGAAGGACAGAAGATCGTTCGGCCTCCTCCGTAACACCGAGCCCTTTCATCCATGTGTCGTGTGGTCCCTTTGCAAATCTCAGTCGGCCTTGGTCCTCGTGTGGCAGGACCGATCACGCTCATCGCAATTCTGATCGTTCAGGCAACGGGCGTTGATGCGGAGCAGTTAATCCAACTTCGCAATGGGATGGTGTTGCGTGGTTCTCACATCCCACTGGTTTCGATGTCGCTGAATCAACCGAGTGGCGACATTCAGAATAAGCCAATCTGGATGGTCGATGACGGGCTTCGGCGGACGTATGTCCATCGTCGTGGGATGGTGGCGGCGGAACCGACGGCCGTGCCTGATCTAGATGGTTCGCTTCGATTCAAGCAACCGATCGTGGAGGGAGGTGATCAGCTTGGTTCGATGGGCACGGTCCTGTCTTTGACGCCTTTCGATCCTTACGGGCGACGCGTGTTGACCGTCTTGGGTCAGGATGGCAACTCGATGCGTATCTACCAAGGCATCACGGAATTGACGTCCCTGTACACCAAGGTTGAATCGCTCAAGGGGGCCCGACGTGGCAAGCGTTCGATTCAGTTAGACATGCGAATCGCGACGGAATCGTTGTCATCTGAAACGCTTCATGGCTTGTTTCGAAGACGCATTGACCAAAGCGATGTTGACGCGCGTCTTGAAGCGTTGCGGTTCTTCATGAATACCAAACGATATGGCGATGCAATCTATTCCTTGCGTTCGATCCTGCGAGACTTTCCCGAAGAGAAGCAGTTTGAAAAACAACTGGTGCAATTGGTCCAGCTGCAGGCAGGGGAGTTGTTGACCGAAGTGAAGGCCCGGAAGGATGCCGGGCAACTCGCGCTCGCGCGGGAATTCCTGTCTCGTTTCCCCGTGGATCAGGTCGGCCAGAGAACACGGATCGAAGTGGAGGATGCATTGCAGAGCATCCGCGCGTTTGACCAGCAGTACGATGCCATCATCAGCCAGTTGGTGTCGTTGATCGATCAAATGGACGCTGCAAACCGTCAGCCCCTGCTTGAATTTGCAGCCGAGATCCGGAGCGAGTTGACGCCCGCGACCCTATCTCGTCTCAGCGATTTCATTCGGTTGGGCAAGAGCGATGAGATACCCGCCGAGAATCGGGTGGCGCTTGCGGTTGCCGGATGGATCCTTGGAAGCGGTTCCGGCGAAACGAACCTCAAGATCGCGCTATCCTTGATCGAGCTGCGTCGCCTGGTGCGTGCGTACCTTATCGAGCCAGCGAGCGCGCGTCGCGCCAACTTACTGGACGCAATCCGCGCGGAGGAATCGGCATCGGCGGAACGCGTTGCAGCCATGTTGCCTTTGATGCGACCACCTTTGGCCGCTCCGGTTCCCGACGATCCGATGGCCGCCAAGGACGCTCTTGCAGATCCAAGTGTCGCTGGAATGTATTCTGTTGGCCCACAGTTGACGCCGACTCCAGGCGCGCCGGCAGGAGATTGCGGATACGTGATTCAGTTACCCCCTGAGTATGACCCTCTTCGGCCTTACCCTTGTGTCGTGGCACTGCACGACGTGGGCGTTCTTCCGCAAACGCAATTGAACTGGTGGTGTGGGACTCCCAAAGAAAACTACTTGAGCCCATTCGAGGATCAACCTGACCTTGAGTCAGCGGAGCCACAGGAAGCTGAGGCCCCGGAGGGCGCCGCGGCGGATCTGAAACAGCAGGCTGCAGCCAAAACGATGCGACTGGGGCATGCCATGCGACATGGATTCATCGTGATCACGCCCGTTTGGACATTGCAGCACCAAAAAAAATACCTGTACACGCCGCGGGAACACGAGGTCGTGTTTCGGTGTTTGCGGAGCGCGATGCGTCGCTGGTCCATCGATGCGGATCGAGTCTTTATCGGCGGGCACGGCGCGGGAGGGACGGCGGCGTGGGACATTGCGATTTCGCACCCGGATCTCTGGGCAGGCGTGATTGCCGTCAATGCCAACCCCGACAAGACCATACGGCACTACAACGCGAACTCACGTTCGATCCCGATTTACGTCGTCGGGGGCGACAAGAACAACCAGCCGCTGAAGCAATTCGGCGGCATTTATGATGACTACATGACGTACCAGAACGATGCGATGGTGGTTTTGTATCGCGGTCGAGCGAGGGATTCCTTTTACGATGAAATCGACCGAATCTTCGAGTGGTGCATGGCGCCTGCGCACCGGCGAGCCAAACCGCCCGATGAGATCGATGCGGTGACCATGCGTGACTCCGATCATTTCTTCTGGTGGTTGGAGTGGAAGGAAATGTTGCCAGGCATTTCGGTCGATCCGATTCTGTGGACGCAGAATGCGCGTCTGCAAGCGGCGCCCGTCCAAGCCAGCATCTCGCGAAACAACGAGGTGCGTCTGGTGCAATGGCCAAGTGCGGATGCAAGAGTCTGGTTAAGCCCCGATTTGCCCTTGGACTTCAACGAACGCATCATCGTGCGAAACCGAAGCCGACGCATCGACATCCTGTTTGATGGTGATGTCGAGACCATGCTCGAGGATGTTCGTCAGAGGGCGGACAGGAAGCGGCCGTTCTGGATCGCCGTGGATGTGCCCTAGTCCTCAACCAAGCTTTCGTTGATGGATTGGCACGGCGTTTGCGCATAACAAACTCGAAATACCCCGCGATTTGTTGGTCTCTTGAACCAGGCCCAACAAGCCGCTCGTTAACCACGATGGAGATTTCGAGTGAAGACGACTAAAGCAGATCTCATTCGTAGACGCAAACGACGGATCAAGAACAGGTTAGAGAAATCGGCGGCCCATGATCG
>JBCCYK010000139.1:0-16629 GCA_039189905.1 Planctomycetota bacterium
CGCAACCGGAGGTGATCCGGGTCAGGAGGGTCTGCCAGTAAAACCAGGCCCGTCATCCGAGGTTCCACGACCAGGTATTCATCACCCTCAAAACGCAGGATGACCCGTTTCCCACGCCGCATGATTTCTGAAACCCGTCGGCCGCGCAATCGCCGATTCATCTCGGCGGGTTCCGGCGCGAACAAGCAGGGACGGCAATCACATGCTGGGCGACTCACTGTCTGAACCGTTCGCCCGACAAGACTTCGAACGCCCCGACACATCGTTTCGACTTCGGGGAGTTCGGGCATGGACTTCGTCGCCTAGCGAGACAAGACCGATCGACCGGCCTTCGCCGCCTGCACGCTTGAGCCACCAATCAGTTTTTCATTGAGTCGCGCACGATACTCCATCATGCTACCAGCGCCTCGGAATCCGACGACCGTCTCATCCCAATTCAGTTCCTTGCTTAACAAGTATCCGTTGTCGAGGTCGAATCGCAACGTGCCATTGTTGAGCTGTTGGACGACCTGTGCCCGAACGCTCTCTTCGTCAATCGGGGTCAAGGCCTCGCTCTTGATGCGGATGGTTGCCACCCCGACTTTGACCTTCTCAAGCGTGTAGAGTTGACGAATCTTGATGGGCTTGATGGATCCATCTTCTTTGCGCGCCTTGATCTCAGTCGGCACCGCCCACGAACCCCCGATCTTGACCGGTTCCTTCGGAAAGGCGAGGACCAGCTCACCCATGCCCAGATTCGCTTTCGTGCCGCCATGGCTTTCGCGATGAACCTCTTGGCCTCGTTCATTGATCGTCACCGTTGCGAGGGGCGAGCCCATTTGGTCAGCCACCGCTTGGAACATGGCGGGCGGAACCTCGTCGGACGAACTGTCCCATCGGACTTCCTCCTGGTCTCCGTTCTGCTGCGTCATTTCCACCGATTCGATCTGATGCTGGAATGTCATTTTGGATTCGCTGGAATCGCCAACCTCCCAGGCACGCACACTGATCGTATGCATGCTCGAGGTTTCTTCCGCCTTGTCCATCTTGGTCTTGGTTTTCGCCACATGCGTCACTTCGTAACGCAACACCTGACCTGGCATCAGATGGTGACGTAATTGGTAACTCTCTGACGTGGCCGACGTTTCCGGACTGCTGCCACCCTCCGCCACGGCCGTCGTCGCCACG
The DNA here is from genome assembly GCA_039189905.1 of Planctomycetota bacterium. Taxonomy (GTDB): domain Bacteria; phylum Planctomycetota; class Planctomycetia; order Pirellulales; family Pirellulaceae; genus Rhodopirellula. The sequence continues at coordinate 1,168 of JBCCYK010000139.1, forward strand.
GAGCAACACACCATCCCTGCGGTCAAGAGAGCCCGCGTCCATCCAATTCCAGTTTGATTTTTGCTCATGGGTCCGTGAAGCGAGTGGGGTCGAGAAGCCATCCCAGCGAGAATCCACGCTTTGACGGCCTGAAGGGCATGCCAGGCGGCCGTGAAACTGACGCCGCCACCACGAGCCCTTCCAATAGCGAATCAAGCTCGATGGAACCAGAGAGATTCGCAACCCACTGGATCCGAACGCGACCTACGGTTTCACGTGCGATCTGCATTCACACTGGAAAACACGTACTCTTTGGATCGATCGTGACGATTCCTCCGACTCCAAAGCCCCCAAAAACCTGGGCCCCCGCCATGGCCGTCCTGATGGGCGCTTTCCTTGTGTTTCAGGTGCAGCCGGTGATCAGCAAGACCGTGCTCCCTTGGTACGGTGGCACACCGGCGGTGTGGACCACGTGCATGCTGTTCTTTCAGGTGCTTCTTTTTGCTGGGTACCTCTATGCCCACGCGCTGCGAAGCTGGCTGAGTCCTCGTTGGCAGGCCGTGACCCATTTGTTGCTGATGCTGCTTGCCGTCGCGATGTTGCCCATTGCACCTTCAGCTGACTGGAAACCCGATCCAACAGCCGACCCCATGGGGTCGCTCTTGATGCTTCTGTCAGCCCATGTGGCCGTGCCGTACTTTACCCTCGCGAGCACCGGACCGCTGGTTCAAGCCTGGCTCTCATATCGACGCAGTGACGCGGCCGTTTATCGGCTGTACGCCTTGTCCAATATCGGATCATTGGCGGCGCTGCTGTCGTACCCGTTCCTGGTTGAGCCGTTCCTCAGTATCCATTTTCAGTCCAACGTGTGGGCTTGGCTATTCGCGACCTTCGTCATCGTGATGAGTTGGCTAGCCGTTCGCCTCATCACCCGGACCAACGAGTTGGTGGCCGTGACCGAGGTCGATCACAGCGATTCAGGTCAAACCGGCAGCCCAATCGAGAGCAAGGCATCCCATCGATGGCACATTCTTGCGTGGATTGGGTTTCCAAATCTCGCTTCGATCTTGCTGCTCGTGATCACCAGCCATGTCTGTCAGGACGTCGCGGTGATTCCCTTCCTATGGGTGCTACCGCTCAGCCTGTATCTGCTCACATTCATCATCAGTTTCGACTCACCCGGTTGGTATCGGCCCAAACCCATCGCCGTGTTGTCGATCCTAGGATTCATCCTGATGAGCATCGATTCGCATCTCTCGGCGGGTCTCCGCATGCCGACGGAAGTTGTCGGTTCCATGATGCTTCTCTTTGGTGTTTGCTTGTTGTGCCATGGTGAAACCGCACGACTGAAACCCAATCCCAAACACCTTACCCTCTATTACACCTTGATATCCGCTGGGGGCGCGATCGGCGGGATCACCGTTGCCATGCTGTGCCCATGGCTGCTGAATGACTATCGCGAGTTTCCGATCGCCATTGCAGTGTCGATGGGCATGGCCGCGACGGCCTTTCTGATGACCGACCATTGGAAACAGATCGGCTGCAACTGGTCACGCTTGAACTGGAACCTGGCAACGATCCCTGGATTGCTGCTACTCACAATTGGGTTCGTTGCGTTGATGAGCCGTGATGACTCGATTGAAAACCGCCGCAACTTCTTTGGAGTGCTTCGCGTTGAATCGCAACCGGGCGTCGTGCGACTCGTCCATGGCAGCACGGTCCACGGGATTCAAATGAACCAGCCTCATGCCAATGTGGCGACCAGCTACTACGGGGTCCAGAGCGGAGTCGGCCAGACCTTAGCGGCACTCATGAGCGAGCACGAACGCCTGGAGATTGGGGTTGTCGGACTGGGTTGCGGTGTGCTCGCCACCTACCAGCGTGAATCCGACCGAATGGATTTCTTTGAGATCAATCCCGACGTCATTGAAATTGCGAACCAACATTTCTCCTTCTTAAAGAACGCCAAAGGCGAGGTGCATTCGCACTTGGGTGACGGAAGGCTCTTGCTGCAAACGCAAGAAGATCAGCGATTCGACTTGTTGGTTCTGGATGCCTTCAGCAGCGATGCGATCCCGGCACATCTCCTCACGCTCGAAGCGATGCAGCTGTATCGGTCGCGTTTGAAACAGGATGGCATCCTTGCGATTCACGTGTCCAACAACCATTTGGACCTGGTTCCACTCACGCAGCGACTCGCCAGTGAAATCGGCTTCGCCTCGCGGGAAGTCAAGAGTCGTGGTGCCACAAAGACGCAGACGCGGCCGGCACGATGGGTTATCGCGACGGGAAACCGGGAGTGGTTGGAATGTGATTCACGAAGAGCCTGGCGCACCGCATCCAAGCACGAGCTGGCGAACGCGCCCCTATGGACTGATCAACAGCACAATCTGGCCAGCGTGCTCATCTGGCCATCCCTTTAGCATTACGTCGCAGCCGCAGCGTGAATGGGCTGCATCTGGTAGGCACGATTCCGGAACAAGAATTCGATGATGTTGCCCTCGTGCGGCTGCAACCAATTCAATCGGTTCGTTGGCATTGGACCAATGTTCAGGCGATCAATGTCAACACAGCGACTCGCCTGCTCGATAAGGGCCTCATCCTCGGTGATGACCGTTCCAACCAGGGTCGGGCCAATCCGCCTCAGGAGTTGATTTTCGGGACACTCAACGACACTGACAAACGGGAACATGTACTCCTTGCTTGCCACGGCTCGGTCCGGTGAATCCGCGTGAACGACCATCGGTCGCAAGTACGCACAGTGTTCTCGCTCGATGAGCTTCTCGCCAAACGATTCCGTCATGTCGGTGACGCCGTGTTCGGCCAAGTCTTGCTGGACCATGGCATGGGTTCCGGTCGCCATTGCGGGAACGGTGAATGCCGCCAGCTGGGCCTCGGGATCGGACGGAGCGGTGACGTCAACAGGGCCGATCCGCTCGGCAATCGCCTGAGCGATCTCTCGCGTGTGCCGGCTCGCCCAAATCCCGGAGCAGTTGATGCAACTCCGTCCCGAGTTACTGAGGACGCTCTCGACCATCGCATCCAGGAACAATTCCCAATCATCGACGACATCGTCCCCAATCAGAATCTTCGAGAAGCCTGGACCGTGGGCTTGGACCCTGGGATTGCCTTCGTGCTGGGCGACCGTTTGAGCGGATCCGAAAATCATACTGCGAGGAGCTTTGGTCATGATGGCACCACCCGCATCGTGGCCGCCAGGGTATAGCCCGAAGGCAGCCGCTGGAACACCCGCCTCGATAAAGGCTGAAACCATGCGGTAAGGAGTCCAAGGCTCCTGCGAACCGGGCTTCAGCGCCAATCCGACCTGCAGCGGGATGGCAGGAAGCCACAGCGTATGGACGCCTGGCGAATTGTTGGGGAGCACGGCGCCAAGAATCGGGGTCTGCGCCTGAAAGCTAACGGTGACGCCGCGACCCTCTTCACCAAAACCCTTCGACAGAATGGACAGATCCAACCCTCGCGTCAGGCAATCCAAGATCTGATCGATGTTGCTAAGTACAAAGCTGTTCTTCGCCATATTCGAGCGACACATGTGCTCGGGCAAACCCGTGCTGGCCGACTGCTGATGAACAAAGTCATCGACCGACTGGGGCGAGTCACCGACACTCAAGGTTTCATTGGCAAAGAGTTCGGCAGCCTTCTTGCTCATCGCGATGAGCTCCTCGGTCGTCAACTGCAACAAAGCCTCGCGTGCCTTGTCTGCGGAACGCATGTCACGTCCGACAATACCCCCACCCACCGTGCCGACTCGCGCGATTGGTTCTCCGGTGTCGAAGTGGACAACGTCGTTGAATTCGAGGGACTCGTATGGCTTACCCCAACGAAGCGGACTGAGGGTGATCATAAATCGGTTTCAGTAAGAAGGCTCAAAAGAATCGATGACAGGTTTTGTTTGTCTTCCAAGAACGTTTGGTGATCGAGTAGCGAAACTCGCCACGAGTTTCGGCCAAGCTCGATTCGCCGAAAGTCTTGACGACTTTCGCTACAGCCCCAAACCCCAGATCAAATTGGGACCGAGCACTAGTACACCCCAACCGTGGTCGCGCTCGCGAGTTCATGGAAGGGTCGCACGCCACTCACCCCATCCCAAGGATAGGTCTCGTAGGGAGCCTCACGCTCACCCTCATCCCGTTCCATGAACCCGGGTACAAAGAACTCGTCCGTCAATGTGTAGAGCTTAACGCGGCCAGTTTCACCGTACCCAACAACCTGGTCATAGTCATCAAATTGGACGACCTCGGTCACGGCGCGAGGTTGTGGCGCGTAGTAGCTGATCTTATAGCCATCAGCGGCAGAAATGGGTTTGCTACATGCCAAGCCCATCAACGTGTTGCCGTAGGTGGGCGTCATGTAGACACCCGATTCTTCCACCGGTCCTCCCAAGAGCTCCTCGACGCAGAATCGTGTCCACTGCGGCGTGAATTCCGTCCCGCCAGAGAAGATCCCTTTGATGCCGACCTCCGCGATGCTGGTGCCGCGTTCTTCCAACGCCTCACCCAGCGATTCGATGAGCTTGGGGGTGCCAAACATACACTTGACGTCGTGGCCAGCCGTCAAAATCGTGACCGCCTGGTCGATGCAATGCTTCTTGTACTCCTCCAGGTGTTCCATCCACCCTTTTTTGATCAGCTTCACCACCCAACGAGGATCAAGGTCGATGCAGAAGCAAATGCCGCCCCGATGTTGCGCCAGGTGCTCAACCGCCAAACGCAGACGGCGCGGCCCGCTTGGGCCGAGCATCAACCAATTGCTTCCTCGCGGAAAATGTTCATCGGGCAGCGTGTCGCTGAACAACTCGTAGTCTTTCCAATGGTCCTCAATGACCATGCGGCTCTTAGGAATCCCGGTGGTGCCACCGGTCTCAAATACGAACACGGGCTTCCCGGCATGGCCTTTGGGCACCCAGCGATCGATCGGCCCACCGCGAAGCCACTCGTCCTCAAAGTTTGGAAACTTTTTGAGATCGTCAAACGATTTCACATCCTTCAGCGGATCAAAGCCGAATCCCGCCTTCTTCTCGAGCCAGAATGGGCTGCCCGTCTCCTCGCTGAAGTGCCAATGCACGGTACGAAGAGTGTGTTCGTTCAATTCGTCTCGCGCCTCGCTCGCCTTGCTTGCCACGCCGGCATCCAGCTCCGAACCCGCTACGCTCATAGGTGCCTCTCAAAAGACGTTCGTTGGTTGATCCGCAAGCATTATGACAGCATGCAAAGCGTCGCACCAAGCCGGCATGATGAACTTCCGCGAGCGTTCCCGAAATCAAGTCGCCAACTGGCGAATCAAAAGCCAAAAAAAACGGGCCGCCGCCCTGAATTGGGAGGCGACCCGATGAGGTCTCAAGTGATCTTGTCGACGATCTTATTCGTCTGCTGCACCGCTGGGGCTCACCGGTTGCGGTGTGAATACGTTGCCATCGTTATTGTCGGAAAGCGCGGCGAGTGCCCCGAGACCAGCCAAGGCGCCGAGTCCACCCGCGCCGCCACCGCTACCACCGCCTGATCCACCACCTCCGTAGCTGCCACCGCCACTGGAGCCGGCCCCACTCCCTCCGCCGGACCCACCACCAAGTGGATTGCCGAACTCGTCAACAGGAATCGGATTCCCATACGCGTCAAGCATCACCTCAGGACCCAGCACAACTTCTTCGTCCTCCGACTCTGGTTCCTTGCTCGAGGCTGCCGACACGACATCTGGAGACGGTGCGAGCTGAACGCTGGCTGAGCCCTCCGCCCTGACCAAACCCACGAAAGTGTGACCCTCGTCATTGGCCTGGCTTAAGAATGGATTCTCGCCCGCCTTGCTGACCAAGACGCCCACAACGCCGATCCCGCCGTTACCGACAGCGATGATCCCATGGTGGCCCAAGCAGCAGCTTGGAAATTGAAAGGAGCCATCCGCCGCGCTCAGGGTACGATCGACGATGGCGCCGTCTCGGGTCAGAAAGACGTTGCAGACGCCACCGGACGGCATCTGACTCCCTCGTGCCCCAGTCCCGTAAAGGTTGCCCACGATGCCGTCGTTGACCTGTGAGACCACCTGATAACCGTCACTCACGACGCTCGAAGCAAGCGATACCAAATCCGCATCTTGAATCCCCGCCGATCCTGCTGGCTGACCCGAGCTGTAGCGGCCGATCGCCGAGGACACAACACTCGCGTCAACCTGAGCCAGTGAAATATCTGCCATCGAGGGCAGCAGGTCCGCGCCTCGCAGCTCATCGGGAACGACGTGAAGCCCATAGGTGGCGAAGTGTCCAGGATAGGAACTCGCGATCGAAACAACTCCAGATCCCACATTCTGGAATGCAAACGTCCCATCGGAGCCTGTCACCGTCACTTGGGTACCACCAGCAGGGCCAGTGACCGCGACCGAAGCCCCTGCCACAGTATCTCCTGAAGGTGCAAACACCCTTCCAACCAGGGTCCCGGGCGAATCAGGGTTCACCCATTGAGACACCGAAAGGGGTTCTGCAGCAGGCAACACGCACGTGCCCAAAGCTAGAAGAAACGCACTGGGAAGAGCCCATCTCAGGGGGTGCAATACTAGCATGTCGCTCTCGAAACTGGCTTAGCGGGGTTAAAGGAGCTTGATCAGTCCAATGCAGGACTGTCAATGAGTCTATTTGGGTTCTCCACAGGCCTCAAGCTTCAAGCTGGGCAAAATGGAAGTGTTTTTGCGGATCTCGCGATAATGGTCAGTTCCAAGCACACAACACCCGTCCCCCGGGAAAAAAGTCGCCGTTGGGGGACTTGGGAATGCGAGGGCAAGCGAGACAAACCAAGGGTCAAAACGCAAGAAATCAGTCCTCATCTGCCGCACCTGACGGGCTAACCGGCTGCGGCGTGAACGCGTTGCCGTTGTCATCTCCAGCCAGGGCTGCGAGGCCTCCGAGCCCAGCCAGGGCTCCGAGACCGCCAAGGCCTCCACCGCCTCCAACGCCACCGCCTCCGGCAAATCCACCACCGCCAGCGATTGGCCCCGTGGCGCCCCCGATGGGATTCCCAAAGGCGTCCACCGGGTTGCCGAGCGGATCAACAACTTGGCCCTGACCAAGGGCGTTCCCGAATTCATCCACCATGACGCCTTCGGCAGCCACGATTTCCTCGCTCTCAACGACCTGAACTTCCTCGACCACCTGTTCGACAGCAGCGGTGACCTCCGGGTACGGCGCGATCTGCATTTCGCAGCAAGAACAACAATCGGCAACTTCAACCGTTACGAATCGTTTTCCAACGGAACCCACACGACTCAGCGACGCAACCGTTTCACCGAGCACCTCCACGCTGGCAACGGCCATGCCTCCGCTGCCGACGGCCAAGACTCCATACAAACCAGGTTGCGTGTCCTCAAACAAGAACGATCCCTTGTCGTTCGAAATCGTACGCGCTACCAGTTCCCCGTTTTGAATCAGGAAAACATTCATCGTCTTCGCTTCCGGAAGTCGGCCGCCGGAGGCACCCGCTCCAAAAAGTTGGCCTTGGAAATCGCCGTCGACGAGTGCCACTCGGTGGAACAGGGGGTTCAAGACCTCGCCCGCAAGCGCCGGGAGATCGGCGTCCTCAAGTCCCCGCCAATCATTCGTCTTTCCTGGAGGCGCGTAGCGAACGATCGCAGACCTCACGACCGCATAATCGACATCGGCCAGCGAGATCGACGCCGAAGTGGGCAACTTGTCCGCCCCGTCGGCTCCGGGTTCGACCACATGCATCGCGTAGCAAGCGAAGCCGTTGGCACTCGCCGCAGACAAGGCATAGACACCGGGTCCCACACCAGCAATGCGGAATTCACCCTGGCCATTCGTGCGGGCCGTGAACGTCTTCCCCGAGCGATCACTCAGCGCGATCGCAATACCCGCGAGCTTGGCATCCGCCTGGTCCAGCCTGCCGACGGTCCCGGTCAACTCGCCGCTTGAGACGGGCGCGACCCATTGCGAAATGGTCAGGGAGCTTTCGTTCGGGTCCTCAGCCGAGACACTCCCGGTAAATCCGACCAAAAGCGTGATTCCAAGCGTTTGCAGAAGTTTTGTTTTCATGATGTGACTCATTGGATGTTCCCGGCATCTGGCCCAGAAGACGGTGGCGAACTGGGCGTTCTTGGAGGATGACAACCTCTCCTCGCAGTCGATACTATTTGCACTCCAGAGTGCTGCAAGCGTCCCCACCTTTACAAGTGCGAAATTCGGTTGCCGAGTCCGAACCCTTTTGCCGTGAGTGCTCCCTCCGAGGAATCCGTTCCTTCAACAAGCCGGCATGCCGAGCTTCGAAGGAAGGGATTTCTTTTTCGTGAGTGGGACGTGGCGAACCCTTTTCAAGGCCGATTGATCTACTCAGGCTGGTGGTTTCGCCAGCAAGTGACGCTCGATGGCGAACCGCTCTACTTCGCAATCAGTTGGCTGACGATACGTCCGCGACTTGTTTTCGAACTGCCGCCTTCGATCCAGCTTGACCCGCAGTGGCGTTCCAATAACGCGGAAAGTCAGGCTGACACTCTCGATCCAAGCATCGGCTCGGAATCGAGGGACGACAAGGCTTCGAATCCGCGGCGTTTGGAGTTCGAAATCGACTTCACACGTGGGCTCCGCATTCGCCGCTTTCGAATCTGGCTGGCCGGCCGGCTTCTCTTCGACGAGTTCGATTAGCAATCCGACATAAACCGTTTGATCCCAAGGCAAGCTTGAAATGTTGCACTTGCAGTCCGAATCGACCCAACGTTGGCTTTGTCAGGTCGACGCGCACCTCGATGAGATTCTGATCGATCATGCCCACTGCGAACGCAAGGCGGCATCGACGGCCATGAATCTGATCAACGCCTACACGGAGGATTTGGCACTGTGTCAGGAGATGACCCAGATCGTGTCTGAGGAGATGGAGCACTTCTTCATGGTCATTGACGTTCTGTCAAAGCGTTCCATTCCCTTTCGCCGCCTGCAACCGGGTCCATACGGTCGCAAGCTCAACGGGTTGGTCAGCCAGAACGAGCCGGCTCGGGCGGTTGATCGCCTTCTCATCGCTTCCCTCATTGAGGCGAGAAGCTGCGAACGTTTTCAGCTCTTGTCGCAACATGTGTCTGACCGCGAGCCGGAACTCGCCGCGTTCTACGAGAGCCTCTTTGAAAGCGAAGCGAGGCATCACACGACCTACGTTCGCATGGCAGAGCACTTCGCAGATCGTGGCGCCGTGAGATCACGTCTTGACCAACTGTCCGCCCTGGAAAGCCAGATCATTGCCGAAGGCAGTATGCTTCCTAGGATGCACTCCTAACGGCCTCGTTTCACGGGGCCGTGATGCGACAAGTGCCTTAGGAACGCAGATTCCATTCGACCCACTGGCGGACGGCCTGTTTCACAGTCGACCACGGTTGCCAACGGCAGTCGCGTCCATCGAATGATTTCGCGTTTGTGTGTTGAATCTCACCCTCGGTAGCGAAACCATCTGCAACGAACAGCGATCGAAGCTGTTCGCGCCTCCATGGATGGTGTGCGACTGGAACGTCAGAAGAACTGGCGAATTCTTCTTGCAGACCGCACCTGCCAACTTCGCAATGGAGGACGAGGATGTTGACCTCTGATGGGTCTCAGAGACCCAACGGGCACACGCAATCAAAGACCGCTTGTGGTAGCTCCCAACGACAGCTCATCGCTGTGGGCTGTTTTCTGATAGGGGCTCTGACGCAGGGTGTTGTGTCAGCAACATCAACGCACGGTTCCATCGGGTTCGACTTGCCGTCAATCGCCATCGCGCACCCGGCACCCAGCCGCGAGAACGCGAGCAATGACCCCACCACCGAATGCATCACGCTTGCAATGGATGTCTCGGTCTTTCTGCCCGGGCAAGCTGCCGATTGCGTCGACCATTTGATTGTACGCTGCATCCCCCGAGACACGCGTTGGCAGGTGTTGGACTACACTCCCAAAACGGAAACCACCAGCGACTTTGCGGCGCCCATCGAACACAAACAACTGGAAGAGTCGACGAAGTCGGGAGGTGTGTCCGCGGACTTAAGCTACGCTCAGCTTGCAAGCGGACACCTGGGCGCCGAGCAGGGTGACAAGCAGTCCGCGACCGTCACCTTTCAACGCCATGCTCCGGTGCAGGCGCACATCACATCTGGAACGTTCCAGCGACGCAGTGGTGTCTACTTCAAGCTGCGACGGAGCGCTCAGCACATTCTCGAAGGCGAACGAAGGTTCGACCTGGTCTATTCGATTCCAGCCGGAATGCGTGGCGGTTTGATCGACGTCCAAGTCTTGGCAATCGGCTTGGGATCCTCTCGCTCACCGTGGGACGGGATGTCCCTGATCGCCGACAAGAGCGGTCGCGGTCGTCACACATCCCTCCATGAAGACCACTTCGTCGTCGCTGTCGCAAAGGCCGATGACGCCGAAGCACAACGCTTAGCATCGCAACTTGCCGCGACCGAGCAGCATTTGCGAGAACGGTCACAGCAAGCGGTGACCGAAGATCTCGCCAAACCATCCCTCTCGCAACTCTATCGACACGTGGCAGCCCGCCTGGACTGGCGTGCCGATCACGACCGCCGCGAAGACGGGTTCCAGTCGATCAACGAATCCGACGACTGGGTCGATCGTCTGGTTCACGGCAGTGCCGATCCGTACACGGATCGGGCGATCGCGAAGCTCCCAGTCGACGTTCGCGTGGAAGCCCTTCGTTACTGCGACCTGCGTCGCCAACTCTCTGAAATCCGTGCTCCGGCGAAGGAAGTGCTTGCCCTTCGGGGTGAAGTTGCCCCTCCATTTGACGAGTAGTCGACGTTCGCCCCATCTGCTCCAGGCAGGTCTCCAGGCCCCGGAAGTTTCCAGACCGCTAGACTTATGGCAGTTGTGCGTGAACGGCTCGTTCGATTTGGCGACAGAAGACGCACCCGGCCCCCTCAATTAGGAAGTTTGGAATGAAACGTCGCCCGATTGGCCTGGCACTCCTTGTTGCAACGGCTCTCCTGTCATGCAACGCGACTGCGAACGCACAGTCCTGGAACCAATGGCGCGGCCCCACCCGCGATGCCCGTGCGACCAATCTGACGCTCCCCACGCAGCTCAAAGACAACCTGCAATTGGTGTGGGAAAAACCACTGGGCCCCAGCTACAGCGGCCCGGTGGTCTCCGACGGAACGCTCTTCGTCACGGAAACCGTTGACAAGCAACTCGAACGCGTGACGGCGTTTGAAATGGCCAGCGGTGCCACCCAGTGGCAAGCCGAGTGGCCAGGCTCGATGTCCGTCCCGTTCTTCGCGGCAGCGAACGGCGATTGGATCCGAGCGACCCCGGCCTGTGACGGGGAGAAATTGATTGTGATGGGCATGCGAGACGTCCTCGTCTGTTTGGACGCCAGCGGGGGCTCCGAACAATGGCGCATCGACTTTCCCGCTCAACTCGGCACACCGCTTCCCGCCTTTGGCGGCGTGTGTTCACCACTGATCGACGGCCAAACCGTTTATTTGCAGACCGGTGGCCCGACGGTTGCCGTTGACATCATGACGGGCCAAATTCGCTGGCAAGCTCTTAAGGACAATGGTGGCATGATGTCCGGTGGCGCCTTTTCAAGTCCCGTCATCCGCACGGTCGCGGGAAAGCGTCAGTTGCTTGTTCAAACCCGAACGAAGCTGACCGGTGTGGAGCCCGAATCCGGCAAGGTCCTCTGGGAAGAACCCATCGAAGCGTTCCGAGGAATGAACATTTTGACGCCGACGCTCATTGGCGATCGCATCTTCACGGCGGCTCACAGCGGTCGATCCCAGTTGTTTGAGCTCACCGCGGATGGCAGCCGCTTCTCGATTCGCGAGCTCTGGAACCAGAAGCCCCAGGGCTACATGTCCTCACCGGTCGTGCTGGGGAACGCCATTTACCTGCACGGTAAGAACGAACGCATGATGTGTTTGGACGTTGAGACCGGAAACATCGCATGGACCAGCCGCCCGCTTGGGAAGTACGTCAGCATGGTGGCGGCAAGCGAGAAGGATCTGTTGGCATTGACCGCTTCCGGCGACCTTCTCCGCATCGAACACTCCGATCAAGAACTCAACATCACGGACCAAGTCAAGGTCGCCGAAGATAGCTGGGCGCACCTCGCAGTCGAAGGCAATCTCGTGATCGTGCGGGACCTTGCCGCCATCAAAGTGTTTCGACTCAGCACGCAGGCCCTTTGAGATGCACGCACTTGAAGTGCATACGAAGTCCCCCCTGGGCGTCAGTCTCCGTAGGCACGCCAAAGGGCTTGTGTTTGTTCCAGCTGAAAACGGGCGTTCGCTAGATAAGCCGATGGGCGTCCGTTCGGAGACTGCATCAGCCGCGGAGCCTTAGCTCCCGGTTCTGCGACGACAGAGGAAATCGCGTGATAACCGGTCGCTAACGAGAGCGCCCAGCTTAGCAAGCCAGGCAAAAACCGTCGGTCACGCTGAGAATCGTACTCGTACCTCGTACTCAGCGAAGCGGTACTCGTACTCGAGACAGCAACGAGTCGAGTAGGAGTACGAGTACCGCCACTCCGCGGCTGAGTACGCGCACGATTTCCCTTTCCATTCCCGTGACAACGTCCCGATGGGTTACGTCTTAAGCGGGACGATCTCTAACGCGATCCGGCTAATCTCAAAATCGAATCAGAGCAAAGCACTAGCGGATGGTTGGTTCCTTTGCGACCGCAACATCACCTTGGATCGTACCGGTCGCAATGAACTTGGCCGTCTTTCCGCCGGGCAAATCGGTGACAATCTCAATCCGTTGTGCAATCTGAGCCGGCTTGTCCCCAGCGAACGTCATCGGCACGAAATGGAGCGGTTTTCGCCCGACGGGCAATTCGAATTGGAAGCGATCATCCGGGCAGCGGATCTCTGTGATCGCAAACGGTTCCTGGCCGCGGACGAGTAATCGCTTCTTGACGGGCTCGCCCGGCTTTGGTTTTCCAAGGCTCAAGGCGGCGGGCGATACGGTCAAGGTCGGCTGAACCTGACCGGTGATCGCCATCTCCACGGTGGGAAACCGACCGTCATTGCTAATGAGCGTCAACTGCTCGTTGATATCGCCTTCTGGCATGGACTCTTTCGCGCGAACGGTCATCCGATAACGCACTTGTCCCGACATGAGCTGCGGGCGATCCAGTCTTACCTGCAGATCATCGCAATGGCTCCGCACATCGGTGATTCGCCAATTGCGGTTGCCGCGGTGGGTGATCTCAATCTGACGCTCCACGGTTTGGCCGGACTTCACCTGACCGAAATCCACCTCAGGCGGATTGAACGAGATGTTCGTGCTGATGTAGCCACCAACTTTGAGTTGGACCTCCGCAAAATAGGGGCGATCAAACACCACGGTGATCACGGCCGACTTTTGACCGATGAAGCTGTTGGTGTTGAATCTCGCCACGACAGCTGCAGCTTCGTGGGTGGCCAGTAGATCCTTGGTCAAAGTCGGCGTGGTACAGCCACAACTGCTGCGAACGGCTGCAACATGGACGTCTTCTTCGTACAGATTCTTGAATTCGAAGCGATACTCGGCTTTCGTCCCGCGGCCAACGGTACGGAAGTCATGCTCGGTCTCGGCAAACATCTTCTTCGCCCAATCCGCACCCGAGACACTCGATGGCAGTGCCAACGCCACCGTCATGACCAAAGCCGTCAGCCCGGTTCGAATCCAACCCATGTCAATCTCTGGGGAGCAAGGTTTGCGAAGACTTGTTGATGAAGAGTGTCGGGACGATCGGTTTCACGACAACACGCTGTCTGCCCTGTCCGATCCCTTCCAGACGGATCCCAGTTTGTCATCCAGCAGGACGCGGTCCAAGGCCGTCCGTTTCTACAGTTTCGGCTAATGAGTCAAAATGTTTCAGTAATTCCGCCAGACGCTCCATCGGGAGCCCCACGACATTGCTTTCGCTCCCGCCCTCGAGCACGGACAACCACGCGTTGCCATCCTGATAGCCGAATGCCCCCGCCTTTCCTTCCCACTTTCCCGTCTCCAGGTAGGCCAGTCGGTCGGCGTCACTCAGAGGTTGCATCTGCAACCGTGTTCGCACGACATCCACCACACATCGGGCCGATTGAACCGACCACAAGCAAACCCCCGTGAAGACATCGTGGTGCGTGCCCGCCAGCGTTCGCAGCATCTCATCCGCGTGATCGCGGTCGCGAGGCTTGCCCAGGATCTGGCCATGAATCCCGGCAACCGTGTCTCCGGCCAGCACCAGGCCCGTGGACAGCTTGGTGGCCACCTCGGCGGCTTTCCGAAACGCATAGCGTGCAACCAGTTCGGGAGCGGTTTCACGGCTGCACATGCCGCATTCGGCGGCGTCGGATCTTTATTTCACCACTGCGATGATCGAGGAGCCGGGCTGGCGCCGCCTCTCAGCGACGGTGTTAGAAAGCAATCGGGCAGTCCTGGTCGTCCGCAACCATCTGGGTGTCACACTGCCGCGCGGCAAGGCTCTGATCTATCTGATCGATGACGATCTGGCCGCGGCGGTGCGGGACCCTGGCCTAGGTGCCGGGTATCGCGCGCGGCTGGCGCTGGTCGAACTGCGCATGGCGCGGCGGTTGCGCGCCAAGGCCGAGCAGATTGTGGCCACGTCCGAATTGCTGCAGGCGAAGCTGGCCTCGCAATTGGGGCGCGAGGTCGCTCTGATGGTGCCCTACTGGTCAGAACGCTTCGCAACGCTCGATCATTTTGCGCCGGGGGCGGTCCCTCGGGTCGGATTCCTCGGCAGTCTGACTCATCGCGGTGATCTTGCTCTCGTGCTAGAGATCTTCCGCCTGATCCTCGCCGCCCGACCTGATATCGAGGTCGTCATGGCGGCCAATCATGCGATCCCCTCCTGGCTGGCGGACCATCCCGGGTTCCGTCCGATCGCAGCGACGGATTGGCCCGGATATCGCCGAGCGCTGGCAGAGCTCGACTGCCAGATTTGTCTCCATCCTTTGGCGGATACGCCGTTGAACCGCGCCCGCTCCCCCAACAAGCTTATCGAATTTGGGGTGGCGGGGGCGGCCGCGCTTTACTCCGAGACCTGGCCGCAGAGCCAGCATGTGACGCCTGGGCTCTCGGGCCTCGTTCTTCCTGCCGAGCCCCAAATCTGGGCCGATACGGTGCTGGACCTGCTGGGCGACCCTGCGCGGGCGAAATTGCTGGCTTCAGGTGGTCAGGAGCTTGCTCAAAGGCTGAACGATCCGGCCCCGCAACGGAGATTTTGGGCCAGCGCGATGGGACTGTCGCAACCCAACTGAAATCTGATCAGTTGGCCGACTGCGTGTCAGAGAGCCGGAAAGAACCGCCCCTGGGGAGAATGGGTGAAAAGCTCGCAGCCTTCCTCGGTCACCCCCACTGAATGCTCGAACTGGGCGCTCAAGCTCTTGTCGCGCGTCACCGCCGTCCAGCCATCCGCCAGGGTCTTGGTCTGCGGGCTGCCCAGATTGATCATCGGCTCGATGGTGAAGAACATGCCGGGCTTGAGTTCCGCC
>JBCCYK010000140.1:0-16455 GCA_039189905.1 Planctomycetota bacterium
ACACGCTCAACCTCGCCACCAAAATCCGCGTGTCCAGGAGTGTCAATCAAGTTGATTTTGACATCGCGATACGGGACCGCAATGTTCTTTGAAAGGATCGTGATCCCACGCTCACGCTCGAGATCGTTCGAGTCCAAGATGCGTTCGCCTTTCAACTCGGCATCGCGAAACTGTCCACTTTGCCGCAGCAAGCAGTCCACCAACGTCGTTTTCCCATGGTCAACATGGGCGATGATGACCACATTGCGAATGTTTTCGCGACGAAGGGGTTCGGAAGACTCGGCGGCGGGGGCAGGTGCGCTCAAGGCAGAAGTGGCGTGTGAGGGTGTGGTTCCGTGTCAACAAGCTTCGATCGCGAAGGGTAACGATCGATACCGATATGAGCTAGCGGATTAGCAAACTGGTTCCGCACCAAGCCAATAACGGTTTTGATTTCCCCTTTGAATCGCACTTCCGAAATGGTGCCGTCATGCAGATCACCGGCGATGTTCCACTGGGGCAAGGTTCCACTGGTTTGGTGTGATGCCGACCCTGCCTCACCGGTTGAATTCCACAAGGCGGCCCGCGTTCATGGCACACGCTGACCGCGGGAATTCTCAAGTATCTGTGTCACATCGAACTAGGGAGCGGGATGAAGATCGCGTTCACGGGCGCTTCGGGCTTGGTCGGTCGACAGCTGGTCGACCAGTTGTTGAATTCAGGCTGGAGGTCCGAGCCTGGGTGCACCGCAACCGGCCGCCTCAGCACGAACGAATCGAGTGCTTTGCCGGCGGCCTCAATGACGAGGATGCGACTCGCCGATTGGTTGAGGGTTGTGACGCGGTGGTTCACGCCGGATTGGCGCGCGGCAGCAAGTCATTCATCGCCGTCCCCGAGGACCCGGTTGGCTACTACGAAACCAACGTGGTGGGCTCGCTCCGCCTCATCGAAGCAGCGGTGAAGGCCGGTGTGGAAAGGTTTGTGATCGTGTCCAGCGGTGCGGTTCACGCCACGGTGCTCACGGACCGGCCTCTCGACGAATCCCACCCGATGCTCCCCAACACCCTTTATGGTGCCACGAAAGCGGCGGTGGAGAACCTCGCGCACGCTTACGCAGCAACGTCGAAGCTCCAAATCGCCAACTTGCGTCCGGTTGCGATTTACGGTGTCGACCATCCCGTCGAACGCTCTCGGTGGTACGAGACCATCGCGTCGGCGGTCGCGGGTGGCACTGTCGACATCCAAGGCGGCGGCAAGGTCGTCCACACGTCAGATGTCGCGCGGGCCGTCACGCACTTGCTCGACACGGATTCGAACATCGCCGGCCAGACTTATAACTGCTGCCAACGCTTCGTTTCGTTCGCGGAGATTGCAGAAATCGTTTCCAAAGTTCTGGGACGGGCTGTTAAGACAAGCGGCCAGCCCAAAGAGGTGGGAAACGAGATGCAGACATCACGCCTCAAAGAGTTGGGCTTTCAGTTCTCAGGAGATGAATGCTTACGACAGACCATTGAGACAATCGTCCAAAAGATCGCGGCCTGATTCCAACAGTGGAATTAGCGATTCTGCCACGGAGGTGTTGCCTGCGCCTCTGACCAGGGACTGCCGTGCGATTGCCCTTGATCGTAACCCGGACGTTGAGCGCGATAGGGATCGCCTGCTGGCAGGTTATAGCTTTGTTGGCCGGTGTAATTGGGAGCGTTGTAGCCTGCCGATTGAACAGGGGGCTGACCGTACGGTGGCATCGGCTGGCCGTACTGGGGCGCCGGCTGCCCGTACTGGGCAGGAGGCTGTCCATAGGCCCCGGAAGCCTGACCATAATCCGCGCTTGCTGGGTTATAACCCTGGCTACCTGGATTCTGTTGCCACGGCAGGTTGATAAAACTGCCATCGCTTCCAACCGGCTGACCCGTTTGCATTTGCGCCTGTTGAAGCCGCTGCTGTTCACGCTGATCCAGATAGTCACGACCCTTGTCGATCGCTTGTCGCGTGTCACTACGGATTTCGGACTTGTTGATCTCGATGCGCGTGCGGTCCCCATCGCGTTCGATGGTGAACCATCCCGCCATGAAGGCACCGCCAATGGCCAAACCGAGAAGCAAGAGCGTACGCATGATCCGTCCTTGTACGTGCGATCCGAGGTCTTTCGCCGATATGATCGAGAAAGGTGATCTAAAACGAAAGATCAATCTCAATCGATATTATCGGGCGTGATGCCATCGGGGATTCACGTGAATTTCATGAATGGAGGCGGTAAACAACGAGCTTGGATGGGTCCGCCTCGGATGTATCCCCGTGGAACCGGAGCGTGAAACACGATCGAGTCAATTGTCAGTCCCTGCAGGCGTCACGAGTTGGCAACGGCAGGCACGAACGGCCAAGATCCCACTGGCAATGACGAGACCAAGCAACCAATGGTTTCCTAGCAGTGCGACACAGACACACCAGCTGATGAGCGCACCGGTTCCCAAGTTTCGCTGCACCTGGGAACCGGGGCCAGTCCAAAGCAACATCAATCCCAAGATTGGAACCACAATCAGGGCGTGCGTGATTCCCTCGTAGAACCAAGGGCGGATCGTCAGCCAACCCGTCAAATCCAAGACTCGGTTGCCCGTGTTGGCTGCCAATGCCACCGAGCCGGTCCCATCCCACCAAACGTCCCACGCAAGCATCGTCGCCGTCGTCATCGCCAAGACACAAGTGGTTTGGCAGGCAAACAGGCGAACCGCAAAGGCTTCGAACGATGACCTCGGTCGCATGCCGGCCAGCGCGATAACAAACACGGACATGCTGAGGACTTTGTCCGACCATCCTGCCACCCAAAGCAGACGGTTCGCCCACATGGCAACGCAAAGCCATAAGATCGCGCCGATCCAAGACCGATGCTTGCCCGCCATCGGCAGCACCCAAAGCACGGAAAGCGTGCAGCCAATGATCAGGTGCAAGCAATAGCCCCACGATCGATCGGTCAAGAACAAAGCGGAAATCGATGTCTGAGCTTCCGAGCTCAAATCAGCTAGTCGAAGAAAGCCGGCAACATGGTCTGTTCGCAGCCAGCCCGCATCGCCAAACCAGACGGACAGGTCGGTCATGCCCCCTACGAAATAACCAGCGCAAGCGATCGCCAGGAGGACGCGTGTCCATTCAAAACAGGATATGTCGATGGGGCGAAACCACCACGCGACGAAGCGGTCGATTGCCGTCATGGCTGCTTCTCAAGAGCGGTCGCGAGCTGCTCGTCGGGCTGGATTCTCAACAGTTGCAGCCCGCGGGAAGTCTCGATCACGCGCGCTTCGTACGGCGGTCGCGCCTGATCTTGCAATGCGTTGGTAAGCAGCGTGGGTTCTCGTCGAAGCGTGACCTTGTCACCAGACGCGACCTGGTCCTTGATCACGGGCAAGAGCAACTCAGCAGCCAGGCTGTCTTGCCCGGCTTCCGCCAACACAACAATGCTGGCCAAGTAACGCTGCTGGCGGTCGTCGGCAGCCATCCCAGGTGTGAACGCCGGTGGGAGCGAGACGGGATCCGATCGTTGATTCGCCTGGACTTCCAAACGCAACGTCTGGTCGGTCGGCATGCCAGAGGCGAGGAAGACGGGCGCGTCGTCGACCGAAAAGTGCATGGGGCGAAGATACAGGTCTGCCCACCCAACAAGGCTCGCCTGAAGTGTTGAGGTCCCGACGGCGCTTGCCATGGACAAGGCGATCGCCGACAAATGGAGGAGGGCGAACAGGACGCAAAGACGCTTCGGCCAGGTCACGTCGAACGCCGTTGCCGACACGCCGTCCGGATCGACGCGCGGTGGTGATATGTCGCCGCAATCGACTTGGGCGGCGGATTCCTCGCTAGCGACTGGCTTTCGACGACGTTGCGATCGTTTGCTCATGGCCTTACCGTACTCGCTGCATCGCGTCACAGAAACGCCGCTGCGTTGCTGTCGTGCACATCAAAGTCAGCGTGTTGCAGGAACACGGGACTTCAAACGTAAGAGGAATCGCATGTTGCCGACGTCCCCGTCGCGGGCAGGGTCAACGCGATCGCTTTGGGCTGCTCCGGGTCTCCATTGGGATCGCGTGGCGTTTCGATTGGTTGTGATCCTTGTTCCTGCGGCTTGCAGCTGGCCGCGTTCGCCAAAGCCTCCGGTGACGGCAAGAGCGGATGATCGCCATCGAAGGCGTCCGACAAGGAAAGCGTGTGAACGGCGGCGCGTCGTCGACAACGGCGTGCATGCGACTTCAACCACGTCCCCGTTTTCCATATGCGTTCCCATCGCCTCGCCGAACGAGTGGGCGCAAACACATTTGCTTTCAGGAGCGGGATCGGTTGGGCCTTGAGCCTGACCTTGTAATCTTCATCCCCTCGCAGATAGTCCACTCCCGACCACCCGTCTTGGTGACACTTTCGCAGCGTGTGGTAGTTCAACATCGTGCCGACCGAATCGGGATGCTGATGGTCAACGCCTGTGCTGTAGCAGTACAAGCGCTGATCACTCCCCTTTAGGTGGAACTCAACCGCCACGATCCGATCTTCATGGTGGAGGGCGACCAGATAGAGTTGATCCGCGATCAATAGGCGCTGCGCCGCGTCCCTCGCAAACTCGATCACCGCGCGACAGCAATACGTGCCATGCTCCCCCCGGGAAATCCAACGCCGCTGATGCAAACGGATCATGGCATCGAGAAAACGGTCGACCTGCTGGGTGTTGCTCGCAGTTTCGATGCGCCACCTCGGGTCCTCGTCCAGCCGCCGCAGCATTTGACGGATGAGTGAGCGCCGGCGTTTGCTGTGTGCTCCGATGTAGTCATCCCATGAGGAACGGACCGGGTTGAACCAGAGATGAAAACGTTGGCTCAGGTGCACAGAAGCGTTTTCATCGACCAACGCGTTCAGGAAGGCCTTTGAGGCCGGGTCACCACAGGCAATCCCGTCCATGATCAGCCGCGTCCAGCGGGTCTCGGGATGGTCGGCGTGCTCACATAAGTGCTTGGCCATGGCGGTGGCAACGTCCGTGACCCGACCCGGCGCGATCAAGGGGGCAAGGTGGTCGCTGCACACGCCACCGTCGCCGTACCACTGCAAGGCTTGTTGACCGGGCAGCACCATTTCGAAGGTGTCGCGCCGCATGAAGGGCATCAAGCCAACCGTCGATCCGGATTCGTCTGTGGCGTGCAGCCAGATCGAACTTTCATACTGGCCGAAGTGCCGCCACCAAGTAGCCAACCACGCATGCCGTCGGAACGGGACTCCCGCGGCAAGCCGATCCCAAGCCACCGGATCCGCGATGAACCGCTGTGGCTGCCGGATCGCCTCGACGCGAATCATGGGGCGTGTCAATTTCGGAGGGGAATCGGGACGCATGGACATTCTCAAAACTAGAACGATCCCCGAGTATGAGACGGCAGTCGCGGTTTTGATTTACAATCGCCGAGGTATGCCACGCAGACTGACTCGTTCCACCCCTTCAATCGAAACAATCGAACCATGTTGCTTCCGATCCACCCACCAAACCCGTTATGCCAGGAAGCTTGTCCGGATTTTGCCGGTGTTCGATTCGGAGCGGCGGTGACTGGCGGCATTCGCGTGATCGCCACCCTAGCCCTTGTCATGTTGACCGGAATGCAACCGGAATGCTTTGCTGAACCAAGTGTGCGAAGCCACGTCGATGCGGAGCGCGGCTGGTCGCGGTTTCATGGCGATGATGCTCACGGGATGGCAGCGGGCGTCCTGCCTGACAAGTGGTCGGCAGATGACTACGAATGGTCGACGGATCTGGGGTCCGTGGATGTTGGTTCCCCAGTGCTGAATTCGAATTCCGTCTACCTCGCGGCTTCCGGCGACGGTGCCATCGATCTCGTTTGTCTGGACGTGAGCACGGGAGAGGAACGCTGGCGGCGCTCGCACGATTTTGTGGATCGGCGAAAACACAGTCGAAACACCATCGCGTCCACCACCCCGGCGCTCGACTCTCAACGGGTCTACTTCGTTTATGCCGATGCCGAGAAGCTCGTCGCCTTGGCTTACGATCATGCGGGAGATCTGATTTGGAAGCGTCAACTCGGTTCGTGGGTCGGGCAGCATGGGTTCGGCAGCAGCCCCGTTGTGTACCAAGACAACGTTTACATCTTTGATTCGCAACAAGTCGATCAGTTGGAGCCGGGCGTAAAGCCCGGAGATAGCCGTATGCTCGCCTTGGATAGTGCGACGGGCGTGACGCGATGGAGTACACAACTGGCGGCGACGCGACCATGTTACGGCGTGCCCTATGTCTACGAGTCGGAATCAGGACCCACTCAACTGGTCGCGGCGAACAAAGGCAACGGGCTGTTTGGTCTGCGGCTCAATGACGGGCAGCTGATGTGGTCGCTATCAGTGTTCGACAAGCGTTGTTGCTCCACGCCAGTCGTTGTCGAAGGTGTTGCCTTCGGTTCGTGCGGCAGCGGTGGAGGAGGCAATCAATTCGTGGGCGTGAAGATCCCTGCCAACGGTGAGGACCCGCAGGAGGTGTTGAGGATTGATCGCAATGCTCCCTATGTCCCGTCGCCGGCGGTGGCGGACAGACTGATGCTGCTGGTCGCGGATCGCGGCATTGCGACGTGCGTGGATACCCGGGCACTTGAAACACGCTGGTCAATCCGCTTGGGCGGCAATTTCGGTGCCTCGCCTGTTGTGATCGGCGAGAAAGCCCTGGCGATCTCCCTCGATGGAGAAGCTCACACCATCCCACTTCAACCGGAACGCCCCAATCCGACCCGCTTCCATCTGGGCGGACCGGTCGGGGCGACGCCCGCAATCCAGGGTGGACGGCTGATATTACGCATTGGACCGTCTTTGTGCTCTTTGAGGATTGACAGCTAGGTCCGTCCGTGTGGAATTGGGCTCGGTGGCACGCGTCGGAGGCGGTTCCGACTAGCATGCTCGTAAACGGGTGGTCGATGGAATCCGGGAGACCGCCTGCAATCCGTCCCGTGTCTCTCTCGCGCAAGCTTCCATCGTGACCCGCAAATTCCCAATGACTCAGAAGGCGAAGATGCGTCGCCAGCAGAGCGTGCGATTTGTTCGCCAGACGGTGGCAGCCCTCGTGGGAATCGCAGGGATCGGGTACGTGCTGGACCGTCACTTCGCCGATCAAGAACGCGTTGCGATCGCGCAAAAACCCGATGAACCGAAGCTGAGCGAGCCAGCCGATTTTGAACCTTCCAGGTTGGTAGCGACGCGATCGAAGCCTGTCGAGTTCGAGATTGGGATGGGCTTGACGAGCGCCCTGCGTAGTCGCACCGACGCTGAGATCGGCACGAAGGCTGCGATTTCCCAATCCATCGCTCGGTTGACCGCGAAAGCGGAACTGATCTTCGCCCCCAAGATGGCCGATCGCGTTGTCATCGTTGATGGTGTCGAATTGTCTCGAGAAGACTCACCGACGACGATCGAACCGTCCTTCGAGGGCGACGTGTGGAGCACCGTGGCTGGCGATGGACCCAGCAAAGGGATCGCAGTTTTGGCAGATCAAGTGCCCAATGCTTCCCTTGCCGTGGACCCCGACAGACGCCAACAGAGGCAGGAATCGGATCACTTGCTCACCGGGGTTCCGAGTGCCATGGTTCCGAGTGCCATGGTTCCGAGTGCCACTGTTCCGATTGGGCGTGTAACCCTTCCCAACAGCTCCCGAAATCCGGTTGTCCTTGAGTCCCAAGCCGCGGCTCCGCGCAGCGAGGTTGACTTGGATTCGAACCCGGATCCACCGCCAACAGACGTTCCTGGTATGCGGCACATCGCGGATTTGGTTCCGCATCCGCCCGGACTGCCGTACCTGGGAGCCCTGGTTGATAGTGGCTCGTTGACACTTGCGGACATTGTTGTCGACTCGCCAGCTGAGGAGGCAGGACTCCTGGTTGGTGACGAGATCCAGGCATTTGACGGGGTCGCACTCAAACAATCCCTCCAGCTTGCTCGCGTGTTCCGGTCCAAGTCGGCGGGTGATCTTGTCACCCTCCAAGTCAGACGCGGCGGTCAAACCTTGCGTTTGCCCGTGCGTCTGGGATCCCCACCCCTTGCCAGACCAAACTGAATGGGTACTCAAGCGTTTTTACTTTCCATTGCTCGTGGGTTCGCTGCCCGTTGCTGCGGAGCCCATCGTTTTTTCGACGTCTGTCACTAATCACCACTTCGACTAACCCTCCTGGCGAAGCGGGGAGGGCGACCTTGTGGTTGATCCAGCTATTTGACCGCGGCACGTCCTTTTCTATGAGTGCATGGATCAGAAGAATGGCGCGAGATTTGCTCCTGTGGGGCTTCGTCATGGGTCATCGGCCCATATTGGCAGCCTATTTGGAGAGAATGGATGGAGAGATTTGAGCCCGGCGAATTGTTGGTCGCGTCCAGCATCGTTGACGGCACCCTTCTTTCGAGGGGCGTTTGTTTGCTCGTCGAATGCGACGACGATCGTGTGATCGGATTGATGCTGAATCGTCCGATGCAGTTCGCCGGTGTCGAGACGGTGTCGCCTGACGCCCCAGACGCGCCATCGAGTTCGGCACCAACCAATCGCCTGGGCGAATCGATCACGGTTTCGGGTCATCCCGACGGGGACGATTCTTTGGCAACGAGCGCTGCGGAGACACTGGACCTGGCGGAGGCAGAATTCGACGCATTCGCATCGGAAGAACCAATGCCTGTGGTTGGTGCTGGCCACGAGGCCATCAAGTGGCTGCGGCAACAACAGCTGCACTTCGGCGGTCCCCTTGCCGGGCCTCTCGTTGCCCTGCATCAATCCGCTGAGCTTGCCGAGGCCGAGGCCGGTGAAGGGATCTTTGTCGCGGCAACACGCGATTCGATGCAAGTCCTACTCGAAGAAGATCCCGGATCGGTGCGTCTGATTTTGGGTCACCTTGGGTGGTGCACCGAAGTCCTTGCGAATGAAGTCGACCAGGGAATTTGGCATCGACTCGATGGTTCCCCCGAGATGATTTGGTACGACAACGAAACCATGTGGCACCGCTTGATTCGACGTGCCACGTCCCGGAGTGTTGCTCAATGGATGGGTGTGTCGGACGTTCCCAAGGCGAACGTGCTGAATTAGGCTACGATGAGGTTCGCGTTTGCCCTCCATGAGTCACGAACGACAGGCTCGGTGCATTGCCACAGCAACATTCACAACCTTCGGATGAAGATGAGATGCCGCGGAAGCGGTTTCGCATTCAGAAACGTCGCCTGGGGGCCATCAAGTTCGTCCAACCGGAAAAGGATTTCGGTTTCATCGACGCGGAGGACTTTCCCGAAGATGTCTTCTTTCACCTATCGGTTTGGGATGGGGAACGCCCGGATCCGATCGAAGGCGGTCTTTATGTGGAATACGAACTCGACGACGATCACTTTGATGAAACGAAGCGTTATCGCGCGAAGGTCGTGCGCGTGACCGACCGTCCGCAAGGAAAAAAGTTGACGGCCAAAGACGCTTCCTTCGACTTCACACATCATCATCCCAACGCGCGGCGTCGTAAGCCGACGTGGCGATCCACTTGAGCGGCCGTCGGAGTCGATCACCGAATGGCAGCTTGATTGTGGCATTGGATGGAATCCAATCGCAGAACTTGCGCGACAGCTGGGACTCATTCAGGTCGTCTTCGACTCAATCATGAATCATGAGAATACGGTCCAGTTTCCCATTATTCGTGCTTCCGTTCCTGCTGATAGGCGTCGCTTCGAACGCGGATGAGACTTCAGCAAGAAACATGCTCTTGCATGGTGTCCAAACCATCCACTCGGGCGTTCAGCCCGGTCACATGACGGTTCTTGGCCCCCATGCTTTTGCCGTCGCGAACTATCCCGATGTTACCGCGGGACCCGCCGTCGCGGCCTCGTTTTGGGGTGACGGTCGTGTGGTCGCCGTGCCAGACCATCAGATGCTTCGGATGCACCAATGGGATGGTCAAGGTGATAGCAACCGGTTTTATCGGAACGCGATCGAATGGTTGGCGAAGGCCACGCCGTCAGCCCCGGCCGTTCCAACGAATCTGCAACGCGGATCCGACCACCAGCCAACGCAACCCAGCCTGGTTGCTTGGTCGCAAGAGAACGCCGGGTTCCTAACTCGCGCTGGCTACCGAGACGTCACCCTCGCCAACTCGGAATCGATCGAAGAAGCCTTGCCTGAGGCCGATGTCTTTGTGGCGGGATGGTTGGGAAGTCGTGTTTCGGATCGTGTTCTGGCATCGATAGCCAGCTTCGTCAAACAAGGCGGTGGTCTGTTCATCGCGGAGTACGGCGTTGGCTATCAATGGTGGTGGAATGCACCCGTCTATGAAGCGCCCGCGAACCGGTTGTTGCGTGACGCCGGAATCGTTTTCGGAAGCGGCTACGAGAATCACACAGGCTTGATCGCATTAAGAGCCATCCGATCCAAGAGCTTGACAACAAATGACTTCGTCAACGCCAATCGCTTGGCAGCACTCGTAAAGCAAACGGAAGCCAATCAACTAGCCCATACGATGAACGTGCTGTTGTCGGGCTTACCCAAGAACCACGCCGTGCGTGCAGCCGTGGAAAGTGTTCTTCAGAAACGGGCCCAGGAGCTTCACGCGACCCCTTCCAGTCCCGTGGAAGCGCCCATGGATCGAGCTGCACTCACTTGGGAGGCGCGAAGCCTTGTCGAAACGCCCGTCCAACGCGTTCGAGCTCACCCCAGCGCGTTGGATGTGTACGGTGCCATGCCGGACCACGTCCGTCCGGTGACCCGGTCAATATCGATCGATTTATCTGTCGCCGAACCCTTGAAAGAGTGGCATTCGATCGGGCTTTACGCAGCGCCGGGACAAGCGGTCACCATTCGGACGTCATCGAACGCGCCTCGATCCGGTCTCGCGGTGCGGATCGGCAGCCACACCGACGACCTAACACCGCGGAAAGCTTGGAACCGCGTTCCCTTTGGCATCAGCCGATCGTTTCCCATTCAGGAAACAGGCTTTGACATCGCGAGTGCCTTCGGCGGCATGCTGTATGTTGAAGTGCCTGCCGGACGGGAGCCGGGCCTAGTTGAGTTTGAGATACGGGGCGCATATCTGGCACCCCATTTCGTGTTGGGCCGTGATAGCAACACGAGCTGGAATCAAGGCATTCGCGACTATCCCGCTCCCGTGGCGGAACTTGCATGTGACCAATTGATCATCACCCTGCCATCGCACTACGTTTGCAGTCTTTCGGACCCGACCAGCCTGATGGAGTACTGGCGCGACGTGGTGAAGGCGCAGGATCAACTGGCGGATTTCAACCCTCGCACGCGGCCCGAACGCATCAACATCGATGTGCAGGTCAGTCACGGTTACCTTCACGCGGGTTATCCAATCCAAGGTGTCCCGCGCGCTGCACCGGAGCTTGTGGATCTTCGCAAGCTTCGCGCGTATGGTTCGTGGGGCTGGTTCCACGAACTGGGGCACGAACATCAGGAAGCCGCCTCCACCATCGACGGCGATGGGGAGGTCACCGTCAACCTCTTCACGCTGTACAGCTACGACCAGATGGGGGCTTCGTCGGAACGAGCGACTGCCCAAGCTCGAATCGAGAATGCTCGTGGGCTCCTGGAATCCGGACGGACCTACTTGGACGGCGGTCCTTTCCAGAAACTAGCCTTTTATCAACAAATCGTTTCGGAGTTCGGCTGGCGACCGTTCTCACGCTTCTACGCCAGTTTTCACGGTGATCCCCCCGGAGCGTTCGCCGCACCAAGGAAAAACCAAGATGAGATGGATCAATGGCTTGTTCGACTGTCCCGGTTCACCGGTCGCGATTTGAGCCCGCATTTCGAAGCCTGGGGATTCCGTACGACACCGCAGGCTCGGGGTGCGGTTTCCGACCTGCGTCCGTGGTCCAAAATCGAAGTCGTGCGACCGAAAACGGATGTTCTCCTTACAGAGGGCGAGTCCGCCGAAGTCGACCTCTCGCAAGCGGTTTGGTCGCCGGCACGCCATGGGCCACTAAGCTTTAAAATCGACGAGGAGAACCAGCACTTTGAACTGGAGAATCTCGGCTCAGGTCGTTTCCTAATTGAAACGACCGAAAATCGATCGGCCATGAAGTCGACGTTGGGGCCCGATTTGGTTGTCTTCAACGTCAAGAACAAACACGGAGGGAAGGCGAAGCTCTCCCTGAGAATCGGCGTCTCGGAAGTGAGTGAGGATACCCAGTGAAGAAATCGTCCCATCAAACCAGTCGTTCGATCCCACCATCGCAGCGGCTTGGGCATGCAAGCCTGATCGTGTGTTGCCTTCATTTGGCGCTCAGTGCAAACCAAACAAGTGCCAACCATCCGAGCTATGGAACGGCCCCGGATACGCTCGCACCGGACGCGACCGCTTATCCCCTTGCCAGATCGAAGAAGGGCCTTCAGGTGGAGTGGATCGACGACGCAATCGACTTGGGTGTCCAGCACGCCGCATTCAATTGCGTGTTGAACGGTCTCGTCACACTGAACCCCAAACCCAACGACTACGTTTGGACGCATCACGGGCAGACACATCACTTTCGTAAGTCAGCCGTTGATGCCTTGGATCGTAAGATCACACCTCTCAGCCGATCGGGAGCGCTCGTCTACTTGATCTTACTCGCGAATCATCGTGGCGACGATGAGATTGCCCGTCGACTGGTTCACCCCGAATTCAACCCGGAAGCACCCAATGGCATGGGGGCTTTCCAATCCACTTCCGCGGAGGGGCGGACGCTGTTTGCCGCCACCCTTTCATTCTTGGCGGATCGATATGGTCGTCAGCCGTTTTCGAATGGACGCGTGGTCGGTTTCATCATCGGCAACGAAGTGAATTCACACTGGTTTTGGTACAACCGTGGCGAGGTGGAGCCGCAAGAACTGGTCGACGACTATGCTTCCATGCTGAGGATTGCCTCGGAGTCGGTTGCCGCTCAAACCAAGAGCGCCCGCGTCTACGTCTCTTTGGATCACTACTGGGAAAGGCGTCATACACCGACGAATCCAAAGAAGTCGCTGGGTTCACTCGAATTCCTGGAACGCTTGGCAGCGTATTCTCGGGCTCACGGCGACTTTGCTTGGCATGTTGCGTTTCACCCTTATCCCGAGAGTCTGTTCCACCCTGCTTTCTGGAACGACAAACAGGCAACCTTGGACAGAGAGTCGCCTAAGGTCACTCCAAAGAATCTGAGCGTCTTGACGGACTTCTTGAAAGAACCCGAGATGCTGCACAAGGGTTCCGCTCGGCGGGTCATCCTGAGCGAACAAGGTTTTCATGCCAAAAAGGACGCGCAGGGGGAGCGTTTGCAAGCCGCGGCCTACTGCCTGGCGTATCGCCTGATCGAAGCGGATCCCGGCATCGACGCCTTCATTTTGCATCGGCACATCGATCACCCACGCGAAGGCGGATTGAACCTGGGGCTTTGGCGCGAAGCAAGCGGAAGCACCACTCAGCCGAGTCGCCGCGCACCGCGCGGACAGCGGCTCAATGAGAAGCTGATTTACAGATGCTTCCGTGACGCCGATCGTGAGCACTGGCGAGACACGTTCCGGTTCGCGCTTCCCATCGTGGGCTTGGACGCCTGGCCCAAGGCGCTTTGACGACGCCTCTGTCACAGCTAGGCGATCCTTATCCTGTTGCGTCTCGGATCCCTTCCTTCCCGGCTCCCCTCTCCCCCAGTTAGCTTGGGGAGAGGGGCTGGGCGAATGGCACGAACACAAGTTGGAGGCCAGGCTTCAGCCGCCTCCCACCACGTCATCAGATGGAACAAGGCCGTCAACACGACCACCATCGCGATCAGTTTCTAGGTGAGAACGGATACTTGGTCGCGCGCATGCCATCAGCCATCGATGTCCCGTTCCCAAAGGATGCGAGTGCATTCCATCCTTGGACAGCCGATCCCTGCCATTCCAGAACCTGTCCACGGACCGTGACAAAGTTGTCATACATTGAACGTGATGAGCTTGTGGCTGCGATGTCAGGCGGGGTCACAAGAATGCCCCAAAACCTTTCTCCATTGGCCAATCCAGGGTCGGTGACGATCGCGGCGTCCGCCCAGTTGAAACCAAGTAGGCCGAACAGAGCGATGAAGGCAATGAGTGGAAACGTGGGTCGAAGCATGTTGTGCTTCTCATGGAATCGGCGTCGTGCACTCTAAAGGCCGGTGCTTCTTCCGGTTCAGTCAATGGTTCAAGAAGCGAGTGAAGGCAGATCTCAATCATGGCGATCCCGCCAGACACCTCCGATCCGATTTCCGAATGGATCACCGGGCTTCACGAAAGTCTGGGCTTCACGTGAGTGACGCCCAGGCGCTTTCGCGTCAGTGGAACCCTTTCATCGAAAACCTTCGACATTCGTTGCGTCGTCCCATCTGTCCATCGACTCGAGCGGATACGGCGAAGAAGATACGCCACTGAGCGCATTCCAGACTTGTAGACGTCAACAAAATCATCGCTGCAAACCTGAAATGAGCTCGCTTCGGTCATCAGCACTTCCACTCGGAACGGGAGTGGCGAATCTGCATCGAGTTGTCCAACCTCGCTCAGCACCACCCCAACTCGCATCAGTGTTCGGACGACAATTGCAATTGATGTAAGGCCTGTTCCCGCCGGCCGAATGGTCACGTGAAGCAAACGAATTGCGATTGGGGCTTCGCTCACGCGTGCGCTTCGTGCGACCTTCCACGAAGGCGTTCGGGGGAAATCGCGTCTCTCAAGTTCGTGAAGGTTGCCACTCGTCAAACTTACTACGGTGGCGGGGCTGTTTCGTGTGTCGAAAGGAGTCTCCGCGCCCTGCAAAAGCAAGCGTCCCAGCAAACGTGCTCTTTGCGGATTTGCAAACGAGGCGCTCGAACGTTGGCACGAGCTATGTGGTGTGGACCCATGGAGCAGCTTTGACCATTCTTGAGCTGGTAAAGCATGACTTTATCGTGCTTCCGCGACGCGCGGAGTTCTGGTGTGGAGTCTAAGCAGTATATTGATACGCTATCCCGCCAAGCAGGTTAGGGGGATGTAGCCTTCATAGCTCTTACAATCTCCAGTCCTTCGCACCATGAAGAATCGCTTTCACGTCGCCCTGTCCTTCCCCAGCGAGCATCGGGGCTTTGTTCGCGACGTGGCCGAATCACTCGCGGTTAAGCTGACACCCCAGCGTGTCTTCTACGACGAATGGTACGAAGCCGAGTTGCTCGGATCGGATGGTGACTTGAAGCTGCAGTTGATGTATGAGCAAGCGGACTTGATCGTTCCTTTCTTCTCCCGTAGCTACAACAAGCCATGGTGCTTGATGGAATGGGAATCGATCCGGGGCCTTCTGCTCGACCGGCGAAAGGATGACTCGGTGATTCCAGTACACATTGACGACACCGAAGTCCCGGGGTGGTCCGCCGTGAATTTTGGCATCCGATTACAAGGCGGCAAGCCGCAACAGATTGCGAGCATCATCTTGCAGGCCTTGGCCATGCGAACATCGGCGACAAACGAGGTACCGTTTGGCCTAACGACACGATCAGCAGTTCCACGAGACAAGGATCCCCTGGCAACGCCTCCTAGTCACGCCTTGGAAATCTGGAGGGAGAAGCTGGATTACTTACAGCAGCAGGAGGCGACTGCCTCAGTGCCAGAGCAGAAGTTCGCGATCAAGAAATCAGTCGAAGAAGCGAAACAAAAGATCAGAGAAATTGGTGAAGACTTAACTGCTCGGGCCCAACAAGATGCTGTGGCGGGCAAAGTGCCACCGCGTTGGAATGTGATTAGCCCCGAAGTTCAACCTCCACCAATTCGCCCCATATTGCGGGAGCTAGAGTGGGCCATTTCGGGCGGTGACCTGCTGGATTCTGAACTTGGCCGCGAAGTGGTCGCTGCGCTGCAGGACGAAAGGAATGTGAACTTGGCCAACCCGTTCGATGCACTTTGGATGGTCGCTGCAATTCGCGCCGCCGACTCGTACTTCACGCCCATAGGGCTGAGCGCCGGACAGCGAGATTGGCAACTGGATTTCGCTAAGGCCTCGGCACCAATTCTAGTCGGCCTAGCATGGTCGCTCGAACGCTCGCCTGATGCACAAGCAATCGTCCTGGGATTGTGCAATATAGTAGCCGAACGGTTGCGTCTGAAACTGAAATGGCCGGCAGACCCCGACGAGTCAAACGATCTTAAGAATGCGATCTATCGCGCCTGCCTTGATGCAGGCGAGTTGGAATGCGAACAGGTATTGGTCGAATTGCAAGGTCTGAAAGTAACTGGACCTGCTTAGTTATTCGCTGAGCAAATGCTCAGGCAACCCGAATACCGGGGAATTCAAGTTCGTGACCGCGGATTATCCGTCTCACCCAACGTTCGGCAACCTCGGGATCGGCAGGATACTTGATAAGGTGTTCGAATTCGTCTCGGCTGATAAGCTCCATCCACGTGTTTTCTGGCTGAGATGAACCATGCGAACGGTTTGCGGCCATCACTGTTGCCCGCAGGTCCCAAAAGTGTTGTTCGTAGAGTTCGTACAGGCG
>JBCCYK010000141.1:0-16440 GCA_039189905.1 Planctomycetota bacterium
TCACCGGAGTAGTGTTTCGGAGCCACCCAACTGTTCCCGGCTGCCGGTATGGCAACTTCGACGGTGACCAGCGGCGTGTCCTCCGTGATCGTCGATGGCGTGACTGTGATCGTCGCACCGCTGACACCTAAGTTCGACAAGTGGGCTTCGACCTCGGCCTTGACCGTCGGCACATCAACCCCAGGAACAAGGCCTCGCCGAGCACCCACGTAGGCGGCGTAGTCGGCGGTGTGTCGCAAGGAGGCAACCCGCGCCATCTCAATGCCACCAAAGATCAGGATGAAAAGGACAATCGAAACGACCGCCATCTCAACGGCGGCGGCTCCGGTGCGTTGGCTTGACTGGGTTGGGCGTTTCAACTTGGGGCTCATGGGTTGGGATCAATGGATGAATGGTCGTTGGCACAAGCGGCTTCATTCCGTCAACAACGATGGAAGCCGTCTCGAGATTTCATCGAAGGCATCATTCAAGCTGGCAGCATCAGCGGCGTGGAAGTGCTCGCCGCCGCACTGGTGCGCTAGACTTCGCATGAGGCTCTGGTTTGCTTCGTTACTGAAGGTGATCGTGAAGAGAATCACCCCGTTCGATTTCAAGCTGCCGATCTTGGAACCAGGGCTCGGACCGCTGGTCTGATTGCCGTCGGTCAACAAGACCATCACCTTCACGGCGAACGGACGCGACCGAGAGGGATCGGTCAGTGCGCCGAGTCCCTCCGCGAGGGCGAGGCCCAAGGAGGTGCTCCCACCGTAATAGTTCTGCGAGATTGCGTTCAGCGCGTTCGTGATGTCCGCGTATTGATTGGTGAGCATCGCATCGGTTCGCGAATCGATCGCAAACGTCGACAGCGATAACAGCTCCGGTTGCGGGGAAGCCTCGAGGTACGCGATGAATTGTCCCGCTGACGCAACCGTGTCCAGCCAGCGAGAATTGGGCGGGATGGGTTGTCCAAAGTTCCATCCAGGCGGGGCGGATGGAGGCGGCATGGGCATACCCGCGATCTCGTGGCTCGCCCATGCCATGGACCCGCTACGGTCCAGCACCAACGCCACATCCATGGTGCTCTGGGTCGACGTTGCGGTTTTCAAAGGCGAAATGCCAAAGGTCACGCCCATGGTTGGGAACACCGGCGAAATCAGGGACCCATTCGTGGCATCCAGCGACCGCGTTGTTAGCCGAACCGCATTGCCTCCTGCCACACTGCCGCCCGGCAGCTTGGTGAATTCATAGGTCTGGTTTTCGGAGGCTCGCATCGACGTGCCGAATTCCAGGTCATCCATGTCGATCGGGATCACTTCCCCCGCGATCGTGTTGCGAGCCGCCGCATCGCGGGCGGCATCCAAGGCAGCCTCGGCCGTGCCCTCGATCATGTAGGCGCGTCCCGCCGCCTTGGCACACGCATCCGCCGTGATTTGGGCTTCCGAGTCGATCATCTCGATGTAAGCCACGTTGATCGCAAACGCCGCCAACAGAAACAGGATCGGCAGCAGGATGACCAACATGATCAAGACGGCACCATGCCGACGAGGCACACGGCGTCGCATTGCCTTTAACGCTTGTCCGTAACCGTACGGGTGAGCCTCAGCTGGCTGATTCATGGCGATGATGCTCGTGAATGGATTGGCGACAAAGAACGGGGACAAACGGGATGTGATAGCCAAACCAACAGGTCGGCCATCAAGGCGTGGTTCGGGTGATCATGCCGGATCACGGACGCTGCAGTGCAACGGTCTCCGTGATCGCGACCGCAGGCATCATCCAAGTGCCCACCAGCGAGTTGTCGGCATAGTCCACGTTCACATCGACGGTGAACCACTCTCCTGAATCCAGACTGCCCGGGTCGCCTGGCGTCATGGTGATCCCGACATTGTTGAGCCCGTAATCAGCCGCAAGCGTGTCGCATTGAAACTGAACATTGTCAGCGCCGGCCTCTGGCAAGATGCCAACGCGGGCGCCCTCGTAGGCAATCGTGTTCAGCTTCTGCTTCACACGGATCATCGCGCAGGCCTCGATGGTTCCCATCGTGACCAGCAACAGGATCGGAAGACCAACCGCAAGCTCCGCCACGGCGAGCCCGCCGCGGCCTTTCGACTCCTGACGGCGACGATCGCGAGGGGCGCGGGTAAAGCAGGGTGTGTTCATGGGAGTTGCTATTCGTGACGCGTTCTGAAGGCCTGGGTACAGGGCGTTTGCGACGCCCGACCGGGCATTTGCCGCTCTCCCCTCACCCGACCACGGTGCACAAGTGGACTCGTTTCGTTCGGAGCCCAATGCGACGCTTTGAATTGGTTTGCGGGACAACCGCAGGGTGTTGGCAGACCGCGTTTGCGGACCACCCTCTAGGGATGATTAGGTCATGGAGCGACGTCATTGAACGAAAGGCCAGACAGACCCAGCAAAGTCGATCACGTTGACCGAAGACTGGCGCGAAACTAGCGATTGTGAGACCTCAGACTGATCTTTGCGCCTTTTCGGAATTTTTGCTAAAGCTCCTGCGAGCCTCGAACGAGGGCCTGACCACGGATTTCTCGCACCCTCCAAAGGGACCCATGTCACTCGCCCAACGCCGATCCCTGCCGTTTGCGTTGACCAGCAGTCTCACGCTGATCGCCCTGGCACATGCACCGGGTTGCCGCAACGGTGCGATGCCTCAAACCACGGCTGTGGCTCCGGTCACACAGCTTCAGTCCAGCCCGCAATTGACGACGCCCCAGTTTCCGTCACTGGGTCCCATCACGGGGCAGACCCGTGTGCCGCCTCCCTCAACAGGTTCCTACGGCAGCGGTTCCATCGCACCGCCACCGGTGGGTGTCGGCGGTGCCGCAGCTCAGAACAACTACGGTTCCGCTGGAATCGCTCCGATGACGCATCTTGGTTCCAACTTGGTCGCGGAGAGCGTCCCCAGCGCCGTGCAAGTTGCCGGCGCACCGCCGGCAGGCTCCGCCTTTGGTTCGACGGCAATCGGATCGGGAATTCAGACCACAGGATGGGAGTCCACGTCCCCGCCCTCACCAGGATTCCAGTCCAACAATGCAGGCGTTCCCGCACAAACAAACCGCCAGAATCCATGGCGTGCCGGCGGCATGCCCACGATTGACCTGACCGGTGCGCCCTCTCCGCCAGGCTACGTACCAAGATCGGGTACCACGATCGCCCGCCGTCCCCTCGACGCGACGAACGGCACTTCTGGTGCGCCATTCCAAGCCAACGCAGCGGCTCAAAGCCTCCCGTCCTCCGCCGGAGCCTGGCAGAGCTCCGTGCCGATCCCAACCGAGACCGCGCGGCCATCGTCGGCATCCGGTGCCGCCGCCGATGGGAACGTCCAGTGGCAGTCACCTCGACGCTAAATCGTCGCATTCAAAGGCAGGCAGGACACCGCTTCGGGAAATCGAACTTCGCCCGCAAAGCGCCCTTCACCCAAGCGTGAAAGCTGGGGGGTGGCCAGAGTCGCCAGCCCCATTTGGAAACACTGACCACCCCACCCGTGCTCCACGTGCGAGACGACAGGTGAGTGCACTTGCCGATCTCGTCTTCGCGTCGAGAAACGCCGCCGGACGGACGGTACCCCTCGCCCCTGCCTGACAAACCCAACTTCACACAAGAGCAAATGAGTGTGTGTGAGGCGGGAACCTTCAGGCGGCGGCGCTTCTCGTCACGAAGATAATGGAACTCTAAGCTACCCTAAGGATCGGACGGAACTCCCTTCAATCTGCAACCAAAAGCGTGCGGTTTTCGCCAGCTTGCCATCCTTTTGGGGGCGCAATCCGTTCCACTCACGCGATTATGAGGGTAATACGGTTCCGATTGGCATGCAGCTAAGTGTGTGTGCCGCACACCCCCCGCCGAAGCACGCCAATGGCATCCGTGTTTACCCGCGCTCTTTGGGAGCGGATGTTCACCTAAAGTGCGCCTCAGGCTGCCCACATCTGCGACGTCTGGCCGTCGCAATTCTCGACTTTCGATTCATCGGGCAACCGGTATGATGGCCGGGCATGACGAAACACATTTTTGTAACCGGTGGCGTGGTCAGTTCCTTGGGAAAGGGTTTGACGAGCGCCTCGATCGGAATGCTTCTCGAACAACGCGGTTTGCGCGTCCGCATGCAGAAGCTGGATCCGTACATCAACGTGGATCCGGGCACGATGAGTCCGTATCAGCACGGGGAAGTTTACGTGCTCGATGACGGTTCAGAGACCGACTTGGATCTCGGGCACTACGAGCGCTTCACGTCCGGCGATCTGACGCGCGATTGCAACTACACCACGGGCCAGATCTACCTGTCCGTGATTGAAAAAGAGCGCCGTGGTCAGTTTCTTGGGAAAACCGTCCAGGTCATCCCCCACATCACAAACGAGATCAAGCGGGTTGTGAAACGGATGGGCGGCGACGATGTGGACGTCGTCATCACGGAGATCGGTGGGACCGTTGGCGATATTGAGAGTTTGCCGTTTTTAGAAGCGATCCGACAGTTTTCCATCGACGTGGGGCGGGAAAACTGCCTGTACATGCACCTCACGCTGGTGCCGTATTTGAAAGCCGCCGACGAACTGAAAACCAAGCCCACGCAACACTCGGTTGGCCAGCTGAGAGAAATCGGGATCCAGCCTGACGTGTTGGTTTGCCGCTGCGAGCATTCGATCAGTCGAGAAGATCGCGAGAAGATCGCCTTGTTCTGCAACGTCCCGACGGAGGCTGTGATTGAAGAACGCGATAAGGACTTTTCGATCTATGAAGTGCCTCTGTCGCTCGTCGACAACAAACTGGATGAGCTGATTGTCAATCGGCTCGGTCTTCCGCTGGGCAACGGTTTGGACATGACGCCCTGGAACGATGTGCTTCATACGCTCCGGAATCCAAGGCACGAGATCGCCGTGGCGGTGGTCGGGAAGTATGCCGAACACAAGGACGCCTACAAATCCATCTACGAATCAATTGATCACGCGGGGATCGCGAACCAAGCACAGATCCGCGTGGGTCGAATTCAGAGCGCCGACATTGAACGGGACGGTGCGCAGCGACTTCTCAGCAGCTACCACGGCATTCTTGTTCCGGGCGGGTTTGGCGAACGTGGGGTCGAAGGCAAGGTCCAAGCGATCCAGTTCGCGCGGGAACGCGGCATCCCCTTCCTCGGGATCTGCCTGGGCATGCAGTGTGCCGTGATCGAATTTGCTCGCAATGTCATGGGCCTGGACGGCGCCCATTCATCCGAATTCGATAAAGACACGCCCCATCCCGTGATCTGTCTGTTAGACGAACAACGCAACATTACCAACCTGGGTGGCACCATGCGATTGGGCAGCCAACCTGCCCGCTTGTTGCCCGGCACACAAGCATTTGCCTCCTATGGTTTTGAAGCCATCGCGGAACGGCACCGTCATCGCTACGAATTCAATCATGAGTATCGGGATGCCTTCACCGATGCTGGGATGACTTTCAGCGGTGTCAGCCCGGATGGTCAACTGGTGGAGATCCTGGAGGTCGCGTCACACCCTTGGTTTGTGGCGGCACAGTTTCACCCCGAATTCAAAAGCAAACCGCTTTCGCCCCATCCGTTGTTCAGGAACTGGATCGCCGCGACCATCAAACGACGGCAGAAACGCGTGGCCGATGAAATGGCAAGCCTCACGACCGAAACCATCTGATGCCCGACGCTCGCATCGAGAGCGTTTGGTGATGCAGCTCGTTGGAGTCACCGGGGTTTCGCAGCGGACACGATGTGGCGACGATCGAGAAACGCGACCGTCCGAACCTTACCTTCCATCCGAGAAAGGCCCCATGACAGAAGCTGAGAACGATCCCAGCCCGAAGATCATCGTTGATTCCGACTGGAAAGAGCAGGTTCAGAAGGAAAAGGTCAAGGCCGCCGCAGGCGAGAACGGGGATGAGTCCGTTCCGGAGGCAGCCGAGGAATCAAACGCGTCCAGCAAGGACTCGGATGTGGCTTCGGGCCCGATCCCGCCCGCCAACTTTGAAACGCTCATCTCCATGCTGTTTACGCAAGCGATGTCGTTCCTGGGCCAGATCCCGGATCCCGAATCCGGGGAACCCAAGATCGACAAATCCTTGGCCCGCCATACGATCGATACGCTCGACATGCTTAACGAAAAGACAGCGGGAAACCTGAGCGAGAGTGAATCGAAGATGCTGCAAGAAGCCCTGCATGCCCTTCGCCTCACCTTCGTGAACGTTCGCTAAGAAACGGTCACATGAGAGAGTCCCCGTTCAACTCCCTGATTCAGCCACGTCCAGGCCGTGCCATTCCTCGTTGGTGCTTGGCTTTGGTTTGTATTGCCGCGCCGATTGTGTTGGCGCGAGCGGATGATGAAGCTGCCTTGGCGGTGTATGCCGACGCGTCCAATTTCCAAACCAACGGCGCGTTCGCATTGGCGGTGGAGAACTGGGAGAAGTTCCTGGCCGAACACAGCGATCATGAGCTGGCCCCCATGGCAGCTCACTACCTTGGCGTCAGCCACATGCAATCGGAGCCTGTGGATTTGGACGCGGCGGTCGAGGCCTTTAAGCGAGCGCTCCGAGACGAAGATTACGATCTGCGCGAAGAATCGATGGCCAATCTGGGCTGGTGCTATTTTGCGTCCGCCGGCACGGGTCCCGACGCGATCCCGTCCCGACTTCGTCGAGCAATCCAAGCGTACGAGGAGCTCATCCAGGAATATCCGAGATCGACCTACCTCGATCGGGCTCACTATTACTGCGGCGAAGCCAATTACGCCTTGGGAGAAACGAGCCAGGCGGTGAAATGCTACGACACCATGCTGTCGCTGAAGGACATCCGCCAGTCGCCGCTCCGGTGTGACGCCTTCTATGCCAGGGGCGTGGCCCATGAAGACCTGGGCAATGGCGCGCTGGCGGCCCAGTCCTTCGATCAGCTCGTCAGCGGTTGTCCCAACTCAGACTTGATCGCGGATGTTTATCTGAGAATCGGCGATCTCAAGATCTTGGACATGGACAATAAGGCCGCGATCGACGCTTTCCAGGACGTGTTGGACCTGCCGAGCGATTTGACACTCCCAAGCGAACGTGCCTACGCCCTGCTCCGCCAAGGATATGCCTTGGCTCAACTGAACGAACCGGCGGCGGCGGCCAAACGCTACGAACAGTTGCTCCAAGATCACCCTGATTCGGAATACACGGGTGTCGCCATGCTGTCTGCAGGACAATCGCTCTACCAATTGGGCGACGTCGCCGCCGCGGCGGAGAAGTTCTCCAAGGTGCGCCAGTCAGGCACCAAGCAAGCGGCAACGGAGGCGGCACACTGGCTCGCACAGATCCGATTGAGTGAGTCCAGCCGAGATCCCGAAGCGGCCCGCGAAGCCTTCAAGATCGCCGATCAACAGATTCAAGCGGGACTCGATGGGGAGTATGCCACGGCCGTTCGGCTGGATGCCGCGGAGGCGTTGACGCTGATTCCCGAACGCTTGGCGGATGCTTTGCCTCGATTTGAGGAGGTGTATCGTGAATCTCCAGATGACGCGATGGCCGCGCGGGCTCTCTACAACGCCGCGTTCACAGCACTTCAACTGAGCGAGCACGAACAGGCCCAAGACCTTGCCGAGGAGTTCACGGAACATTTCGCCGACGACGCGCTGCTTCCGGACATCCTGTTCATCACGGCGGAATCGAAACTTGTCAGCGGTGATGCGGAGCTTGCTTCCAAGGCTTACCAACGCCTGCTCGATGAAGATGCGTATCGCGACAACGATCAACGGCCGTTCTGGGTGCTTCGCGCTGCCTCGGCTTTCAACGCGGCGAAACAGTTCGACGAGGCCATCGACTTGATCGACCAAGAGTTGGAAAGCCTCCCCCAACCATCCCAGCGTGCAGAGGCGCTGATGGCATCCGGCCAAGCACACCTGTTCAAGGGAGAAGCCTCCGAGGCCGCCAAACGCTTCACCGCTTGCCGCGAGGCGGACCCCATGTGGCCACGATCGGAAGAAGCGTTCCTGATGGCGGGACAAGCTCAGTTGAGCGCCGGTGATGAACAATCCGCCAAGCAGATCTGGAACGAGTTGATCCGCGCAGATGACCGCGGCCGCATGGCCCAACAAGCCCGTTACAAACTTGGACAGCTCGCAACATCGCAAGCGAACTACAAAGACGCGGTCGAGTTGTTTCAGCTCATCCTAGGTTCCGACGCTGACCCTGCCTTGAAACCTTTCGCGCGCTACGCCATGGGCTTCGCTCAGGTTCAAACCAAAGACTACAGCGGCGCGATTGAGTCACTGACATCACTCGTGGATCAGACGCCACCTCACACGCTCTCGGGGCAAGCCCGTTTGATGCGCGGGACGGCTTATCGAGGGCGGGAGCAACTGTCCCAAGCCGCGTCCGACATCAGGGGATACCTGGCACTGGAGCCCAAAGGTTTGAACTTGGGTGACGCGCTGTACGAGCTGGCGTTGGTGTATCAAGACCAGAATAAGCCC
This sequence comes from Planctomycetota bacterium, assembly GCA_039189905.1. Lineage (GTDB taxonomy): Bacteria > Planctomycetota > Planctomycetia > Pirellulales > Pirellulaceae > Rhodopirellula. The sequence continues at coordinate 8,442 of JBCCYK010000141.1, forward strand.
GCTGAGGCGGCCGAGGAACTGAAACGGCTTGTACAAGAGGTCCCCGCATATCCAAACATGGACAAGGTGATCTATGAACTCGGTTGGTCGCTACGGAAGATGGGTGCGGAGGAAGAGGCCGTCGAGCAGTTCGACCGTCTGATCCAAGAATACCCGAACAATGAGATGCTCCCGGAAGCCGCGTACTACCTGGGTCAGTATCACTACGACGCCGGGCGATTCGGGCCGGCCGCAGACGCGTTCCTGATCACCGCCGATAAAGCCACCGCACTGGAACTCAAGGAGAAAGCGCTCTACAGGATGGGCTGGTCCCATTTCAAGAAGGCCGATTTCCCCGCGGCCGAGGCGACGTTCGTTCGCCAGTTCCGCGAAACCGCCGAAGGAAGACTGCACCTTGATTCGATGATGATGGTCGGTGAATCGCGTTTCAAACAGGAGAACTATGACACCGCGTTGCGCGCCTACGCGAAAGCCCGTGAATTCATTGAAGCGAAGAACGAGTCGTCAAGGACGCTACGTGACGCCACCGACCGTCAGGTCCGTGAGTTGGTTTACTTGCATGGGGGCCAGTCGGCTGCTCAGCTCAAACAGTGGGATGTCGCCATCGACTGGTACGACGAACTGAGGGAACGCTTTCCAGCCACCAACTATCTGCCGCAGGTGTTCTACGAAACCGCCTTCGCGCATCAACAGCGCGGGGATCTCCAACGCGCCATCAAGCTTTACACGGAAGTCGCCGACAAGTTTCGGAATGTCCTGGCGGCCCAAGCGAGATTCATGATGGGTGAGATCTATTTTGAGCAACGGCAGTTCGCCAAAGCGATCCCCGAGTTTCAACGGGTCATGTTTGGATTTGGCGCTGAGAAGGCGCCCCCCGACATTAAGAACTGGCAGGCCCGCAGCGGATTTGAAGCGGGTCGCTGCAGCGAGTTGTTGGTCCAAAACGCACAGACCGCGGATGCGAAACGTCGTGCCGCCGAATTTGCCCGACGCTTCTATGCCTACGTTGTTGAAAAACATCCCCAGCACGAACTAAGGCAACAAGCAAGCACACGCTTGAGCGCACTCGAAACTCAATGACGGCCCACGGCTTCTCATGAAAAATCAGCCCTTCCTTTGGAGCTTCTTTCTGCTGTTGGTGTGCGTTGCCGCCGGCGCGAAAGTCTTTGCTCAAGAACCGAGCGATGGTGACGCTGAAGCGTTGATGGTGGACGCGGATGACATTGCATCGGTTGTCAACGACGCTCCGGAAGTCGAACCCGGCACGAATGAGCCCTCCGGCATCGACCTGCTTTCTTTGATCACGCGTGGCGGATATTTCATGATTCCCATCGGTGTCATGAGCTTGCTGGTGGTGACCTTGGCCGTGGAACGCCTGATCAGCTTGAGGACCAACAAGATCCTGCCGCGCCAGCTGATTGACGGGCTGAGTGATGAAATGGTGATCCAAGACAAGTTTTCGCCGATGGCGGCTGTGGAACTTTGTGACGAGAATCCGTCGCCCGCATCCCGCGTGGTACAGGCGATGCTGATGCGGACCGGCCAGCCATTGGGCGAGATTGAACGGGCGGCGACGGAGACCACTCAGCGTGAGGCGGATCGAGTCGCGGCCCCTGTCCGTTGGTTGACGTTGGCCGCCGCAGCCACACCCTTGATGGGTCTGCTTGGCACCGTCTGGGGCATGATCGTGGCCTTTCATGAGTCTTCGACCCTCACCGCCGACCGCAGCCGCAGCGAGCAGCTTTCCGAAGGGATCTACACCGCTTTGGTCACGACTTTGGCTGGTCTCGCGGTGGCCATCCCGGCGGCCATTTTGGCACAGTATTTGGAAAACCGCATTGCCAAGCTTTTCCACCGAATCGAAGAGCTCGCGTTCGCCGTTGCGCCTGGGCTACTTCGCTTCGTTGGTCGGTCCAAAATGGACCATGAAGGCAACCTTCGCCCCTTCGACGCCAACCCAACCCCGCCACCCAAGGCACCCCCTGCGAAGTCGAAGTCCGGCAGAAGTGAACCTTCCGTGACGCCCGTCTCAGCCTCGACCGCCACCAAGAATTAAGGGGGCGGCATGGCCATCGAAGTCAAACGATCCAATGTTGCCAGCACACTTTCGCTGACGCCGTTGATCGATGTTGTCTTTCTACTGCTGATCTTCTTCCTGGTCACCAGCGAGTTCGAAGACGAAGAACGAAGACTGGATATCGTGCTGCCGTCCGCCACCAGCGCCGTGCCGATGACCAGCAAACCACGGGAAATCGTCGTGGACATCGATCCCAGCGGAAAGGTCTATCTTCGCGGTGAGGCCACAACACTGGAGAAACTGGAAGACGTCTTGAAGACGGCCGTCGCCAATAATCCCACCACGCAATCGGTGGTGATACGAGCCGATCGGGTCACAACCTTTCAACCGGTCGTCAACGTGATGGACCTTTGCAATCGAACGGGCGTGAGCGACTACTCCGTGACCACCAAAGACGGTCCCGCAGGCTGAACCGATGCCGAATCGCCAACCACATTTGCGCAATCCACTCCTGGCATCCGAGGAGGCTAGCGGTGCCGGGCAGGAACGCATGTGGCAACTGGACGTTGCGCTCGCCGCGTTGGCGGCCCTGCTGCTGTACTTGATCGTCTCTTATTTTTCGTTTGATGACCCCCGGGTGATGTACAACGCCTGGACGTACATGATCGCGGTGCCCTTGGTCACCGTGGGCTTGTCGCTTTGCCTGCGCGCCTTCGCGAGCCGCTATCTCGAAAAATCGGTCCAACTTGGGTTTCTCTTCAGCGTCTTCGTCCATCTCTTACTGCTGATCCTGGCTTTTCAGCTGGTGATCTTTCCTCACTATTTCCCGGAAGCCTTTGCGGGCGTCAAACCAGAACGTTCCCCCATTCGGAAGATGATTCCTGACTATCTGTTTCAGAAACCGGACGATAGCGAGAACGAATCTCCCGATTGGTCCAAACCGGTTGACGCAGAGACCACGTCGCGAGTGGTCCCCCAAGAGGAGCGTCAGTTGCCGCCCGTGAAGCGTTCCACGCCGCGGCTGGAGATGACGCAACCGCAAGAGCCACCGAATATCCAGCGTGAACGATTCCTCATGAGGCGAGAGGAGCCACAACCCTCGATTCCGAAACCTGCGGACATGCCTTCGAAGTTGGCAAGACGTCGAACACGCAACGACTCCCTGGCTCAGCCAATCAGCCCCGCACCCCAGGCCCCGGAGTTTCCGCTGAGCGCACCCGTGCGTGAGTCGTCACCCACCGAAAGATCGACCGCAGAGCCGCAGCCGCGACGAAGCGAACAAGGTGCCCCCATCACGGTGGCTGCGGCCCCGCAGATGAAGCCCGAAGTACCGGTACCCCGGACGCCGGCGGCGTTGAGGCGAACAACCACGGAGTCTCGCCCGCGTGTGGGCGACTCAGGGCTTCGACGACAATCAGCCCAGCGAGTCCAGCGTTCCCGCCCCGCACCGGTGGGTTCCGTGCCGGCACCCCCCACCGTGTCGATTGCTCGCACGGAATCGGCGGCGCCGCGGATGTTAGCGCCCGTGGACACACCCTTGAATCGTCAATCCGAGACAAAGGGCGCGCAGATCAGCATGCAACCCCAGCGGGCGCCCGCGATGTCGGTGGCCAGCCTGGCTGGCAGCAGCCTTGGTGACCTGCCGCAACGGCGCAATAACGCGGCCGCCGCGGGAATGCCAAACGCAAGTGGCACGCAAGTGGATCGTCCGCGTGGTCGAAGCCGTCGTGGAAGCTCACGTACACAAGATCAAGCCATCGTTGGCAGCACTCCCAACGCCGGGGCAATCGCAGACAGGATGACTCAGATGGCTCCCCCGTCAGATGCTCCCACGGATGCCATCGCGAGCCAACGATTGGGGATCGATGATCCGCGCAACTCAAAGACATCCGACGCCACCGTGACACGACCCGTGATGGAGGCGTTGGCCGCGGCCGAACCGGTCTTCGACCTGCGGACTCCCGAGGGTGTACTCGGGTTAGCCAACACGCCATCGATTGAAATGGGCATCATGCCGTCCACCGATCCGCTGGAGTCGGCTTCCATGGACCTCAATCGATCCGTTCGACCGAGAAGAGATGTGGGGGGACCGGTCACACCGGCGGGCCTGTCGGTGGCCGCCGTCGAATCCTTCAGCCGGCGAGTGCAGCGCACCAATGGCGGCGCCGCGCCCGCGCCCGCTGGGATGGTGGGCCCCGCGACCGAAGAAGCCATCGAGCTGGGCTTGGCCTATCTGGCCTCGTCGCAGAACCCCGATGGCAGTTGGTCGCTCCAGGGGCACGGGGAGGACGTCATCCTGCAGTCCGACACCGCGGCAACCGGACTCTGTCTTTTGGCTTTCCAAGGGGCTGGTTACACGCACCGCCAACACCAATACGCGCCCACGGTGGCCAAGGCACTGGAGTTTCTAAAGCAGAACCAACGCAGCAACGGCGATCTGTATCGACGTGAGAACACCATCAGTGATCAAAACGTCGGGTTCTACTCACACGGGATCGCGGCCTTGGCCATGTGTGAAGCCTATGGGATGACGCAAGATCTTGACCTCAGCGAACCCGCCCAAATGTCATTGGATTACATCGCGGCAACACAACATCGCACACGGGGAGGCTGGCGATACACCCCACAGATCAGTTCGGACACATCGGTCACCGGTTGGATGATGATGGCGCTCAAGAGCGGTGAGCTGGCAGGTCTCCGCGTCGATCCGGACACCTATGCCGCCATTGAACGCTGGCTGGAACTCGCCAAAGCGTCGCCCAACCGACGGGACCTGTACGTCTACAATCCCTATGCTCCGAACACGGCCGCGCAAGGCCATGGGCGCAAGCCCACCGCGACCATGACATCGGTCGGCATCCTCATGCGCATGTACTCTGGGTGGCGACGGGACAATCCCGACATGCAGGCCGCCGCCGACTACATTTTGAAGTACCCGCCACGCGTGGGCACACGCCGATCGCCCGCTCGAGACACCTATTACTGGTACTACGCCACCCAAGTCATGTTTCATATGGGCGGCTCTTGGTGGGATCGCTGGAACCAAGCACTCAACCCGGTCTTGATCGACAGCCAAATCACCGAGGGCCCTGAGGCAGGCAGTTGGGATCCCGAGTATCCCGTCCCCGACCGCTGGAGCACGCACGCGGGTCGGCTCTACGTGACGACCATGAATCTTCTCAATCTGGAAGTCTATTACCGCCATCTTCCCATCTACGAAGAAACGGCTGGCGACTGAGCCACCGCGGGTTCCAAGCGGCACGAAGATGGAATCTGTGCCGATTGTCTGTATTGATCGGGGGCGCGACAGGAAGTGCGCCCTTTTGGGTCCCGAATTCCCTTGGGTGCCCGTGTCCCGCAAGCTTCAATCGAGCCGCCTGTCCAAGTCAGGGCCGCCTGCCCGAATCAGCGAGGACGCGCATCAAACAGCGGTCACTTCTTAGTCACCCATCGCGGAACGGACGACCAGATGAATCAGCTGTGTGCGCGGGCAAGCGACCGATTGTCACATGTAAAGAGACGCCTGTTATGAAAATTCTGACCGAGTTCAAAGAGTTCGCCATGAAAGGGAACATGGTGGATTTGGCGGTGGGACTGATTCTGGGTGCCGCATTCGGTGCGGTCGTCACATCGCTCGTTGAGAACATCATGATGCCGCCCTTGGGCTATGCCATCGGCGGGGTCGACTTTTCGGAACTGACGGTCAACCTGGCCCCGCCCGCAGATGGCGCCGAAATCAAAGATGCGGAGGCCGCGCTGGAAGCCGCCAAAGGCGGCGAGGGGGATGTGGCGGCGGCGACGGCCGCGCTCAAAGCTGCCAAAGAAGGCGTGAAGATCAAGTACGGCTTGTTTCTCAACTCCGTCATCCGATTCCTGATTCAGGCGGTGGCGGTGTTTGCCGTTATCAAGGTCATGAACAACCTCAATCGGAAGTCCGATGAACCGAAAGAGGAGCCGGAACCCGAACTCACAACGGATCAAAAACTGTTGGAAGAGATTCGGGATGCGCTCGTGGCAAGACCGAGCTGATTCAAAGCCTTGCGTCAGCCGGTCGCGCTGTGATGGATCAAATGTCGATAGCGACGACCGGCTGCCTCGGGTGCGAACGTTTGTTTGAGCTCTTTCTTGTGCTTGCGAAACCAGGACGCAACCACGGAAACCGTGTGTGCCCGCTCATCGGCGATGCGTTGATGGCGCTGCTGTAACAACGTCTGCCATCTCTTCAAACGTTCTCGCATGGCCTGGTACTCAGTCCGGTCACGCGGTGCGGCGGCAACATCGCAGACCACACCACAACGAATCAGGTACCACACGGACAAGCCGTCGTAGCCGCGGGCCGCATACACGAACGAATGATCTCGGCGGGCGGCGGCAAAGACATCCAATTTGTTATGGACATACCGCAGGGAACGTAGCGTATCGCGTGCCGACGCGGCCAATTCGTACTGCTGATTGGCACTCGCTTGCTCCATTGTGTCGGACACCATCACCAAGGGTTCATCATTAAATCCATCCAGAAAACTCTCTGCCGCATTGACACGTTGAAGGTACGCGTCACGACTGCAGGCAGCGGCGCACGGTCCCAGACACGTCCCGATTTCTAATCGCAAGCACCCAGGCCGAAGTGTCTCGTCGAAAAGCGACAACTGGTCGGCGAACTGAAACACGGTTTGCTGACTGCAGTCGCGCAAGCCGAACGTTTTGTTGAGTGTTTCCACAACGCGCCGCAAGCGTGTGACGCCAAAGAAGGGTCCTTCGACCGCCACCGTATCCTTTGGCGGCGGTACCATGGAGAGGAAGAACATCTCCGCGGGTTTGCGTCCCAAACAGAGGTAGACGGGGCGTTGGCGTTCAGGAACACCCTGGACATTCATACGGGGACAATGCCGCCGTATCAGATCTTGCTCTCGCAACTGCGCCGCAAAATCACTCGGCTGGGTTTCCCAGACGATCGCCTTGGTTTGATCGATGATGCGTCCGCCCTTGTTCTTGGACGCCGCCGCATTGAAGTAGCTCAGCAAACGGTCTCGCAGTTTGAGACTTTTGCCGACGTATACCAGATCACCTTGATCATTGAGCATGCCATAGACACCAGGCACCGGTGGACACAACGCGGCGACTCGCGACCGCAGTTCGCTGCGGCGATCTCCCGCGATCCCATCACAGGGACGGTTGCCATGCGGGTCGAATGGATTCCTTCCGAAGAGGCGGCTCGCGGACCGCGCTTCGCCATCGCGACAAGGTGCTGCTGTCGCATCGAGATCACTGTCCTCAGTGGGTGCTTCCAGCCGCGGAGGACGCGGAACCGAAATGCCTCCATCGGCGTTTGGCGACGGGGACAGCACGTCTCCATGTTCCGCGTCAGACCATGGCAACACCTGCTGGCCCGGACAGTCGCGTTTCCGGCGTTTTCGACCCCTCGTCCCGTTTGGCCGAGGGCGATTTGTCAGCGGAGGTTCTGCGTCCAGCCGCGCTCCGGCGACCGAAACCGATCCCTCCTGTTCCGTCCTTGCCATGATCGAAATCGCCGCATCCCTGGAAAACACAACCCGGTCGCCCTGACCGCGCGTTGACAGCCAACAGTATGCCGCAAAGCTCCAGCAGAGACCAACAGGAAAAGGGGGTCGCTCTCGGCCCACGCTCCCATGTCCGCCCGCCGCGACCGGGTCGCGCCACCTTCAAAAACCTGGGGATCATGGGATACACTGGGAGGTCCCGCTAACGCATCCTCGTTTGAACCGGATCAGCCCCCCACCATGACCAAGAAAGAAGCCGAATCGGCCACTGACGAAAAGAAAGCAGTCCCAGCCGAGGAAATCGTCTTGAGCGTCAGCAAAGACGACCTCGACGAGCACGGTTTCACCAGCGTTTGGAATGTCGCCTCGTCCACTTGCGACGGCGATCTGGAACGAACGCGGGACATGGCGGGCCGAATTCTGGGATTTCTGTGTAAAAAGGATTACGAACACGTCTTGGTCAGCA
>JBCCYK010000142.1:0-16433 GCA_039189905.1 Planctomycetota bacterium
CGGCACGCATCACAGTTGGATTTACAGGGATCATTCGTTGGCAGTGGCGAGATGGTTCAACGAAAGTCCCCGCGAGGTGTCGCAACCTCGACCCATGAATCGAAGCAAAACAGAGAGGTGCGGCGGGTCATGATTTTTCCGGACGCTGCCACGTTCGGAATGAACTGTCACAGCCCACCGCACCAAGCTCCTCATCATCAATCGACCCGACGGTGCTACGTAGGTGCCGTCGAATCAACGTTAAAAGTTTATGAAGGAATTTGCTGAAATGCAAAATCGTTTGAATCGTAAGGGTTTCACCCTGATTGAGCTCCTGGTGGTCATCGCCATCATCGCTCTCTTGGCAGCCTTGTTGTTGCCAGCAATCACCCGTGCTCGAGAGGCTGCTCGATCAGCTCAGTGCCAAGCGAACCTCAAGAACATCGGGATTGCCCTGTACAAGTTCAGCACGGTTGATCCTCAGGCACGCATGTGCACCGGTGCATCGGATTACCGTCGTGATGGTTGCATGGACACCTGGGGTTGGGTGGCTGACATTGTCAATGCGGGCGATGGCAACATGAACGAGTCGCTCTGCCCGAGTAACCCGATCAAGGGTTCTGAGAAGCTGAACGACCTCCTGGGTCAAAGCACCACGGACGGCAGCGATGGCGGGATTGACGCTCGCTTGGCTGCTGGCGTCTGCGGCCGAGACGGTGTGACTACCACCGGGGGTGGCTATCGCAATATCAGCGGTGGCGCAGCGACGACGTTTGCCGGTACGGCCGCCAATTCGGTGGTGCGTGCTGAATTGGTTGCCCGCCACTTCGTGGAAGGTGGCTACAACACCAACTATGCGGCGGGTTGGCACTTGGTTCGTGGAACGGTTCGCGTTCTGGACACCGACAGCAGTGCAGCACCGGCGGCCGTTGTTGCAACCGATTTGGTCACCGACTTCTCGCAGGGCTCGCCCAAGGGCCTTGGTGGTTCAACGGGTCCATTGCCTGCCTCGGTTGCTGATAAGGGTCGCGTCCCATCGAGCAACGTGGGAATCATTGGCGACGCTGGTCCTGGGGATGTCGATGAAGCTGTTTTGTCGCTGACCATCGGGTACGGTCCCGAGACAAGCAATACCTTTGTCAGTGCTGGTAGTGGTGAAGTGGACAACAAGGTCTTCATCACCGCGGGTTCGCTGCTGGGAGAAGCTTTCAACGACGGCCCCGCGCTTTACGTGGCCGCCAGCGACTCTGTCGCGCTGATCGGTTCTTCGTTGAACACCATCGCCTACACGGCCGGCGTCTACATCAACATCAATCAGAACCGTGCTTGCGAGCGTGGCAAAGCCACAACTCACGAGTGTGATTCCCCGCTGTTGCCTTCGAGCGGCGACGAAGCCACGTACTTCCAAGATACACGTGACTGGTTCGCAACTCACCAGGGATACGCCAACATCCTGATGTTGGACGGCTCGGTGAAGCAATTCTACGATGCCAACGACGATGGGTACCTGAACCCTGGGTTCCCGGTTGAGAATAACCTGACGGACGAGGACTACCTCGGTGTTGGCTATCGCGATTCGACAACGGAGATGACCCGCGATCAGTTCTACGCCGGTATGTTCCTGACCGATGATTACATCAAAGGGACGTTTGAGGACTGAGTCTTCGTTGTCCTCCTGCCCAGTTGTCGCTTTTTGTGATGCCTCTGGGCTCTGAATTGGAGGGGGTCCTTTCGTTTCGATGAAAGGGCCCCCTTTCTTGCATTTGGGAAAGTAATGAACGAACTACAGAAGAAGTTGCTATTGGGCTTCGCAGTTATGACGTCCGGCTTGGTTCTTGTTGGACTTTTCTCGCAGTTGGTCGAGTATCACCCGCACGGTCTCGATCCACTGGCTCGTGAGATGTATGCCGAGAAGCTCAACGAGATCCGCTTACGGGAAGAGCTTGCAAAGACCCTCGATCATGGTGCGGTCGCCTATACGCCTGAGCTTGTGCACGATTTTGGCTTCATTGACCCGCAGACAACCCAGACGCATGGGTTTGTGGTCGAAAACCGCGGAACGAAACCGCTTTCGCTGACGGTGGCTTCGACGAGTTGCAAGTGCACGATTGGAAAAATAGGGAAGTCAGTGCTTCACGCGGGTGAGTCCACACGGGTCGAGATGGAATGGAATACCGGTCTCGTCAGTGATGACTATGAGCAGGTTGCCGCTGTCACAACCAATGACGCAAGTCGGCCAATCATTTCGTTCACGGTGAAGGGGACGGTTCGGATTCCGATTGGCGTGGAACCCCCTTTGCCGAGTCTTGGCAAGATGGACGTAGGACAGGAGCAGGAGCGTGTTTTTTCGATTTACAGCCAATCATGGGACAATTTCACGCTTGAAGAATTGGTGTTTGATGACCCAAAGGTTCAGTGGTCGGTCGAGCCGCACGTGGTGACCTCTGAGGACACGAGTCAAACGCTCCAGGATGCGAAGGCGGTCATGGACGTTCGGGTCACCTACACACCCGATCGAAAGGGTTCCTCGCAGATCGGATGCACTGCCAGGCTGCTCGATCCAGAAGGGAACGCCCACGAGTTTCCATTTCAACTGCGTGCCTACGTCCGCAGTCCCATTTCTTTTTACTCGCCGGATATTCGGGCGGATGAGGGACTTGACTTTGGCACGGTTACCCAGGGCCAGACCGCTAAGTTTAGCGTTGTTGTGAGGAACCGATCTGGGGTTGATAAGCCGCTCAAAGTGTTGGAAGTCGTGCCAAGCTGCCTGGATGCGGAGATTGAGGTGCTTTCCGGGAATGCATCGCGCTTGGTCATTGCCATCCCGGAGGATTGCCCCGAGATTGTCTTCAATCGAGAGACCAGCCGCGGCTATGTGAGCGTGGGTATCCCTGGAGATGATTCCTTATCAAACTGGTTCCCCTTGTGGGGAGCTGTGGCAGCAAACGATACGAACTGAGAAAGCGCCAGATTGGGTTCACGCGCGCACGACCCGATGGGTGATCAAGCAATCCGCACCGGGCCCGAAGACACGACATCGTGGTCGGGTTCAAGCCAATCATGCGAGACCAGCAATGACACGATTTGCACTACGAAAACGGTTTAGCGTTGCAATCTTAATGACGCTGGTGTTTCTACCCGCGTGCGGCAGTAGCAAGAAGGAGGACCTGCTCGCGCAGATGTCCAAGCGGCGACGGACCGATAAGAAACCGTCAGAAACGGTCGCTGCCCCACCACCCGCGTCTGAGGCCGCGGTCACAACCAAGCCTGAGCCGATCCAGCAGCCTGAGCCAGTGGAAGAAGAGGTCAAAAGTCAGAGCACCATGGTGGTGAAGGCGGATGAGGAGGAGACCGCGACTCTGACTGAGCGAGTGGGATTCTTGCCGATCAACGACCCGGAACGCATGAAGCAGTTTCAGGGAACCAAGTCGTCCGGTATCGCTGCAACCAACATGACCAAGCTCGGCTACGCGTTTGCCGAGTACTTCTCCGAGATGAACAACACCCCGCGCCCAGCCATCAAGACGCGCAGCGGAATCGATGCCTTGTCTTGGCGAGTCGAGTTGTTGCCCTACCTGGGCTATCAGGAGCTGTATGACGAATTTGACTTGGATCGTCCCTGGGACATGCCTCCCAATCGAAACCTGCTTGCTTACATCCCCAACGAATACGTATCACCTGAACGCCTGGATACAAACACAAACCTACTGGGTGTTTCAAGCGCGAACGGCCTCTTTGAGGAAGGTGGGCTCGACGAATCAGACATCACAGACTCGTTGGATTGCACGCTTGCGGTTGTTGAGGTGAACAACGAGCTGGCTGTCCCTTGGACCAAACCGGGGGATTACGGACCAGATTGGCGGAACTTCAAGTCTGGTATCGGTGCCCTTCGCGGCGATGGCACGTTCGCGATTTGGGGCAACGGGATGGCGACACTGATTCCGACAAACGTCGATCTCAAGTTACTGGGAAAGGCTGTTCGATACGGCGATGGCGATCGGTCGGTTGCCGGCAAGATGCACAAGTCCATTTCCGGTTATGTGCAAACCGAGGATGTCTTTGTCGCGAAGACGGAGAACCCTGATTTGGAGCCCACTCGCGAGATGGAGGCCACGGTGGTTCCGGAAGACGTTCCAGTCAGACAGAGTGGGATGTTGATCCTGGACAATGAGCCGATGGAGCAGACGGTTCCGGAACGCTCCATGGTTCCCTCGGGAAGCTCGTTGACGGCGGCATCGGTTCAGGCGGAGAAACTGCTGCGGGGCGAACTTGCCAAGGCGACCAGGGCTTCATCGAAAGCGGAGTTGGCGAAGAGAATCATCGAATCCCTCCCAAAACTCGGAGAGGATCTGGTTGGCAGGTACGCCATGCTTGATGTTGCCAAGACCTTGGCCTTTGCCAGTCGGGACCTTGAGATCAGCTCAACGGTCGTCGATGAGCTGATCGCAGAGTACGAGCTGGATGCGATGGCTTTGAATGCGGAACTGCTCGAGCTAGCTAGCGCTCCTGATGTTCGCATTTCGTCGACGGCCGCCGCGGCATCGGATGTTCGAAGGCGTACGAAGAAGCGAGCGCTCTTGCTCTGCAACCAAGCTGTGCGAAAAGACGACTACGACCAAGCCCTGGTCGCTGCGCGGGTGCTCGTGAAGCTTGCCGATGGCCGTGAGTCGCGCGATATCAAATACGCGGCTGGAAGGTTATCAAGCTCGATCCTTGCGTGTAAGCGAAAGTTTGAGGAGATGCTCCCCGTGTTTCGTGATATGGGGAGCGGCTACCGCTCGGTGGATGATGTCTATGCTTTGGGCATCTTCTACTGTTTCTTCAAAGGAGACTGGTCAGCAGGTTTGCCTCTGCTAGACGAAGCGGAACGAGAGCCTTTGGCTGGAATTGCCCGGAAGGACAACTCGGGGGTGACGCAGATTGATGACGCCGTGGAGTTGGGTGATCGTTGGATGCAGGCGGGCGACCGGGCGAAGGGAATCTATCGCTCAGGGGCCCGTTCACGCGCTTTGTGGTGGTATGAGCAGGCTGCTCGGGCAATGGAAGGCGGCCTCGCTCAGGTGTATCTCAACTCACAGATTGCCCAGCTGGAGAAGGAGAGCGCTGCTGCGCCCATTGCTTTGATCCAAGATCTGGGTGATTTGCTAGGAGTCAGACCGGACACCCATCCTGTCTTGTTTGCTCAAGGTGCTGCAACGCGGCCGGCGACTCCGAATTTCGATGACGACGATGAGTAGCAGTTCGATGACGTGCGGTCGCGACAATCAGCGGCTGCATGAAAGCGGATCCGACGACCGATCCTGTTGCTTATGATGTCGATGAGACGTTCTCGGGCGATTGTGTCGCGATGAATCAAGGGCAGTCTGGATCTCAAATTCTGCCATCGGTCAGCTTGTCTGGGCACAACCGGTGTGAACCCGTCGATTGGCTGTTCACGAAGATCGCTCCGGATAGCCTTGGTCTCTTTCGAGTCTTGTTTGGACTGGTACTTCTGTTTCAGGCCCAGTACCTCCTTCCCGTGCCGACATGGCAGTATCGGCCAACCTATACGGCACTGGAGTTCCTTCAGGATCGGCCTGAGAATTTTCTCCTTTGTATCTCGCTGCTTTCCATATCAGCTTGCTGTGTGATGATCGGTTGGCTGACGAAAGCAGCCGCAGGGCTCTATGGGCTCGCATTCACGTATTGTTTCCTGCTTGATGTTTCGTACTACAACAATCATTACTATCTGATCGCGCTGCTGTGTGGTTTCTTCACATTTGTGGAGTCCGAAGCATGGTTTTCAGTACGGAATCTTCGCGAGTCGAATCGATCAGCCACGATTCCGCGATGGAATGTTGCGGTGTTCCAGCTGCAATTCATGATCGTCTACTTCTATGGCGGGTTGGTGAAGCTGAATTCAGATTGGCTCTCTGGTTATCCCGCGATTGATTGGATCGGGTCATCTCCGCTGGTCAGTGGCTTGGGATTACCGCCCGCGCAGGCGGGTCTCTTTGTTGCGTACTTCGGCACCGTGTTCGACCTGAGCCTTCCGTTTCTCCTGCTTTTTCGACGCACACGTCTGGTCGCATTCGCACTTTGTTTCGCTTTTCACCTCACCAACACGCAGCTATTCGAGATCGGCGTCTTTCCTTGGCTCGGGATCGCCGCATTGGTCTTGTTCCTACCACCTGGAAAGATCCAATCCCTAGGAAGTCGCAAGCAGAAGGACTTCGACAAGGAGCGAGTCTCTGATGAGGGGGTGTCGCCCAAGAAGCGGTCAACGCAAAGGCTGATCTTGGGCTTACTCTCGGCTTACTTTGTTTTTCAGGCTTTGTTTCCGTTTCGCCACTATCTGTACGCGGGACACGTCGAGTGGAACGAGTGTGGGAAAAACTTCTCTTGGCGAATGATGCTGTCTGACAAACGGATGTTTGTGGGGATGCGGTTGATTGATTCCGATACGGGCCAAGTCTGGGAAGTGGATCAAGGCGGCATGGCGGATCCAAACCGTCGGGGGCAAGTTGGGTTCGCGTCGCTGGCCGGTCAGATCGTTTTCGTGCCGAGTAAGTTGCTCAATGGTGACCAGATGCGTGGCATCGGTGTTTGGGGAAATCCGGTTCTGCTTCAAAGGTATGCGGCTCAGGTCGCTCGAGATGCCCGTGCGATCGGCATCGATCATCCTCAGATCGCGGTGGATGCCGTCTGTTCCCTCAACGGGCGACCTCTTCAGTACTTGGTCACACCGGATGTCGACTTAGCGTCGTTTGAGAAACAAGCCTTTGGAACGCCTTCGTATGTGGTTCCGTTGCGGGAACGCGGACCGGCGGAGCGTGTGTTCTTGAATGACAATCGGTCGCTCCAAGAAGCAACGATGGAGTTTCTGTCGGGAAGCAAACCCCGTTAGTCTGGGTATTGCATCAGCCGTGGAGCGTTAGCTCACGGTTCCGCGAACACACTGGATTGCGAACACACTCGAAATCGGATGATAACCGGTCGCTAACGCGATTCGTCTGATGGGCAGATTCCCATTGCAATGCGATCGCGTAAACCCGTTGGTTCAGATGCCATGTCCGCGTTAGTCGTTTTCGGCTGTGTTGGGATGTGTCTTGAGACGTAGTTTGAGACTCTGGATCTCGGAGTGTAATTGGGGGTATTGCTCGTCGCGTGTGAGTTCAAGCAGATGGGCAAGTACCGATGGATCTGGAGGTGTGGCGCCGTGACACAATTGATACATTGCCACGAAGTCACGTCGCAGCGACGAAGTTTGCGAGAGGTTTTGCATCGGCCCTTGAAGCAACGAATCAATGATCTGATTTGATTCGGGTGTCCAAGGGCGTTTGCATACCGCGTAGGCGGCCGCGATCCGGATCTCCGGACTATCCGGGAAAGATCTGAGAGCGGAACCGACAAGCTGATCAACCCTCACGGGATTCACTTTCAATGCGTGGCAGCAAATGAGCCCCGCCCACGCTTCTGCGACACGGGGACGAAGCTGCGTCACCGCACGATAGTGTTCTTGGGCGGCATCGATATCGCCGCGACGAAGGTAGGTATCTGCAGCGTAGTAGGCGGCTTCCGCCATCGACGGGTCCAAGGAGAGTGCCTTGTCGTAATGGCGGATCGCAAGAACGAGATCACCCAGATTGCGGTATACGGTACCGAGGTTCAGTTGGACCTTTGCATTCTCGGGGAATTGAGTCTGGAGCAACTCGAGTTCGTCGCGCGTCTCGGTCCATCGGCCAAGCTTTCCATAGGCGATCGCTCGATTGAGTCGTGCCTCGGAATAGTTTGGCTGACGCGCAATGGCCTTTTCGATGAATGAAAGACCGTCCGTGACTTGGCCTTTCTCGACCAGTAACAAGCCTAGGTTGTTGTTAGCTGAAGGATGGTTGGGAGCTGATTCCATTGCCCGCCTGAAACAGCTTTCAGCCTCAGCAAGCGACTCTTGTTTCAACAGCAACCCGAGATTGTTCAACGCAACGGGATTGCCGGCGTCTTGGACCAGCGCTCTTTGGTACAGCATTCGGCTGCTTTGCCAATGTGAGACCTCGCTGCTGGAAAGCGAGGCCAAGACAACCGAGAGTAGGGCGAGAAGTCCGTAACGTGATGCACCTTTGGTCATGTGTTGGTCGTAAAGCTTGGCCAATATCAGATAGATACCGATCATCGGAAGATCCGCGTAGCGATCGGCCATACGCTGTTCGCCGATCTGGACAAACCCGATGACGGGTAGGAACACAATGAAGTACCACGCGATTCCAAAGCGCTCTAGGCGGCTTTCGGAGCGAACAAAGGCGTAGCTCAGGGTGCCAAAGACGAGCAACGCAAAGACGCCGTTGGAAAGTGACGGGTGGGTGCCGTAGTGGTGGTAATGAAACGAGACGTCATCCGGCACAATGAGTTTCCGAAGGTACTCACCGTAGTTTGTGAGACCGTTTGTAATCCGAATCGAAACCGGAAACTCCGATAGGTCCCCGATGGCGCCGCCGACGGCTTGCGCTAGGTAGGCGATCAGGACAAAAGCCGCTCCAACGACACCAAGCGCGAGAACACACGCAACGTTCTTCACGGAGAGTCGCGGGGTGCTCGTGTCGAGCTGAGGTGCGCAGAGGAGCCAAACCAGAAACACAGCCGGTAGTGTCACCGCCATCTGCTTTGACAGCAAACTAAGCGTGTAGGCGAGGACCGTCATGGCCAGATGTTGTTTGAGTCCCGACCGAGAGAACCGAATGAAACCAATCGTCGCTAGGACCGCAAAGAGGGAACTCAGCAATCCCTTTCTCTCGGAAATCCAAACGACCGATTGAACGTGGAGTGGGTGAATGGAGTACAGCAGCGCCAGGAGTAAGCAAGCTAGTGGACTCAACTGAAGCGACCGTCCTAGAAAAAACAGGCACACCGAAGTGGCAATGTGAATGGCGAGATTGCTTGCATGAAACGACCAGGCTTGCCCCCCGCTTATCGACGCATCGAGCAACAGGGACATCCACGTGAGTGGAATCCAATTGGAGAAGTGGTGGGTTGTCCAAGCCCAGGCGATGGAATCGAAGGACAGGCCCGATCGCACCACTGGATTCTGTGTGACAACGATCGGATCGTCATAGGTGATGAATGGGAACCCAATGGCTCGGCCATACACGACCAGGTTGATCAGCGTGATGAAGATCAAGCACGCCACCACGGTCCGTCGGCTCGTTTCATGGTGACGCTTCATTCTGTCGGAGCGTTTTGGTCGAGAGTGGTTTTCGATTGATCAGATCGGTAATAGTCGCCACGGCTGAAGAACTTCTCCAGCCAGACGTAGGCCATGATAAAGAAGTACCGACTCCCCATCTCTTTGATCTTCAGTTTGGCAACGCCCGTTCGCCGATTGCGCCAGGTAATGGGAATGACGCACCAAGAATAGCCGCGAACAATGGCTTTCAACGGAAGTTCAACCGTCAAGTTGAAATGGGGAGACAGAAAGGGCTTGCAGCCATCGAGCGTGGTGCGTCGGTAGGCCTTGAATGCATTGGTGGTGTCATTGAGCCGAATCCCAAAGAGGATTCGAATAACGAAGTTGGCAAACCGGTTTAACCGAAGTTTGAGCCAGGGATAATCGATAACGCCTCCGCCCTTCATGAATCGGCTTCCGAAGACACAGTCAAAGCCCTCGTTGAGTTTATGCCAATATCGCACGACGTCGCGGCAGTCATCGCTTTCGTCCGCCATCATGATCACGATGGCATCCCCAGCGCTTTCCTCGATACCGCGAATGATCGCACGACCAAAGCCATGGTCTTCACCACTCCTGACCGGGCGTAGGCATGTGATTTCGCCGGACAGGCGCGCCAGAATGGGCCACGTTTCATCCGTGCTGCCATCTTCGACGACAACCACTTCATGCGGCACGTTCTGCAGCCGCAGCTCCAGATGCAGGTGTTCGATAGTGGAGACGATACAATCGGCTTCGTCCTTCGCCGGAATCACCACCGACAACAGTGAAAGAGCTGCTTGCTGAGGAACGGGAAAAGCCGATGGGGGCGAACCAGCAGCGTGATGAGAAATCATGGATCGAGGTCATTGTGGTTGACTGCGATGGATTGGCGGCGTCGGCGGTCTCGCAAAGTACGGATGCGTGTCATCCGCAGCAGCGAATCCAGTCAGGGTGTTCTTCCGCGAAAGCGGCGATGGCATCGAGTATCTCAGTTGTTGTGAATTGCGGTTGCCATCCCCATGTTGATGCCGCACGCCGACTGTCGAGTATCACATGTGGAAGGTCAAACGGTCGTTCGGCGCTCAGGACCGCATCCAAATCCTGATCACGTCCAAGCGTCACAGCCGGGTCTGGCAATTTGACGCTTGCGAGACTGTCAGGAAACCTCTGAACGCACCAAGCGGTCAATTGTGACAATGAGATGGCGTTCTTGGCTCCCCCAGCCACGTTGAAGACTCGCGCGTGATGTGTCTCGGAGACCTGCCCCTGCGAAGTCGAATCGGTCTGCATCTGAAGCAAAACAAGCTTGGCAAGATCGGAAGGGTGAAGACAGTCTCGAACTTGAAATCCCGTGGCTCCAAAGCCCATGTAACGCAGGGGACGTTTCTCACGAAAGCGATGGATCCAGTGAGCGATGATACCTTGCGTCGGGTTGCCAAACTGTCCTGGGCCCGCCAAGACGCCGCAGCGATTGATCCAGACCGGAAAACCGAAGCTCTCGCCGTATTCCAATGCAAGGAACTCGCTGGCCAACTTCGTGCTACCGTACAGCGATAGTGGGGGAATCGTGCTGAAGTCTTCCGAGATTCCCAGCGGAGAAAACCCGCGCGGAAAACGCTGGGATTCATCGATGATGAACGCGTTGTCTTGGATCTTCAGCCGGAGGCTCCTGAGCGCCGCGATCGAGTAAACGCGACTCGTCGAGAGCAGCGTCATTCCCGCTTGGTGTCGTTTGCAGTACTCGAGAAGGTAGACCGTTCCCATGGCGTTGTGTTCAACGGTTTGCAAGCTGGTGGAGCCACCGTCGAAGCCCGCCAGCACGCTGGGGTTCGCAGCAGCGTCGATCAGCCAGTCACAAGGAGGCAGACTCGCAACGTCGCTTTGATGACGAATGTCGCCGCGGACGAGTTGAACTCCCATCGCCTGCATGCGAGACGCGTTGGTCTCACTCCCACGCCGACTCAGGTTGTCGATACCCACGACGTGGGACGCAACTCCGCTTTCGATGAGTGACCGCGCGAGCGAGGAGCCAACAAAGCCACAAATCCCGGTGATGAGAACCTTCATGGATTCAGGGTCACGGGGGCGTCGACCATGGAACGATGCGAGCTCCAGTGGTTCACCAGCATCTCAAAGATGTCCGTCAGGGAGATTTGCACGGACCAGTCAGGATAATGCGACCGGATCTTGCTGAGATCACTGTAGTAACAGACGTGATCGCCTCGTCGGCTTTCAGGATCAAACTCATACTGCATTTCCGAGCCACTCTGGTTCTCGGTATGGGCAAGAGCCTCCAGAACCGAACAGCTGTTTGCCTTGCCGCCTCCCAGGTTGTAGACCTCCCCGGCTCTTGGTGCCTCGATAAAGAGCTTGACGAATCTCGCAACGTCTTCACTGTGCAGATTGTCCCTGACCTGTTTGCCGCCATGACCGATCACGCGATAGGGTTTCTGAAGGACGTTGCATTTGACCAGATAACTCAAGAATCCATGAAGCTCGACACCCGAATGATTCTGGCCCGTCAGGCAGCCTCCGCGTAGACAACAGGTTGGCATCCCAAAGTAACGACCGTACTCCTGAACCATCACGTCGGCAGCAACCTTTGAGGCACCAAAAACAGAGTGCAGGCTTTGGTCGATGCCGAACGTCTCTGGAATTCCAGCCTGATATTCAGCGTCCGCAAAATCCCATCGTGTTTCGAGCTCCGTGAGGCGCAGTTGGTTGGGAGCATCGCCATAGACCTTGTTTGTCGAAAAATGAACGAAAGGGGATTCGGGGCAATGACGCCGCGTGGCCTCCAGCAAGTTCAGAGTTCCAACCGCGTTGGTGTCGAAGTCATCCAAGGGGAGCTTGGCGGCGAGGTCGTGGGACGGCTGTGCGGCGGCGTGAACGATGGCGCTGGGTTGGATTTCTTGGATCAGCCGCAGGATCGCGTCGCGATCGCGGATGTCCAGCTCCCAATGGTGAAAATTGGAAAGGGAATCTCGCAGGCGACGCTGGTTGCCACGGGTATCGCCCTGCTCCCCGAAAAAGGATCGTCGCTGGTTGTTGTCCAATCCGTGGACGTGCCACCCATCCGAGCCGAAGAACTCGCAAACCTCCGATCCGATCAGACCGGAAGAGCCGGGAACCAAGAGACGTTTGCCGTTGTACATCACACGCGTTATCTGAATCGAGGAATCCCCGTTTGGCGCGCGGACGCATTCGGAGGATGGGACCATGTGCTATTTCTGGGACGTTCTAAGCAGGTCCGTATTCTTACCGGGATTCGTTGGATCGTCGCCGTCGAGTCGTGCGCCAACACAGATTCTTCATGAGAGGTTGGTGTTTAATTCATGTTCGGCTCATGGTTGCGGTTAACTGCGATGATTGCACCGGTTCTTGGGGGACGGAAGAACATGAGCACACTCATGCGACCACGGTGGGTCTGCTCCAGCGACCTTTCTCGGCTATTGCGTGCGAACGAATCTGCCTATCATTTTTGAAGGTGCTTGAACTCTCCTTGATTGCCTGGCCATCGCTGTGAACGATCCCATGCTCGATGCACCAACCGAAGCGGGTGGCGCGTCGTCGATTGATGGTCACGCAAGGACTGAGTCTTGTGTCGGGGATCGTCGGTCCGTGTTGCGCGCTGGGGACACGGTGGATGACTATCGGGTGATCCGCGAGGTTGCGCGTGGCGGGGGCGGGGTCGTTTATCACGCGAAGCAAATTTCGTTGGATCGCGACGTCGCCCTCAAATTGATGTTGGGAGCTGGATCTGAATCCGATGTCAATCGCTTTCAGCAAGAAGCGGAGGCAGCGGCGCGTTTAGATCATCCTGGGATAGTGCCCGTGATTGAGGTGGGGCATTGGAAAGGGCGACCATATTTCTCCATGGCGTGGGTGGAAGGCGAGAGCCTCGCGGACTTGCTTCACCGCGGTCCAGTTGCCGCGACCGAAGCGGCCGTCATGGTCCAAAAGGTTGCGCTGGCAATGGAGTATGCCCATCAAGAGGGTTTCATTCACCGTGATCTTAAGCCCGCCAATATCTTGATCGATTTGCGAGGCACGCCTCGTGTGACAGATTTTGGAGTTTGCAAACGTGTGTCGGGTGACAGTGACGTGACGGTGGCGGGGCAGGTTGTGGGGACACCCCACTTCATGCCTCCTGAGCAGGCTCAGGCAGGGACCGGACGCGTCGGCTATGCCGCGGACGTCTACAGCTTGGGCGCCGTCTTTTACGCGGCCTTGACGGGACACCCGCCGTTCCAGGCGGCCAATCCGGTCGATGTGCTTTCGCAGGTGCTGTTGTCCGACCCGATTCCTCCGCGGCGATTGGATCCGAGCTTGCCCGTCGAAGCGGAGATCATCGCGCTGAAGTGCCTCAGCAAGACGCCTTCGGACCGCTACGCGTCAGCGGCCGCGCTGGCAGACGACCTAAGACGCTTCTCACGTGGTGAACCGATTGAGGCACGGGCTCCCGGTTTGCTCCGTCAGGTGAATCATGCCTTTCGAAGGCATGTCCTGTTGGCGAGTGTGTCCGGAACGGTTGCTATTGCGTTGCTTTGCCTCTTGGGCCTCACATCGGTTTTGCTATACCGCACGCGGGATCAGCTTTCCGCCGCACTTGAACAGCTGGAGCTCGAAAGTCGAAGCGCCAAGACTTACCTCAGTGCGCTCCGCAGGCCCACAGATGGCGACGTCGCGGCCGCTGACGGCGTCCCCACGCAAGGTCTTTTGGCACGAAAGTATCAACTGCTGCGTTGGACGGAGACGGCACGCTTGCTTCACGAGCAGGGTCGGAAAGAGACAGCCCTTCAAGTTGTGATTCATGCTCTTGAATCGTCGGAGGACGCTGGCGAGGAAGATCGCAAGGCACTGAGCAAGTTGTTGGACGAACTGTCAGATGGATTGGCGCGGGAGCGCGGGTTGAGTGACGAAACGATTGTGTTGCGTCGCGAAGTCACCGAACGTTTGGATTGGGCACGCAGCCTGATCGAGAATCCCGTTTCCGAGTTTGAGGCGCGGTTGTTCGGTTTGGTTGTTCCGTTTGATCAAACCGAGGCAAAGGGTTCTGAGGAGCCATTGGAGTGAACGACGCGGAAGGTTGGACCATCGAGGTCGTGGCAGGCCCAGATTGTGAGCGGAGTTTCCAGTGTCCGAAGGGTTGTTCGCTGATGGTTGGGCGAGGCAGTGACAGTGATACGCGGATCGCCGATCCAAAAATCAGCCGCATTCACTGCGAGCTTCGAAGCGAAGCAGAAGGGCTGATCATTATCGATCGCGGTGGTTCTGGAGGCACGTTGATCGATGGTGAACCCTTAGATGGATCCTGTCGACTGCTCAGTGGTGTGGAACTGGAGTTAGGCCAGTCCCGCCTGCGCATTCGATCAAATGCGTCTCTGGATCAGAAGACGATCCAATCGAAAACAGGACCACATGTTGCATCCGTGTTGGAGGAACCGAGATCTCGACTGGGACCGCCACCTGACTCGATCTTGGGCGGCGGTGTGGGGTTACAGAATTTGGTGGGCGAGAAGCTTCACCGATTTCGTATTGATGCCTGCGTCGTCCATGGGCGAAACAGTGACATTTACCGCGCCTTTGATACACGGCGCGAGCGTGTGGTCGCGCTGAAAGTCATGCACCCGCGGATCATGTCAACGGATGAGCAACGGGAACGCTTTGTTCGAGCGATGAGAACGACCTTGCCGATTCGGCACCCCAATATCGTTCGCTTGTATAAGGCAGGACGAAAAGGATCCCTTTGTTGGGCAGCCATGGAGTGGATCGATGGGATTAGCGTTAAGGAGCTGATTGAGCAGCTGGGCGTCGGTGGTATGCTCGACTGGAAGGAGACTTGGCGAATCGCGGTGCAGATCGGATTGGCATTGCGGCAGGTTGAGCAGCATCAGATTGTTCATCGCAATGTCACGCCATCGAATCTGATGCGTCGACAGAATTCGCGAGACTACGTCTTGATGGACTTGGTGCTGTCCCGTGCCCAGGATTTGATCAGCGCACCTCAATTGACACGTCCAGGCGATGTTCTGGGTGAAATCGCGTATATCGCGCCTGAGCGTTTTCTCAACGGTGCTGTACAGGACCCGCGGTCCGATCAGTATGGGCTCGGAGCGACGCTCTACACGTTGCTTTGTGGTCGTCCTCCGTACGACGCCCTGGACGTTGGTGGTATCATCGAACAAACACGCAGTCATTCGCCACAGCATCCGATCGAGTTTCAGCTTGGTCTTGACGAACGTTTTGGGGATGTTGTGATGAAGATGATTTCAAAGTCCCCCGAGAACCGCTTTTCAAGCAGCGAAGAGCTGATTGAGCGTTTGGCGGAAGTTGGAAAAATGGCCGGTATCCGAGTCGAGTGGGACGAGTGGGTCGGTTGAACGTAGCTGGTTGATGAGATGCGATCGAGAACGAAGGCGCCAGACGTAGCTGGGAAGCCGAAAGGTGCAGTTACCTTGATCACCTGCCCTGGATGCCATGAAGATCTATCGACCGCGCGCGTTGTGGGTGAAGCCAACGTCTTGGGCGGGGAGAGTGTTGTCCTTTGTGGAAGCTGTGGGTGCCGAATTCGGTTGGTTGTTGAAGAGTCCCCGCCCTCATCAGACATCGCGGTACCACTCGAAGTCTCGCCGAACGCAGTGGACGGTGGCGCGAAAACGCTTGCCCCCGTCGAAAGTCCGCCATCCTGTGAACTTCGGGTGCTGAGGGATGAGGAACCCATGGAAGCCGAAGCTTCGTCCCAAGTCCTGCGAGATGCGGGTGAAGATGATGAGGACGCCGCTTCGCTTGCCGTTTATCCCGACGAGAGGCACTATCCGACGCTCGAAGCGATGCAGCGACTGCACAAGCTGTTTGGCTATACCGCGGTTGTACTTGTGTTCGTCTACCTGCTTCTTCGATTCGTGGGGCTGATTGCGTCGGACACGCCGAATTTGGTCGAGGAGCTCATTCTATTGAGTCAAACCGCGGTCGTGCTGACGTTTACGACCGTGGTTGTGACGGGCACATTGTTTACTTTGGCCGAAGGCATCAAGTTGGCAATTGACCTTCAGAACAACACGCTTCGAATGGCGAATCGAAATGGTCGTCGCAAACGCGACTGACCCATATCACGCATTGGCGAGTTTCGCGACCCGAAAACCACGTTGCGGCTGAACCCCAGTGCTTTGCCCACATTTGATTTTAGGGTTTCAATGATCGTAGCTCGGCTCTCCGAGCCGAGACCTCACGGCTCGGAGAGCCGTGCTACTGAAAGACCAACCCTAAATTTAAA
>JBCCYK010000143.1:0-16427 GCA_039189905.1 Planctomycetota bacterium
ATGGTTTATGTCGACCCGCTGAAGCTCCAGGCATTGCACCTGAGCGGTGCGGATGTCGTCAAAGCGCTTCGGAAAAGCAACCTCGTCCTGGCGGCGGGCACGGCTCGCATGGGAGGAACGGACTACCAGATCCACCCGCGAAACACGCTGCCCACGACCGAGGAAATCGAGGAGATCCCCATCGCAATCCGCGACGGGCGGCCGGTGTTCATCCGAGATGTGGCACGCGTCGTTGATGACTCCGCCTTGCAATACAACATTGTGCGTGTGAACGGGGATCGGAGCGTCTATTGCCCGCTGCTCCGTGAACCCGGTGAGAACACGATCGCGGTGGTCGATCGAATCCGGGAGGGGATTGCAAGCGAGATTCCCAAGATGAAGGAACGGGGCGATATCCCGGAGGCGACGGAAGTCACGCTGGTTTCCGATCAGTCCGGCTACATCCGAACTGCGATGCGCAGCTTGGTGACGCAGGTCGCATTGGGAGCGATCTTGGTCAGCCTGGTTGTGCTTGTCTTTCTGCGTTCGTTTCTCCCGGCACTCATCATCATCGCGACCATCCTGCTAGCGATTCTGATGGGCAGCCTCGGTTTTGCATTCACGGGGCAAACGATCAATGTGATGACCTTGGGGGGGGTCGCGTTGGCGGTTGGCACAGTGGTCGACGCGGCAATCGTGGTGGTGGAAAACATCTTGCGGCACTCGCGGATGGGGAAGCCGGCGCGGCTGGCGGCCGTTGAGGGGACCACCGAAGTCGCGTCGGCGGTCGCCGCCGGGACCGCGACTACCTTGGCGGTCTTCTTACCTGTCGTCTTCTTGACGGGGATGATTGCAGCTCTGTTCGCGCCCTTGGCCATCGCGGCAACCCTCACGATTGGTGCGTCCTTCTTACTGGCATTGACGGTGGTTCCTGGGCTGGCCGCCGCCGTCGTTTCCCGGGATGGCGGTGATGACTTCCGCGACCAAGCCACAAGCGGCAATACGTTCTACCTCAAACTGCTCAATCCCGTACTGCGGATACCACTGCTGACATCACTCGTGCTGCTGATCGGGGTGGGGGCTTCCTTTCTGCTCTGGCCCGTGATTGGCACGGAGTTGTTCCCTCAGGTCGATGCCGGCACCTTTGAAGTGCGGATTAAAACCCTGCCCGGGACCGAGTTGGAGGCGACCGAAAAATTGGTCGCGCGGATGGAAGCATCGATCGCAGACGTGATCCCTTCTGACGAAATCGAGACCATCATCTCCAACATCGGATTGCCCGTTGGCAAGGGCGCTGGGTTCTCAACGGTCCTGAGTTCGAATTCGGGCCCGGACACGGCCTACATCATTGTCAATCTGGCCAAACAGGGACGGCGGGTCAGCACCGCTCAGTACATCGATTCGCTGCGGGCGCGATTCCGTGACGAGTACCCCTTGGAGCAGTTCCTGTTCGTCTCCGGTGGCATTGTCAACATGGCGCTCAATGAAGGCGTGCCGACACCCATTAGCGTTCAGGTCTCCGCAGGAACCGTGGGGGCGTGTCGCGACGCTGCAGAGGCGATCGTGGAACGCATACGCGAGATTCCCGGAACGGCGGACGTTCAGATCGCGCAGTCGCTGGACTACCCCCAGTTTGATGTGGAGGTCGACAGGACGCGCGCGAAGTACATGGGTGTCGATCAAGAAGAGGTGGCACAAACCGTTTTAACGGCGCTGGGATCCAGCGTGGGCTACGCACCCACGATCTGGATCGACCCCAAGACGGGGGTCGACTTCTTCATGGGGGTGCAATACGAATCCAATGCGTTGAAATCCTTGGATGAGATCCGCAATATCCCGATTTCGTTGGAAACGGATGGGGGTTCCGTGACCGTGCCGCTCTCGAACATTGCCACCGTCAAACGTGTGACGATCCCCGGTGAGATCGCTCACTACAACATTTCGCGAGTGAACGACGTGCACGTGAACGTCACCGATCGGTCGCTCGGCGAAGTGGCGACCGACATCCGGCAGGTGTTGGAAGCCATGGAGTTTGACAGTGGTGTGGCGGCGACGTTTCGTGGACCCGCAGAAAAGATGGAAAGCGGCTTACAGATGCTGGGGGTTGGGTTGATGATCGCCCTGGTGCTGGTGTATTTGGTGCTGATGGCTCAGTTCCGCTCGCTCACGGATCCGCTGATCATCCTTTTGGCGGTGCCGCTGGGACTGGGAGGCGTCTTGGTGAGCCTTTGGTTGACCGACACCACCCTGAACATTCAGTCCCTGATGGGCACGCTGATGATGATCGGCGTTGTGGTGAACAATGCGATTCTGTTGGTTGATTTCGCCAATCAAAGGCAACGCGCCGGCGCGACGCCCATCGACGCGATTCGCGAGGCGGCCCGCGTACGCTTGCGACCGATCCTGATGACGTCGCTCACGCTGGTTGCGTCGATGCTGCCCTTAGCGTTTCACATTCAGCCAGGTGGCGAAGCAATGCTCCCACTGGCACGTGCCCTGTTAGGTGGCATGATTGCTTCGACCGTGTTGACCTTGGTCTTGGTACCTTGCGTCTACCTGTTATTTCACCGAATTCCCAAAGTGGAACCGAAGCCAAGTCCATCGCCTTCCTAACTCAACGGCATCGAAATCCGTCCCGTTTGCTCATGGCAGACGAAAGCCAAGTCCTGGCTGGTTAAGCACACCTGTTGGGACACGTCCGTTGCGGACCTGAAAGAATGGCTCGTAGGTGTCGAGCCAGGCCGCGTTGCCTTGGGGGCAGTACTGACGACCGTTGCTTTCGATCGCGGTCACCCCCGGGATGTGTGCCGCTATCGACGCGGAGTGCAGCAAGGATGCCCCGACGCAGGTGAGGTCTTGGACACACAGGAAAAGCTCGTGGTGATTCGCAATCGCGCCCAGCAACAGAGCTTCCGAGTGCCCTTTACAGGCCTTCAACGCGATGCCGCTGTAGCCCTGTTCCATGGCCAGATGCGCGCTTTCCAGATCGGTCAATGATTCGTCGATGACGACCGGGATTCTGGCGGCGGCACGGTGCATGGTAACGGCGTTGGGCCGTTTGAGGTCGCGATGTGTCGGCTGTTCGATGTAAGCGACACGTTGCAAGCATTCCGAGTGGTCCGCCTTCAAGCGGTCCAGCAGTTCCAAGACGTAGTCCTCGTCCTCACATCGCTCGTTGAAGTCAAGGGAGTACTGCCAACCCGTGGTATCCCTCCGCACCGATTGGGCCACGTGATCCACACTCACAACACGCTGAAGGTCCCAGTCAGCGTCATCACCGGCTAACTTGATTTTCAGATGGCTCAGGCCACACTCGCGAATCCATTGGTCCAGTGTTTCTGGTAGGCCATCCTGCACCGGGGTTGCAACGTCGACATCGGAAAGCGGGTCCAAAGCACCGACCAGGTGATAGAGCGGCAGGGTTTCGGATGGGCTCGTGTTGATGTAGTTACTCAGGTGCAAGCCGTTGTATTGATCCGCATGAAGCAGTGTCCCAATGTCGGCGGTGAGGTGTTCACGGCCGAGCAGTTGATAGGCACTGCACCCGGCCGCCAAACCGTGGGCATCGAACAAGGCCGCCTCGACAGGAGACGCGGCAAGCAACATGGCCAAATCGGGAATCGGCTGTTGCAGCCCGTGTTCGGATTGGAGCTTGGCTGCGATGTCCTGGAAGTGCCCGTGCGATCGGACACAAACTTCCATCGGATGCCCGCCCTCCTCGTCCGCGGAGATCAAGTTTGCAATTGCCTCCGCCGCTTCTTGGACGATCAACAACTTTGTGCCGTCCGTCACATCGGGGGAAGGCCATGCCCAGGCGACGCCCATCGTCATCGAGCCCAGGCCACGCGCGTTCTGTCCACCATGATTCCCGAGCTGGCAATGCGCGTTCAGGACCGTCACATCCTCCACCACGCGTCCGCCAAATTTCATGGGGGTACGGTAACGATAAGACTCGGTCGACAGTTCGATGGAGGCGGAACGGATGCTGGACTTGGGTGTTGGCATGCTTGGAACGATAGAGAATTGCGGAACGGGGCTGAGTGGGATGAACACACCGATGCCCCAACATCGCACAGACACGCCAAATAAAAAACGCCCCGTCGGCTGCTGCCAACGAGACGCTTGAAGATTGAAACCGGTTTGCCCGAATCGCGGGGCTCTCTGAGCTCAAACCAACTGCTTACGAACGGCCCACACAGCCGCCTGCGTTCGATCGGAAACACCGAGCTTTCGCAAGATGTGCTGGACGTGTTCCTTCACCGTCTCGTAGCTGATGCCCAGCATCTTGGCGATTTCCTTGTTGGTGAGACCCAAAGCCATCTGACGTAGGACTTCGCTTTCGCGTTGTGTCAGCGGAACGTCAATGTCCTGGTTCATTCGAGGCGTTGCCAACGCACCGGTCACGCGGCGGAGTTCCTCGCGCGTCCAAGACTGCTCTCCGGAGAGCGCGGTTTGGACGGCTTCAATCAAGCGTTCAACCGTGTCCGATTTGAGGACGTATCCGCTCGCCCCCAAGGCCACGCCCCTGGCCACGTACGTTGGATTGTCAAAGGCGCTGAACAGGAGCACGGGTAGGTCCGGGTGATCCAGCTTGAGCCGGCCCAGCGTGTTGAGGCCATCACCGCTTTCCATGCGAACGTCCAGGAGGACCGCATCGGGCTTGAGAGACTCAACCGCTTCAAGGGCCTCAGATCCCTTGGTTGCTTCGCCCACAATTTCCACATCGGTCCCACTCAGTGCGGTGCGGACGCCAATCCTGGCAATCGCGTGATCGTCGACGATCAGAAGTCGTTTACTCATTTTTCATCCAATAATGTAGTGAAGAAGAGAGTGGCAGGGACGCGTTTCCTGGGAACATCAGCATGCGTGATGCCAGATTCCGGGTGGGGCAACAACCATCGTGGTTAACCAGAAAATGGGGGGAACCCGCGCGCCATGGCAGTCAGCACCGCCTGGTCTACCAGCTCGAAAAGAGCATCCATTAGATTCACCCTCCCAAAGGAGCTACGCGTCTTCCCTCCAGGGTAACCGTATCGTGAAGAAAAAGTAATGCATGCATCTTGAGCATCCGGGAGGGTTCTTCAAGAAATGTCAGTTTTTTGCCGTATTTTCAGGAATTTTCGACGGCTTTTCAATTTAGGAAAAATTGACTCGAGGAAATCCTCGCCTCGCCCGAAATGACGTCAATTCGCAAGGAAGTCATTGGCAGACAGAGTTTCGCAGAGGCATTAAGCCCGTTGCAAATCGTTTATTGGGGTTTCAGTGCGGTCCCTCCGCGTGTGACAAAATACCATATGCTTGCAAAAATCATCTGAAATGAAGCGAATCGAAGTTACTTGTCAGCGAATCCCAGTTCAACCCTTGCGTCCCATGCTTCTAACGGAAGGCAACGTCAGAGATGATACGCCGGGCACGCGGACGACGTCGTGGCGATGGCGCCCGGCGGCGCGCTCATGATTTCCATTCGCCCTCTCAACAGATGGTTTCAACCTACGATGAAGTCGAAAGAACCGGCAGCCGAGCTGAAGATCAAGCCGGAGGTCCTCAATGGTGACACCATCATCGATGTGGCCGGGCAAGACGTGGATTTACGCAATCGCAATCTGGCGGCTCTGCTCGCATGGCTGATCCCCGGTGCGGGCCATTATTATCAGGGCCGGAAAACGAAGGCGACCCTCTTCGCCGTCAGCATTCTTTCGATCTGGTTTCTTGGCTTTGCTCTCGGGGGAGGGCACGTTGTCTACGCCTCATGGCAACCAGGTGATCGTCGTTGGCACTATTTCCTCCAGGCTCCGGTAGGCGCGGCGGCCCTGCCCGCCCTGATCCAGGGAGAGCGCATGCGGCGGATGACGAACGGCGGCCGCACCTTGGATGCCTACGAGCCGCTCTTTGGCGGCTACATGGCACCCCCGCATCGCCCCGTCATTGAATCGGAGGCAGATGAGGTGGCCGCTTGGTATGCTCGACGTGGTTCGGGCTACGAATTGGGGACGTTCTACACGATGATCGCAGGGCTTCTGAACCTATTGGTGATCTATGATGCGTATGGGGGGCCACTCTCACTCCCGATCAGCGGTAAACGTCAACGAGACGACACGGTTTCAAACGCCTCTGGATCAGGCGATGTCGCCTCTGAGATGGGAGCTGAGTCAGCTTGAAACCGCATGTCGCACTGATCGTGGAGACGTCGAGCATCTATGGGCGTGAAGTGCTCGCAGGTGTGATGCGTTTCACACGTAGTTGCGAGGATTGGTCGATTTTCCTCCAGCAACGAGACCTGTTCAGTCTCCCGCCTGATTGGCTTCAGAGTTGGTCTGGTCAGGGCATCATATCGCGGCTTTCCACCCCTGAGCTTCGCGAGACCGTGGTCCGCGCTGGAGTGCCGATGGTCGAGTTAACCGATCGCTTCGATGGGGCTCTGAAGGCCGATATTCGCAGTGACGACGAGGCCATCGGACGCATGGCGGCCGAACACCTCCTGCAACGTGGTTTTCAGTCCTTTGGTTTCTGTGGCTTCGAGAACGAGTCGTGGTCGCAGAGGCGCTGTGACGCTTTCGTGGGACACGTGAAGCAACGCGGCTTTCGGGTCGAACAGTTTGCGTCTCCCTGGATCAATCCAGAACATCCCTGGGAGGATGATCGACGTGAGATCGCGGAGTGGATTGCCGCGATCCCTCGTCCCTGTGGCATCATGGCGTGCAACGATCTCCGCGGCCATCAGGTGCTGCAAGCCTGCACGCTTTCCGGGCAGCGCGTGCCGGAGGAGATCGCTGTCATCGGCGTCGACAACGATGAGTTGGTCTGCCAGTTTTGTCAGCCGCCGTTGTCGAGTGTGGTCCCCAATGCAGAACGCGTTGGCTTCGAGGCAGCAGTGATGCTTTCGAAATTGATGAACGGCGGGCCGTCACCGGACGATCCTTTGATCATCCCGCCGGTCGACATCATCACGCGTCTGTCGACCGATGTGGTGGCGATTGATCACGCGGAGGTCGCGGCGGCTCTGGCGTACATCCGTGAAAACGCCTGTCGTGGCCTGACTGTCGACAAGGTCCTGGAGAACGTCGCGGTATCACGAAGCACGCTCGAAAGACAGTTACGAAAACACCTGGGGCGAACACCGCAGCAGGAGATACGAAATGTTCAGCTGCGGCGTGTCCGAGAGTTGTTGGTCACGACCGATCTCTCAGCGGAGCAAATCGCTTATCGCGCTGGATTCGACCACCCGGAGTACATGCATTACGTGTTCAAACGCGTCGTTGGCATGACGCCGGGACAGTACCGCCAAAGCGTTCGGATTCAATCTGAAACCGCCGGCGTCAACGGCTAACACGG
The DNA here is from genome assembly GCA_039189905.1 of Planctomycetota bacterium. GTDB lineage: Bacteria > Planctomycetota > Planctomycetia > Pirellulales > Pirellulaceae > Rhodopirellula. The sequence goes on from JBCCYK010000143.1 coordinate 7,312, forward strand.
ATATTGATCCGAACTAACGATCTTGAATCCAAGTTTCAGAAAGCACTGGGTTCACGTGATCCCATATTCAATCACAATCTGCATATCAGCCGAATCGCGTTGGCGACCGGTTACCACGGGATTTACATTCTGTTTGCTGAACCGGGAGCTAAGGAAAGCGTCCCGCTTAAGACATAAACCATTGGGGCGTTGTCACGGGAATGGAAAGGGAAATCGTGCTCGTACTCAGCCGCGGAGTGGCGGTACTCGTACTCCTACTCAACTCGTTGCTGGCTCGAGTACGAGTACCGCTTCACTGAGTACGAGGTACGAGTACGATTTTCAGCGTGACCGACGGTTTTTGCCTGGCTTGCTAAGCTGGACGCTCTCTAAGGCTCCGCGGCTGATGCGATATCCGTTCCTGAGCGAATGGCACACGCCCGCAATCGGGATGCCCCGGAACTCAGCGTGACATTTGGAAGACGCCCGAGTCCTTTTTGCTGGTGTAGCGAGCCTGAAATTGGCCTGAGCTGACCGTCGCCGTCATCCGGTATTCGCCAATCAGGGGCAAGTGCTGCGACGAGGAGTAGACGTTGGTTGTGCCGGCAACACGTTTCAGCTTGGCCGGGTAGACAAAGGGAATGACCTTTGCAAAACGACCTGCGTACCAAACGCGATAGGTGTTCGAGTCGATCGCTCGGACGCGAGCGCGCATGGGGCCCGCATGACCGGTGGAATGACTGGTCCACTGACCGCGCCATTTTCCGAGAGGCGATCCGGCAAGCGAACTGGTGGACATCAGACCAATCAAAACAATCGCGAGAACGGTTTTGCGAAGCTGGGACACGGTTCGAGCTTGGAGAGCGAGGAAAGAATCGGTGCAGGCTCCATGATGATCACGTGCGAGGGGACTTGCAACGAAGTCGACACGCAAGCCCGAACGAGACTCGCTTCACTCTCTCAACACAGGCTCCTCCTATTCCGCCGGAGATCCATGTTCGCTTACAGCCGTCGCGAAACACGCCAAGTCACTCGGCTTCCTTGCGGCAGGCAGAAGCCCCAGGGGGCGTGTCGATTGATTCAAGATCACAACCCGAAGCGTCAGCGAGGACATCTCTAAACTTCATCCATGTCGAACCGGGCCTCGCTGACGCTTCGGGTTATGAACAAACGGACAAGCCACAGACGAGTTCCGCTCTCTGAAAATCAAGTTGCGGCGAAATACTAGGTGACTTGTCGAAGCTGCATGGAGTCGATGATGGTGTCCCCGGCAAGAACGTTGGTGATCACGGCCATCCACTGTCCACGGCGACACCACTGTCGCTCGCACAGCGTTTGTAACGCGTCTTGGATCGTCTGCTCCGGGTTGGCATCGTCAAAAGGCATCAGAAATGGCTCGACGCCCCAGGGGAGCAAACACTGACGAAAGGTCTGTTCCACGTCGGTGAATGCAAAGATGGGAATGCCGCGCGGCCGCAACGCTCCGAGTACGTAGGCCAGGAAACCACTCCGTGTGAAGACGACAATTCCAGAATGGTCCAGGTCCTGCGTGAGAACGGCGGCCGCGCGAAGCATCTTTGCTTTGGGTTCGTGCAGATCGATCTCCGTATTCAAGGGTGCCTCAACCGATGGCTCGATGCTGTTGATGATCTTCAGCAAAGCGTCCACCGACTCCAGGGGGTAGCTCCCGGTCGTCGTTTCACCCGACAGCATGACGGCGTCAGCTTGTTCACGAACGGCGGTTGCGACATCGCTGATTTCCGCGCGGGTTGGTAGCGGCGAATCCACCATGGATTCCAAGAGATGGGTTGCGATGATGACAGGCTTCCCCTCCCGGCGGCAAGCGCGGACCAATTCGGTCTGCACGAGTGGCAAACGCGAGTATTCGATCTCGATGCCAAGGTCACCGCGCGCCACCATGACGCCGTCCGCGGCACGAATGATCGACAGCATGTTGGAGGCACCGGACTGATCTTCGATTTTGGCGATGATCCGGGCGCCGTGATTCATTTCTGACAACATCGCACGGAGGACCTCGATGTCTTCCCCACGACGAACAAACGAGAGGGCAACAAAATCAATGCCCGCTTTGACACCCGCCGCGAGATCGCGTTTGTCCTTCTCCGTCAATGCGGGAAGATTGACGAACACACCCGGCAGATTGATATGCCGCCGAGATCCGAGTTTGCCGGCAATCACGACTTCGCAGAGGACCTCACAGTCACTCTTCTCCACGACTTGCCAGCGAAGCAAGCCACTGTCGACCAGTACCGTGGAACCCACAGCAACATCATTCGGCAAGTCTCGGTAGTTCACCGAGACGCGGTGATCCGCTTCGAGCACGGGCGTGCCCGAAGTGCACTGAAGGCAAACGCGATCCCCTGGTTTCAACTCGATGTCGGCCTCAACGGGACCGGTACGAATCTCAGGCCCCTTCACATCCATCATCACGGCAACGTGACGGCCCAGTTCGCGTGAGACCTCGCGGATCCTCGCGACCACTTCCGCCACCCATTCCACGGAACCATGGGCCATATTGAGTCGAATCACATCGACACCCATGCGAATCAATCCCGTCAACTTCTCGCGTGATTCCGTGGCGGGCCCGATGGTGGCGACAATCTTGGTGTGCCGTACGGGCCGCGGTTGGGTGTCCATGGTCGATCATCCAGAGCAGACAGGAGCCGGTTCGAATTGCGGGCGCTGGATGATGGGCGACCGGATAATCGCTTGACAACCCCAGCGAAAACGATGCTCCGTGGTCCCACACGGCCCATCGCCCGCTTCAAAGGTGTAAGTGCGTCCTTTGAGAGACGCTACAGGAGTCGCTTTCAACGGTTTGCACCATTTCAGCGATTCCGAATCGTTCCCACACCCCGATGAAACCGTTTGGATTTGACCATAGAGTGAGGGCGGGCGCCTCGCGTTCCAGGTCCCTTCAGTTCTCAGCCAAGCTGGCAATATCCATGGCACGACGGAAACGCTCCGAACGGAAGAAGCAGGTTGCCGACGAAGCCTTTGGACATCAGGCCCATGCGTCTGCGGCCGATGTACCCGCAAGCGACACGGACAGCGAAGCCAACGTCAAAGCCTCGGGCGTCAACGACGGTGACGGGGCAGGCGCCGCTGTCGGCTCGGGGGGGCGTAAGAAGAGAACTTCGAAGGCAAGTGAGTCCGGGCACCGCGAACCTGGCAGCACCGGTGGGAAGCCGGCCAAGGCGGTTTTGTTTCCGCAACTGCCGTCGCTCTCGCGCATCATGTCCGTGGTGATGTTGATCTTCGGCATCTTGGCCGTGGGCGCGTTGTTCTATCGCTTGATGGTCGGCTTCTTCGTGCCCTTGTTCTTGGCCGCCTTGCTGGTCGTCATCTTTCGACCGGTTCACGACTGGATGCTGGTTCGGAGCAGGTTTCGAAAACGCCTCGCTGCGGGAGGGACAACGGGTTTGATCTTGCTCATGGTTCTATTGCCCATCGGCTTGCTGCTTTCGGTGGGTGCCACGCAATTCACAATCATGCTCAGTCAGCTCAACCAGATTGATGTTGCCGGCGCCATGGATCGCGTCCGTTCCCAGCTATCCTTGAATCTGGAACATCCCGAACACTTTCGCGAGTTAGATCGCTTGATTGATTCGCTGGACTTGACGCCCGCACCCGACAGCGATGTGGATCTGGAAGCGGTGGCCTTGCGAGCGCGTTCGGCGGCGGGGATCGTCGCGTACCTGCAATCGGAGTTGGCGAATGGGCGCGCCGAGCAAGCGGCGAAGGATGCCTCCACAAACCTAACGCAGTTCGCGGACGTTCTGATGCAAAATGCCAATGCGAGTCGCCGGGACGCGATTCGCGACGCAGAGCTGGAACCGCAAGGCGACGCGATACCGGCGCCCGCGCAATTGCTGAGTGCCTATGAACGATTCGATCTCGACGCGGGTGTTGCGGTCGCCTCGACTCGGCGATGGATGCACGTGGTGCTCGGTGGCGCCGTGAGCAGTCAATTGAAGTTGATTGCGAACCCGTCGGAAGCGGACTTGGCAACATGGTTAAGACGCGTTCGCGATGGCTTGCAGCCGCGATTTGTTTCGCTTTCGACGGCAACGGGCGGGATCTTGATGCAGCTCTTGTTCGGCCTGGTCATCTTGATCGTGTCCGTTTACTTCTTCTTGATCGATGGGCCCACGATGATCAAGACGCTGATGCGATTGTCTCCGCTAGACGATCAGTACGAAAGACAGCTGCTGCTCGAATTTGACCGAACGAGTCGGGCCGTGGTGCTGGCGAGCGTTTTGAGCGCTTTAGTGCAGGGGGCTTTGGCCGCCATCGCTTATTATTTCTGTGACTTCGATCAACTGGTTCTGCTGTTCCTACTCACGTCGGTCATGGCCTTGGTGCCGTTTCTGGGAGCGGCTTCCGTCTGGGTACCCTGCGTGGTGTGGCTCGGGATCGTGGAACAGCGATGGGGCGCGTCGATCGGTCTGGGTCTGTATGGGGTGACCCTGGTCTCCTCAATCGACAATGTGATCAAGGTGTTTGTGCTGCATGGGCGTAGTCAGCTGCACCCCCTCTTCGCCCTCTTGAGCGTCATTGGAGGTGTCTCGGTGTTTGGGCCGGTTGGTATCTTGGTGGGCCCGATGGTCGTGGTGTTCTTGCAGACACTGCTTGAAATTCTGAATCATGAGTTGGCCGAGGGAGATGACACCGGTCGCTCCGGCGCCGACGCGGCAACGCAAGCGGTTGATTCGGTGACATGACCATGATTTACCGCTTCCCACGCGTGAAATCGGGCCCTCACCGGGTTAAGCTACGCAGTCGGTGCCGCTCCTGAAGAGCACTTCTGCCGTGGCACTTGGTTCCTCTTAGTGATGTGTGCTGGAAAATCAGTCAAATCGGCCCACACCCCCGTCAAGGGCGCACCAGCCACCTTGCCCCCTCGTTGATTGTCTCGTTCGTCACCCGCCAGGTCCCCTATGATCATCCTCAGTTGTCCTCAATGTCAGGAGTCCGTTCGCTTACGGGGTAGCGACCTAGATTCAGTCCAGGGTGCGGGGATGGGTGATCCATCGCAGTGGAAGTGTCCGTTCTGCCTGGCGCTCCTGGACTCGCGGGAAGTGTTGCGGTCGCTGCCGCCGCTGATGGAGCGTGTTTCGATTCAGGACGAGGCGTCGCGTCCGCCGATTGCTGATACCGCTGAGTTTGCCTTGGGCCCCGTTGACGACTTTCAGGACGAATCGTTTCAGGAGGACTCTGGCCAGGAAACCGTCGCGATGACACCTGAGGATCTCGAAGCGATGGCGACTCTGGAGCCTGACGAAGAAGGGGAGATTCCAGACGAGTATCAATTGGATGAGGCACCCGAACCGGTTGCCGGTGCCGCCCCGATGATGGACGTGTCCAACATTCGAAGTCGAAAGAGGAAGAAGAAAAACAGCGGATGGAAGAGTATCCTGGGCATGATTGGAGGCGGCTTGATCGCCGTGCCCTTGGCGGGAGGGATCCTGCTGGCGATCTCCATCTTGACCGGTCGCCAATTTGATTTCGGCTTCTATCCATTCGATGGCTCGTTTGGAGAGCCCAACGTTCGTGTGACGGCATCGACGCCGACTCCGATGAGCACGGGCTCTCAGCCCGCAAGCGGACCCGGACGTGAGACACCACCACCAACCGGGAAGTCGCTAGCCATGGATTTGGCTCCCCTGGACGACGATTCGGTGCCAGACCCAACGCAGTCCGCACTGGCAGAAATTGTCGGCGACGGCTCCGACTTGGAAGAAGCAAGGCGTAGCGAGGATGACGCGACACAGATCTTCCCTGAGGCAGATTCCTCCGCTGAGAGCGCGTCTTTGACATCCTCGGAATCGGAGATGGTGCTTCCGCCGGTCGATGCTCCCGAAGCTCCGCTTGCTGCGATCGAGCCTGAATTAATGATCCAGGGAGAAAACGAGGCGGCCGCCAATCCAATGGCTGAGATCGAGAACGAACCGATACTCGAACCAGCCGCGTCATCGGGTCTCATGGTTGTTGGTGAGGAGACGACGACGGTCGACGTCGAGACGCAGCCAATCTCACTGGAGAATCCGAAGCCCGTCGAGGTCCCAGGCGATCCCTTGTTCACGGCTCAGTTCGAAGAAGTGGTCGACGTGATGCGCCGCTATCATGAGCTACCAGAGAGTGATGAAAGGCGACCGAAAGCGCTCAATTACGCGTTCTCGCAGCTTTCGAAACTGGCTGCGCACCCCGAGGCAGAGAAGGACGCAAAGTTGGGCCAACTGCTGCAGGGGATTGCAACGGAAGGAACGTTGTTGCAGAAGTTCGCGCCCCTGACGCCAGCATGGATCTCAGAGCAGGTGACGGGTAATGAAGAAACCGGTGTGTTGGTGGTTGGAAAGATCATCGAACAAGGAGGTGAACAACGCGTGCAGGTCGCTGGCCGAAAATCCTACCCGGTGCACGTCTCCGAGGGCTTGCGAGTCCCAGACAATGTGTTCGTGGGCCTCGGACGCGTCCGTTCGCAAAAGGCGACTCAGGTGATCGATCTGGTTCGAATTGAGACTCGCTAACGCGTCGGTTCATTCATAACCCGACGCGTTAGCGAGGCTCAACTCGACATTGATCCGGTTCTCGAGGTGTCCTCGCTCACGCATCGGGTTATGAAATGCCAGGTCCACGACGGAACTGCAAGGACGATACGGATGCATCGGATTAGGAAGTCATGCTGATTTTATTGTCACCCGCGAAGACGCTCGATTTCGAATCTGCTCCCAAACGGAAACGCACGACGGTTCCCCGATTGATGTCGCAGACAGCCGATTTGGTGGCGGAACTGAAAGCACTCTCTCAGAGTGACATTGCTTCGCTGATGGGCGTGAGCGACAAACTGGCGCAGTTGAATTTTGACCGTTTCCAGGACTTCGAGGTACCTCTGCCAAAGGCAGGAACCCGTCCCGCCATCGATGCGTTTCAAGGCGATGTGTACACGGGTTTGCGGGCGGAATCCTTCACGGACAAACAGGTCGCGTATGCTCAAGCGCATCTGCGAATCCTCTCGGGGCTTTATGGCATCCTGCGTCCTCTGGACCGGATGCTGCCGTATCGCTTGGAGATGGGAACACGCTTGAAAACGCCGCAGGGAAAGGACCTTTACGCGTTCTGGGGAGACCATCTTCGAGAACTCTTGCAGGATGACCTGGAAGCAGCGGGCGGCAAAACAATCCTCAATCTTGCCAGCAAGGAGTATTCGAAAGCCGTCCGATTGGATCATTGGGCCAAACAGAACCCAGGTCTGAAGGTCATCTCGCCCACCTTCAAGGAACGGCGTGGGGGGGAGCTGAAACAGATCACCCTGTTTGCCAAGCAAGCACGTGGCCTGATGGCGGCTTGGGCAATACGCCAGAAGGCGAAGTCACCTGCCAAATTGACACGTTTTGACACAGAGGGCTATCAGTTTGCCCCCGAGCTGTCCTCGACGGACCGACCGGTCTTTGTCCGCGGCTGAGCATCGGAACTAAAGGTCGCGAAATGGCGTCCAAGGCCGCGTCTGGTTAGGCGCTCGGCATCTTCGTAACGACCGTCATAACCCGCTGTAAACCCTGTCCCAGCGGCGATTTTCGTTGCGTTAAGGGGGCTCGCAACTACACTCGGGCGACGCGACCGGGCGGAATTTGCGCAGGTCGCTCAGCTTATCCAAACTCCCAGAAATGGCTTCCGGCGTAGACGCTTGCTCGAAGCGTCCGTTGGTACGATGAGGCAACTGATGACATTCGGACACTCAAGTTCGGCTAACCAATCTTCCCCCCCTCGCACCGGCAAGTCTCGGACGACTCGCTCGCGGGCAAATGAGGCGCGAGCCAGCCATCGCCGCGTTGCGAAGCGGCGTCAGCAGTTGCAGCGTTCGTTGCAGCCGCAGGCACTGGAACCTCGCCAGCTCCTGGCCGGGCCCGAATTGATTGGGATTCAGCCCAATGTCGACGAACTCATCAGAAACTCTTCGTCCGTTGGCGGAGTGCCGCAGTTCTCAGATAGTTCCCAGTTGTTCGTTTCACCGCGTGAGCTGACGTTCCGTTTTGATAGCGACACGGTGATCGATCCCGATACCCTGGGCGATGCCGCTGATCCACTGGGGATCAGCATCACACGCGCCGGCGAGGACCGCGGGTTTGAGGTCGCTACGGCCGCGACGGATCTGGGAACAACGCTGGCCTCGGGGGTCGACCGTGCCCTTCTGGAACTGCGTGCCTCTTCAGTAGGCGTGACCGGCAACGGCACCCTGGTTCGATTCACAGCAACAGACCGTGGCATCGGTGGCGTCCCGGTACTTGTAGCAGCCGATCCAGACGCGAAGACGGTCGACGTCAGTCTGAACAGCAATCAACTTCGACCTGCGACGATGCGTGATGTCGTTTTGACCATCAATGGTGATGCGGCTGCAAACGCGTTGGTCACCGCCGTGCAAGTCACCGGGCCCACGCAGTCGCCAGTTGGAAGCACGCTTTCCGCTGGCGAGACCTCGGTTGTGTTGCTGGGCGCCAATTCGGCGCAAGCCGTAACGGACCTTGGCACCAACAACAGCATTGGGATTCGTATCGTTGCAAACCAAAGTGGTGCTTCGGGACTGGGGACCCGCGTCGACGTGGTGCGTCGTGATTTCGGTGGTCCGTCAGCTCCTTTGGTGAGCGTTTCGGGCAAGGTCATCCAAATCGAGGTCAACACCGCGGCGAACTTTGAAACGACGGCCGACGAGTTTGTCGCGGCCATCAACGGAACACCCACGGCAGCGGATTTGGTCACGGCCTCCCTGGAGACAGGCGATGGGGGTACGGCGATTGGGGCGACCTTCGCGGGCTCCATCACGCTGACGGGCGCGACGGACACGCCCGTGTTCCCAGGCTTCATCGGCGTCGGGAATCAACCCAACGAAGTTGTGTTTCGGTTTGCGGAGCCACTGCCGGACGACCTTTACCAAGTCCAGGTGTTTGGTACCGGTGACCGAGCTCTGGCTAATGTCGACGGGGAGCGGTTCAACAACGGCGAAGACTTTGCCGTCCAGTTCGGCCTGAACGTCGCCCCTCAGGTGCTCGCGGTTGTTCCCGAGCCAGTGGAACGGCGCCTTGACGGATCCTTCAATCCCAATCTGAACGTCATTGAGG
>JBCCYK010000144.1:0-16277 GCA_039189905.1 Planctomycetota bacterium
AAATCCAATGTGCCTGTCAGATGTGAATGAGTTTACGCTCGGATGGAAGTCTCTGCTCACGACTCTCGGCCTCGACGATCCTTGGAAGTCTTGCGGATACATTGGCTCTTTTGCAGCAGTTGGCTGCCTGTCAAAGTCTCCAAGGATACTGAGCCAGTGGCGCGGGTATGCAGCAGATGCCACCGGGCTTGCCATAGGCATAAATCCACACGTCTTCGCTACGACTGACTGCGAACTACGTGAGTGTGTATACACAGAGGCAGAACACGCCCAGGTCATCAAAAAGCTCGCTTCGCAGTATGGGGACTACGTTCAAGAGCTGATTGACGAGAAGGAATCTGATCGCTTTTTTGCAGGTATCAATGAGGACGAACGGTTTTTCCTGCTCACGTGTGAATTACTCCGGCTCAAGCACTCAGCGTTCGAACAAGAACGTGAGGTGCGAGTGATTAAACGGATCAATAGCCCATCTGACTGGAGTTATCGCGTACGCGATGGACTTGCGATCCCCTATCTAAACCTGGACCTGGCCGCGCTTGGAACCGACTCCGTGATGGGAGGATTCGGTTTCCAGAATTACCTATTCAAGGAGATTTGGTACGGCCCTAAGTGCAACTACCGAAATAGAGTAGTGTTTGACACTTTGATTCCCCGGTTCTCACCGGGACTTGTATTTGATTGCGGATACAGCTGAGCATTTGCGACGGACAAAACCAGGGAAAGTGGTATTGAGCGCTGCCTTCGCATATTGCATGGACGCCCAGAGAATCCGTTTTTCACGAAACAGCGAGCCAGTGGTGGTCAGCGAAGCTAGTTGCCATGGCAAATTTGCTTGGCACTATGTCTCAACTTGGACTCAGCAATGTCCTTCCGGACGCACAGCAGCCGCGCATTTCATAGTTGCTGAGCAGGTTAGCTGGCTAACCGGTGTTCCGTGCTTCGCGTCTCGCGAGTTGGTGGTTGAGCTAACACACCTGGCGACCCCCTCTACAGGTGGCGGCGTGGTTCTGTGAGCGTTAAACTAATTGGTGCGGCAGGAATTCACTTACCGCCTGCCCCCCCCAATCCACTTCAAGTCATCAGTAAGTCGCTGGATTCGGCGATAGTTGGCACCTAACCGGGTTCAGTTACAAGTTAACCGGTAATACATGAGTCTCCACACAGAATGTCCCTTGTGGCCACGAACGCGACTACGAATTACCGAGTGTTCATTTCTCATGGGTCGAGCGACCGCTGGATAGCCGAGCAAATTCGCGAGAAGCTACGATCGTCAGAAATACACGCGTTTCTGGATGAAGCGGACATCCGTATAGGTGACGATTTTCGAGCGATAATCTTGGATGAGATTCGCGGTTGCCACGAAGTCCTCGCACTACTTACGCCGTCATCATTATCTCGTGCGTGGGTGTTCGCAGAAATCGGTGCCGCTGCAATGGCACAGAAACGGGTCGTTGCGATTTGGTACGGCCTCACAATGGAGGAACTCCACGAACGCGGAATCGTCTCACTGATTGGCGATATCGCCCTAACCGACCTAAACGACTTGGACGCGTATGTTGACGCAGTCATTTCCAGAGCAGGAGAAGGAGTCGATGGCTGAACAGCACGACGTCTTCCTCAGTTATTCGCGGGACGACGGATCCGCGTACGCAAGTTTGTTGGCACACAGACTGGAAACGTACGGTTTCAGCGTCTTCACGGATGATGATCTTCTGGTCGGCGACTACAACGCGGCATTCGAACGAGCAATCGAAGGTGCAAGGCTTGCCGTATTGTTGTTGACTCAGTCCGCTTCATCCAGCAGGTGGGTAGAGCATGAGGTTGCAAAGGCGCTTCGACGCAACACACACGTTGTGCCAGTTGTCCTCCATGCGCAGGCCAAGAATAGTCCTGTATTTTCCATCGTGTCGGATCGGGCGTGTATTGACGCTACGCATATGCATCCGAACGAAGTCGCCGAGCGCGTCGCACTCGAAGCGATTGAGATCGGTCTTCCGCTCAGACGTTTTGCAGCTCAACGACGACGGCTCTCGATCATGTGGTACCTTTCTGTGTTATTTATGGTACTCGCTGTAGGAACAACGATTGCTAGTATGCAAGTCCATTTACATTCCGCTTCGCCAATAACTGATTCTCGTGCGCAGATTCTACGACGGGCTGCCTCGTTCAGAGAAACGGGAGGCGGTAGAGAACAATCACTCGATGGCGTTGTACTCCCAGACGTTGACCTTAGGCGTTTGGACTTTAGCAACGCCCGTATACGCGGAGCTGTCCTTGTACGAACCGATCTAACTGGCAGTATTCTGATTTCCTCCGACCTTTCAGACTCTTCATTGACATCTGGAAATTTGCGTGAAGTCTTCGCACTGAACTCAGACTTCTCTCACGCAAACATGGCGCTCTCCGATTGCTCAGATGCAGATTTCTCAAATGCCAACTTTACGAATGCCGATCTACGTCTTGCTAGTCTTGAGAATACCACTTTACGAAATGCGAAACTTCAAGGCGCGGATTTGTCGACAGCACATATTGAGAACACAGTGTTTGAAAACGCGGAGTTCGATCGTCACACTCAGTTTCCTGATGGGTTCGATCCGATTGCCGCAGGACTCGTAAGGGTTGATGGCAGTGAGTGACACTGGCCAGTTTGAAAGAAACAGGGCTTTGAGCGGAGATTGGGCGTAGCTAGGGTCCGTGTCAAGGCCTTGGCTAGGCAGGGCTGGTCGACGAAGGCGACCGCGTTAGCCAGCTGATCTAGGCCAGTCACTTGAGCGGCTACGCTTGAACTCAGATCTCCGTCGAAGCACCCCCATCAGCACCGAAGATGACAATGGAGGCTTCGCGCTGGACCCAGCGTGTTGTCACGCGAAGGGGGACTTTGCCAGCGGTCCAGCGGCGGCCATCGATCGTGGTGGACGTTCCGGCTTCGATGTCGGTGTATTGAAGCCGCCGACCGCCGATGGAAACCATTCGAAGATGGCCGTCGCGAACGCGAACCCAAATTGGTTCCACGTCATCGGTCGCCGCGAATTGCAATCGCGCACGGACAGTCGCACCGGAGACGGCGGATTCTAGGACGCTGCCGAGCGAGTACTCGAGGTCCCAGTCACGATGCCGACGAAGCATGGGCACCCAGCTGGATAAACGGCCTCCCCGTGCGACGAGGATCTCCTGCATGACTTGATCGCTGCGGCGATCGTAGAACACGACAGGATTCTCTGTCGCGATCGTAGCCATGATTGAGCGATCGTCCGCGTTGACCGTGTCGAGCATGGTTTCCGCAGATCGCTGGAACCAGTTGGTGTGCGGACGGTTCGTTCGGCGGCCACTTTGGCGACGGCTGGCGTGTTCACGTCGGATCATCGTTGCGCCCTGTCGCTTTGGGGTCGGTTGGAGGGGTCGTTGCCCGAACGTGAGTCATTGGGTTCGCGTGAACCGAATCCGGATCGGCTGGGCCCGGCCGCGATCAGGGACATCGCTTCTTCGCGTGTGAAGCCGGCATCGATCATGCGTTTGAGCGTCCGCGCCCATGATGCGATGACGTCTTCCTCTTGAAGGTTCTGCGCTCGACAGGCAGCGGCGAAGGTGAGTGTGCGGTTCTGCAGTCCCATTCGCTCGGCGGAGCGTTCCTTGACGGGATCGCCTTGGGGCGGCGGTGTCCAGTTCCACCCGTATCGCAAGTCGGGTGGCAAGCGACGTAGATCACGCGCAAGCACCAACTCGCGTGACAGCCGACGAGCCAAGCGGTTGAGTACTTTCTTGCGTAGCCACTTCTGCCACGATTTGATGTGCCAGCAGTACTTTTGATGATCGAAGCGTGCGGAACTCTGGTTGTGGTCCGATGAGTCCAGACGAATGAGCATGAGCGGCATCGCGGCGCAGCGTCCCAGTTCCGCCATCCGCTCGCGACGATGTTCGACGTAGTTGGCGGTCGGATGGACCGCGTCGTGGGCGCGCACGTCCCATCCCGGTGGCGCTGCGCGGGTTACTTTCCGTTTGTACTTCACCTCCAGCTTGCTGGAGTCCTCCGGTTCGTATTTGTCCCCGTTGGGGTCCAGGTTCACGAACCATTCCGAGCGGTCGGCTGCCAGCTGGGCGGCATCCAGGACCGATTGATCGTAGTCGCGTAAGTCACCGATCACGGAGAGCGCGGACGCCAAGAGCGGGTAACCGACGTTCTGACCGGATTCCGTGCGGATGTAGTCGTGATACACGAACTCGGGGTCCAGTTCTTCGAACCGTCCGGTGTCGATTTGGTGGGGACCGAAGGTGTCGGGTTGCGAGACGTAGTATTTGAGCGGGCGCCCGGATCGCGATCGGCGCACGCCAAAGGCGACGCGGGCATCGCCGGACATATGCATCGGCGTGTCCAGACGTGATGCATGGATGTCATGCAAACGCATCATCGCGGGAAAGGAGGAACCGGTTTCGTCGTTGGTTTCTTGGCCAAGCCAAGGACCACAGGTCCAAACGGATTTGACCCAGATGCGAAGGATCTCATCGAGATGCAGTTCCGCGTTGTGATCGCAGATTTCGGTCCATTCGTTCCAGCGCGATTCGAAGTGGGTCGCAAAGGCATCGTCGTCGGTGAGCACTTCCAGGGTTGGACCTTCGGGGCCCACGATGTCCGTGGCATGCGTCTCGACGATGCCCTCGATCAACGGGTTGTTGTGATACTCATGCGCGGCCCGCGCACGCAGATTGGGCAGGTCGATGGCAAGGTCGGCATCAATGGGCAGTCCGGTGGCGCCGGCCCAGTGGGCTTCGTTCAGTCGATCGGTCTGCGCGCCTTCCCAGCGTCGCAGAATCGTGGATCCGGCGGGAATGGGTTCGGCAGGCTGGCCCGATCCATCCAGGGACCGTTCCACGATGACCGGGGCGTGGTACTTGGGTGGAGACGACTTTGCCAATGGATCCGCGACAACGTCGACGGACCAGGTCAGGGGTTCATCCGCGCGCATGCCGAACGGCCTCCGTCACCACGCCACGGGAGGCGTTAACCTTGCGTTGCAGCCGATCGACTGCGGCGTTGATGGCTTCGCGGTCAAATGTGGCTTCGCTGTCTTCGTTCTTGCCATCCGGGATCGCTGCCATCGCCATCTGCGCTTGCAGCATGAGCTGGAGCGCACGAACGGCGTTGCCAGCTTCGTCCGCTTGAATCGCTTCGGAGACCTTCGAGGTGACGGCTTGGTAGAGGTCGGACATGCTCGGGAGCTTGCATCATGATGAACTGTCGTCCGACTTGGGGCCTGGTCACTTCTCGTCGGCAAACCACGATCGAATGCGTTCGCGATCCGCGACGATGGATGCCTCGGGCGGTGATTCGTCGGGCGTTGAATCTGATTCGGGCTGATCGGCAAGCTTCACCGCGGGCGGCCGATAGCCGAGACGACAGAGGGCCGCGTAGGCTTCCGCCAGGCAGTCGAGCAGGTGGTTGGCGCCGGTGCGAATCCACTTGGCTTTGACACCGACACCGGGCACGAATTCGTGGATCAGTTGTTCGTTGCTGCAGTGCCGCGCGAGGGTGCGGTGGCCTTTCTGGGGTCCCGCGAACAATGCGATCGATCCGGGTTGATCGAGGGGCAGTGAAAGCCCGTGCTGGGCGAGCCATTTGTATTTGTCAGCGTCCCAATGGACTTCGAAGACGCGGGGGTCTTTGACGAATTGAACGTACCAGGATCGATCGGGTGCGATTTGTTTGACCGCCCCGGCTCGCTTGGTGGGACAGTTGTATTTGCGTTCATGAAGTTGGGTTTCGCCACGCCCCCGCGCCGCGATGATCCATTGCTTCAAGCGTTGGCGTTCGTTGGCTTCCCGGGTGAAGTCCCAGACGGCTTCTTTTTCGAATCCGGCGTCGGCCCAGATTTGATGGGGACACAGGGCACCACCGCCCAAGACGGAATAGCCGGCACGCAGGTACGGGAGCTGATCCATCAGGGCGGCGGCGATAGCTTCCCGTGGACGGGCTCGATCGGAGTGGACGTCGAAGCTGCCATAGTCGGGGACGAAGAGCCGGCCATCGGATCGCGATGCCAGTGATAAGAACCAGCCGGTGCGTGAACCCAGGTCGTATCCCGTGGCGACGAGTTCGACATCTTCGGGCAGCTGACCCCGCCCGACGTCGATGCCGCGCGAGACGATTCCATCGCGGCTAAGTTCGATGGAGCCTTCTTCTCGAGGTGGTTCATAGACTCGCGACCATACGAACTGGGATAACTCGCGGTCCGCGTCGGCACGTTCGGGCGTGTCTTCGGGGATTTGTTCGGCGAGCCATTCTTCGGCGGCGATGTCGGATGCGGACAGCAGGCAGTTGACGAATGGCTTGGCGTGGAACCAGAGTCGCGATGTCTCGGGAGGTTTCCCGGTGACCCGACCGCGACGGTCGATCTTTTGGCCGGCATGCAACAACACGGCATCACGAAGCATCTTGCCGCGTTGCTTCTCGGTGATCGTGTGTTCGCATTGCGGGCAGAGCCAACTCGCTTTCTTGGCGGCGGAGGTTTCGCTCTTGGCGTTTTGCCATCCGACCAGGTGTTCGCGGTCGGGGGCAATGAAGTGACCGCAGTGAGGACACGGGGCACGGATCTCGCTGCGCGTGGATGATTCACGCAGCGTCCAGGGCAACTCGACGGGCAGCGTCAACGTTCCTTCGACGTATTCCCGACGCCGTTCACGTCGATAGGAACGCTGGCGTCCTCGCACTTGGCGAAGGGGATTGGCTTCGACGGAGCTGCCGCCGGCGGTGCTGAACCTGGCCGCTTCCGTGAGTGCGATGGTGGGGCAGGTGAAGGCAGCCTTGCCAGAATCATCGGCACCGGCGGAGAAGATTTTGAGGATGGAGCCGTTGGCGAGTTGAATGGCATCGCGAACAGTCCCACCGGATGCGCCGGAGCCTCGCGTGGGCAGAAGCCGACGGAGTTTGGGGGACGCGACCATGACGGGCTTGATGTCGGCTTGCCATTTGTTGTCGGCCATGTCCGCGTAGGGAACACAGAACCCAAGCGATTCACCGAGTTCGCAGGCGTGATACAGCAGGGGCGTGACGTAACCAAAGAGCGACTTGCCGAACTGCGTGACGGCGGTGAAAACGAGCGATCGCCATTGCGGGTCATCGACGGCGTCGAGCCATAGACGGATGACGGGTTGGCGTTCGATTCGAAATCGCTCGCCGGCATGGGGACCGTCGGGAATGATCAATTCGGAGTCGATCCATCGCGCAAACGATCGCGGCGGCTGGCTTTGGCCGCGGAGAAGGGCGGCGGCGAATTCTTTGTGGGCAGCGCTGGGCATCAGATCACCAGGGCACCGTGCTCGCATTCATCGGCAAGGTGCTGGAGGAATTCGTTGAGGGTCCTCTGGGCCTCCTCGCCGCCCTCGGTTCGGCGGAGTTGCTGGCCGAAGGCTTGAAGCCGCGTCGAGAGCCAGTCCATGAGCCCACGGAGTTCTTGCCGATCGATCGTGTCGCCGCGTTCTTTGGTGACACGGAGTCCCAGGGATTCGTTGCTGCGTTGCAGTTTGGTGACCTCTTCGCGCAACTTGATCAGTTGCAGTTGGGAATAGTCCATCTGGCTGACGCTGCCTTCGGTGATCGCATCGGCGTCATCGGCCGCGACGATCCGACGGCTGTTGGCGACGATCAGGTCGTGATAGGCCTTGATGGCTTCGAACAGATCAACGGTGGCCCCGTCGATGGGCAAGTCCAGACGCTCGGCTTGTTCGTCGATGACCTTTTGTTGCCGACCAGCCATCTTGCAGAACTGGCCTTTGGGGACGGCGCGGAGTGATCCTTCCATCCATGCGGTCCGCTGACGCTTCTCATACCATTTGAGATCGCGTGATTCGGTTTGCGTCAGACGATCACCAGCGTGTTGTTTGACGGCGGCGGCCAGTGCGCTGCCGATTCGATCCCGCTCGGACGTTCGACGCGTGCTGCGGGTTCGCTTTTTGGCCACGGGTCAGTCGGTCGCGTTGTCGCGTTTGGATTCTCGCTATTTGGGCTGGCAGGTTGCGAACAGTAGTCGACGGAGATTCTCGAGCAGGAAGCCGAGGGCAACGCCACGCGAGATGGCGGCCATGATCATGGTCCATGGCAACCAGATCGCGCCCATGCCCGGTTGGGCGGTACGCAAGAGAGCGGCTGCCATGCCGAAACACTCCGCCGCGGCCCAAACGGATGCGAAGAGCAACCAGCCGATGGCCAGTTGGCTATTTCGCAGGCTGGCGACGATCGCGCTCGTTCGCGGCGGGTTCTCGGGCGGGCGGTTCATCGGTGGTTTGCTCAGCGGGTTGGTCACCTACGATCTTGGACAGCTTTCGGGAAACCTCTTCCCGTGCTTCTTGTTCGGCCTGTTCGTCGAGCATTTCGGCGACCAGATCCTTTTGCCATTTCGTGGCTTGGGGTGTGGTGTCGTGGGCCGCACCTGAAAGGTTGAGCCCTTTGGTTGGTCGTTTTCCATGACTTCCGCGTCGCTGGATGAAACGATAGGCGGCCAAGCCGACGACAACGACGATGGCCACGGTGACGGGGTCCAGGGACTGAATGTCCATGTGATTGATCCAATGGGTTGCGGGTTATCGGGCCAGTTTGATAGCCAAGATCACGATGATGATGATCAGAACGAGGGTCATGCGGCCGCCTTATTCATGGGGAGGTTCTTGGTCTCGGGCGAAGTAGAACGCCG
The DNA here is from genome assembly GCA_039189905.1 of Planctomycetota bacterium. Lineage (GTDB taxonomy): Bacteria > Planctomycetota > Planctomycetia > Pirellulales > Pirellulaceae > Rhodopirellula. The sequence continues at coordinate 8,682 of JBCCYK010000144.1, forward strand.
CCGCCCCAACCACAATGATGAGCAACGCATACTGCGTCACGAATGGAGTCAGACGTCGAATCGTCGCCTCAAATCCACCGAGTGTCGGCAACGTTTCGATGCTATCGGCGATACGGTCGGAAGCGTCGCGAAGAGGCCTTGGGAAGCGACGCGGTGACGTCTCGACCTGACCGGGGGGAGCCTCACGTGCTGTTTGATAGGCCTCGTCAATCTCTCTTCTCAATTGACTGGGCATCTCGGGAAAGCTGTCTCGCGAAGCCTTGTAGATCACACCCCCATCGGATCGCAAACAAAGGATTGCGGGCAGTTCACTCGGTGGTACCGCAGAAGCGTATCGTTCGCGATACAACGGGTTGTTCTGATCAAACGATAGCACGTGCATCTGATCTCGGATTTCGACCATGCTGTGATGGGCGAGCCAAGCTTGCATTCTTGTTTGGAATGCACTGTCACCAAAGAACAGGAGATAGTGGGCTTTCGAGTCGTCATGCACTGTCTGCGCGTGGGACACACCCGCGGCAAACACGATGACAGAGGTAACGAAAGCTGCGGCAAGACGACGTTGAATCATGGCGCACTCGGACCGTGGATGCGAAATCGGTTCTCTCCGTGGATCACAACGCACCCCGAAGGCGTTCTTTCAGGTCATCGTTGACCACGTGACGCCCCAGGTAGTCTTCCAGGTATTGACTTCGTTCGTTCGCCTTGGCGTTCTGCCAGCAATGCTCACACATGAACATCGCGGAGTCACCGCGCGACGTTCGAACTTCATGCCAGTCCTCGCCTGCTGTGATCCGCTTGCACCTGACGCAAGCGTAGGCACCATGGACGACGACTTCGCCAGCACTGCAGCCACTGGTCCCGCACTCAAAGTTGAACTGCTGGGGAAGCGCTGCCTCGCCGCAGGCGGCTCCATGACAAGGGCATGCATTGCAACAACTCGAGGAGGACTCGACCGTGGTTAGAGTCGATGCCGTTTCGTCTTCGGACTCCAGGCCGTCCGCGGAGCCTCTCGGATAGGGGCACTGACCGTCCGGGCAATCACCCGATTGATTCCATCGATCGCCCGGCTCACAGTCCTGGCAGTCTTCGTAGTCACACTCGCAGGGCCGATCGTTGTGCCCGACCAGGCACCCCGTAAAGCATGACGCGAGCACACAGGCAATCAGGCCAACGACTGAGGTCACGAAGATCTGCTTCGATACATCTTTGGACATCGAACTTCCTTACGATTGGGATGGCACCACGCGCTGCCAGAGCGGTGGTGGGATGGGTGGACCGATGAGGGTGAGTGCAAAACCCGTGTATTTGTTTCGCCAGTCCCTCAGGAACTGGTCTTTCGGGATCGCCAAGAAGGTGCGAACCCGGTTGTTGTCGAGGAGCAGGGCGACTTCGCGTCCCCGATCGTCCGTCGAAAAGCCGCAGAACGTCACGCAGTGCCTTGGGAAGAAGAACAAGACGGCGCCGCGTCTGGTCTTGCTCGCCCACTCGAGGAAGTGCGGATCGCCGTTGGACGTGGACACATAAGACACGGGGTATCCCGCGTCGATCATGGAATCGAGCTTCCTCTTCAGGCTGCTCTCAGTTTGACCACCGCCAAAGTTGCGCCGCATGTAGTCGGCAGCAGCCATCTGGTTGTGCCATCGCATCATCGAGATGCTGCTCGCAACCGCGCACGAACCTTGTCGCCGTCCATCGACCCAGTTCCACTCACGGAGCTCAACTGGAAGATTCACAGCATCCGGCCGTTCGGGCTTTGGTGGCTTGGCAAGCTCGATGTTTGGCTTGCAGCCACAAAACGCGATGCACAGCGACAGCGCGATCAAGGCGAGGGCAGATCGAGTGTTCAAAGCAAGTCCTCGGAGGATGGCAACAACGCGTTGCTTGAAGGACTCGAACTTTGATGGTTACGCTTTGCCTGTCCGAGTTGGGGCTGCCCTCTACGGGGCGTTCAGTTCTTTTCCGCCTGGCACGCGACACACGGCCAAAGATCGACAAGGCCGTGAACGGGACATCGACGAGGAATTCTCAATCGAACCGGCTTGACTGCCGTACCGCCCTCATCCTCAACGGACTCCAAGAACCTCCGTGACCAACCGCCCACGGTGGACGGGGGCAAGCCGAGCTCCTTGGCGATGTCGCGAATCGTGCGGCCATCAACCTCCCGCATTCGCCGGATACGATCCCGCTGCTCAACCGTGAGGTGTTGGTGCGAACAGCGAAACTGAGTACGCGCCGCGATCGACCGAACAAAATCACGTCCGATCTTCAAACGTCGAGCGACTTGCGATTGATTCATACCCTTGCTCAGCAAGCGTATGACTTCTGTTTCCAGTGAGGCCAAACGAGTACCCACCCGCCATGGAGGATCGTCGCCAATCCGGCCTCACCCAGATCGCGCACGCAAACTTACTTACCCAACATTTTTAGCACGTGTGCGCAAAAAATCACGTGGATGAACGGGCGAAGCCCCACCGGGCCTCCGGCGAGCAGGGACCCGCTACTGTTGTCGATGCGTTGCCTTGCATGTTGATGAGTGAGCCGTCGATTCGATCACCGACGTGGTCTGTACTGCTTTGGCTACCGCTTTGGCTACTGCTTTGGCTTGGATCACTTGCAACTTGTAAGCAGATCGAAGCACTGATAGACTCTCTCGCTCGGCGTTTAACGCCTGTTTTCCCGTACCTGCATCGTGACGCCTTCATCCCGCGTTGACTTTTAATCGAATGGTCCTGGGTTCAAGTCCCAGCACTCTCACTTCATCAGGTTTTGGTTGGGGTAAGACGGTTTCCAGAATCCGACCCACCGCAATACGCCAGCACAGCTTTCCGGCGAAGAGCCTAGTGACGACCGAAGCAACGAAGTTGCTTTATGTACAAGTCTCCGCGCTCGTTTGCCGCTACCCTGGCATGCTTGCGGAACGCTTGGCCATCAAAGCCACATTCCAAGCACTCCGCCTTCACCAGCGGCGAAGAACGGATCCCGAAAGTTCTGGCCTGGCGCCCGACGTACTTTGCCCCACGCCGTCATCAGGTAACGCGATCGAGCCACATGGGGGGACGTCGCAGAAACCCGTTGGGCGTCAGAGGATCCGCCAGCCGGTCACGCACGCGATGCACGATCAAACTTCGCGGCCTGCGAGCGCGCTTCTCGATCAGGCGAATGTGTGTCGAAACCGGGTACTCGATCGAGATTTCGTACCCAACGCGGAACATCACCGCCCCCAACAATCCAAGGTGTGAATCAAGTCGCCGAGGATGAGAGTGTTGCTGGCAACCGGGCACCTTTGGTCCACACGTTTTTGGAGGGCAGCGTTAGGATGCTACTGCTGCCTCCGTTTCCAATCGTCGGTGAGCATCCCTGAGTACCCCCAGTCCGAGTCGTCAATCTCTTGGATAACGACATGGATGTGTTCGGGCTTCTTGCCAAGGTTGCGGACAAGAGAATCCGTGATGTCCTTCACCAACTCAGCTTTTTGATCACGACTTGTGCCGCGTGTGATCTGGACGTTAACGTAAGGCATTGTTGCGTCTGTCGCTTAGAGTGAGGCCATGTTGTGCGGCGTTATCGCTCTGAAACCGTGGTTGTGCGAGTATGTTCTGGGCAGCCGAACTCCTGACCATATTTCTCGATGAGGCAGCGTTTGAGTTCAGACTCGATCCCGCTGACGCCAAGTCGCTCACGGTCAGCTATGAATTGGTCAAACAGGTCCGGAAATGCGTTGAAACAAGCGGTGTCGTCGCCGTAATTGTGCAACAAGATACGCGTCCAGTGCCAAGCGGGTGAGAAGATCACGAAACGCATCTCGACCCAGCGTACAAAACCATCGAGCGGCTTTAGTTCCGAGTTCGCATCGTCGAGCCCATGGCAGTAGCCCGCGAGATAGTGCGCGGCATCGACGAATGACCTCAGCCCTACGTACATCGCAGGGCGTTCGCAGATCGAGTCGAGAAGCTTGCGAAATGCATCCATCTGGCGCCGCAATACAGGAATTTCTTACGCCATCGAACTTGGTATCAGGAAATGGCGTGAAGTATGAAAGAGTTGCCGCCACAGCCAGGATTGAACACCGAGCGTCGGAGTGCCGATGGCCTAACGCAACGACCATACTGGGCGGCAAATGAACTGCCAAGACTGTCTCCATCAACATTTGGCAATCAAAGCGTCGAATTCAGCAGACAGCGTCAGGAATTCATCAGCCCAACCATTGCTCATGGACGTTTCCTGCAGGGGGCCAGTCGGTAAAAACAGAAAGGTGAGCTTGTCAGCGTCAGGTCTAGTTTGGGAGGTAACTGCCTTCAAGCCGGCGTCTAGCGATTGGATGATCTGCGGAACATCCATGCACGACCAATTCGAGTCTTCAGAATGGGCGACGAGTTCAATGCATCGCGAGAGAACACGCAGCAGCGATTCGGAGTCATTCCAAGTTCGTTGTTTCTTGAAGGGCAACACAAGCATCGACGGTTTCGCCGCCCAGCGGAAGTCTTTTTTTTGCGACACCGCCCTATACGAAGCGAGCGATGTCTGAACTACGAGAGTTTGTACCAAGGCCAACGCCCGTTGTTTAACAGCCAAGGTGCGCCGAGGGCCTAGCGTAAACTTTACGTTGTGCCACCGGTCAATCGCCCGTGTCGATGAGTGCAAGAACCCAAGTGGCGTCCGGATTGAGTGGATGATGCGACTGTCGAGCGATCATGCGCAACAGATTTTCAAGCGGTGGATCGAACAACGCTGCACGAGGGAACTCGCCTGAATCGTCAGCCAGTTTGCGAAATGCTGAGAGCATTGCAGCCAGTCCATCATCGGATTTGAGGGCACAAACGCGGAAGGTGTCCACCAAGCGTTTGCAACTCCGAACATCATAGCCAGACGGGCCGCTGATGGCGTGCCAGAAACGTTGCGCGAGTTCGAGGTCGTCGGGTGATGATTCAAGCTGGAATTTGAGTTTCGTAACGTCCGCGTACCACTCGCTATGAGGTTGTCTCGTCATAACGGTAGGTCGCACAACATGACTTGACACGACAGGTCTCAACGTGCAGGGACGTTGGCTGGGGCGCCGTTGATGCTGTCGCTGGTGAGTTAGCCCCGTTCTTGGTGCGGCCCTTGCGTTTTACGACGCTGGATGCCGCGACCCTATGCACTGATCTGAATCTTTGAAACGCAGCCTTGCAATTGGGTTAATACTCGCGCAAGAACTTCACTTCCTCGATGAAGTCAAACTCATCGCCTCCCAGATAGTTTATCTGTCCCGGAGGAGACATCGGTGTCCATTGCGACAGTTAGTCGGCGGAACCGAGTGTAGCTCGATCGTCCCGGAACCTGGCCTATGCACTGACGCAGCCGTTCGCCTTAGCGTACCCGGCATGTTGCCCAACTCCCTCGCAAGCTCAGCGAGCTTCTCGGGTTTCACCTTGGTTGGTGGGTTCGGTGTCGGCTTTTCCGATGTTTGTATGCAACATCGCGATTTGTCAAGAATTCTAAGCTTTGATAGCAAGAGCGTTGCGTTGAATCTAAGGCGATTCCTTGTACCAAAGCAGGTTCTTGAGCGATGGGGTTTGCCAATTACGTGGCTCTGGGCGACATGCCCTGGGAAAGTGCTGCCACACACGGAGCCACTTGTTATGCTAGAAGTTGTCGCGGAACCGCTGAATATCGGACGCGGGCAAATGCTCGTGGATTGGGGCATCGCGATCTTGAATGTCTCCGATGTGTGTGACGTCGTTTTGCACCTCAGCGGCCCGACTTCGGCGAAGTCGGCGACATTGACTGAGAAACATCGATCATGCATCGGGCTTTGTTGATCCTTGCCTTGTACTTCGCGAGCGGCTTCTTCATGGGCGTTTATTGCCACTGCATCGCTTGGACGAATGGGGATGCGGCGGTCCATTTGGCCTGACGTCAGCTGCCGGTGTCTTCTGGCCTTGCAAATGGATTCCAAAGAGCACGCTGTGGACCGAGCGAAATGTTCGCGTGAGATCGGCATAAACAGGACCACATTAGCTGATCTGCCTAATGCGGTCGCATCACGCGGACCGTCCATACTGAACCAAGTCCTTGACACGGAGAGTCATCCTGCGCCCGACCTCCGGACAAAATTTACTTGTTTCGGTGTTATTCCGCGGCCGCTAGTGTAGCGGTAACGATGCCACCGAACTTTCGCCCTTGTTCAACCATCTCAATTTCATACTTCAGATTGAGTGTCTTGCCCCAGAACTTGCCCTCATATTTGGAATCGCCAGAGATAAATTGAATCAGGTTCTGTTGGACTTTCCCGGTCACGGCCCCTAGCCTGCGCCCCCATTTTTTTGTTTCAGTTATTGCGGATCCCGTGAACTGACCGCTACCGTCAATCTTGTTGATTTTCAACTCGAAATACGAGGGGCTCATGCTTCTAGTGTCACCGTAAGTGTGCCTCCGTTTGCCAACAAATATCTGGCCAGGTTCAAACTGGGGAACCAACGAAATCCATCCCTTTTCACGAATCTGATCTCTCTCTTCGAGAATATCTTTGGCTGTGTCCAGGTCCCCTAATCGAGAAAGTGATTGCGCGGCGACGGTGTATGCATTCAATAATCTCTCCGTATGGGAACGCTTTACACGTGCGAATGCCTTGGACTCATACTGCAACCGGCGAGTTATCGGCAAGGTATCATCTCGCCTAAAAGCATCAAGCTCGCTCTTGAGCTGATCCAGCTGGGCTAGCTTCTTTTCCACGTCCAACCGTTTGTCTGATTTGACGCGAGCGATTTCACCCTCAAGCGAGCTGGCTACCCTCTCACGTGCTTCGTCAACCGCAGACGTATACGCATCTTGCGCTTTTCTAAGTATCTTTGATACTTCGAGGGCTTGATCAGCAGCCACGGAAGCGGACAATGACAACAGGATCAGCAACGCTTCAGCAACCTTTGATTTCATTTCGACAGCACCACCTTATTTGCTGAACTTGTAGTTGACACTGGACGAACACCGCCTACCACTAACTCAGGCCACCTCACGCTGGCTCGAAGTGGATTGAGCAAGACAGGCGGTACTTGAGTTGCCGTCGCGTCATCGAGTTTAACGAGCAAAGAATCGCGTCGCCACCTGTGGACGGGCAATGAGTCTCTCTGTTCAACCACTGTCACAAGAGGCCCTTTCTCCAAACCAAACTAGCCGGCTAATCTAGTGCGGCGATGGTGAATGGCTTGAGGTGATGACTGTTGCGGTTGACTATCACGGCGCAGTCATCGTCCATTTTCATGAACAGTGTCGCTCACCACTTATTCAGGAATCCGTGGAAGGCTTCCTGAACGCAGGCTGGCGACTCGAAGAATCAAAGTGAGAGTCTTGGCATCCGAGCCTTTCCCTCCCGACACACCATCAAGCCGGCGAAGGGAACGAGGACAAGATTCGCCGGCTACCGTCTCGACTCCGGAGGGGTCGGCCTGGTAAGCCCGTATCGCGAATATTCATGGCGCTGGCACGGCATGCGTTCCAGTGAGTGGTTTAGATCGCCTGCAACGTTTCGGTCGCGCCGCCAAATGACTCGCACTCGACACCAAGTCGACGCAACATCGTCACATAAAGCTTCGACAAATCTTCCTCTTCCCAAGTCAT
>JBCCYK010000145.1:0-16270 GCA_039189905.1 Planctomycetota bacterium
CGAGCGAACCGTAGCTGCTGTCGAATCCAAAATGATTCGGACCGTGTTCGGGACCGGATCCCAAGTGCCATTTACCACTCAGAGCAGTTCGATAACCGGCTTTCTGTAGAGTGCTGGCTAGCGTGGGCGTGCCGATCGGAAAAGACGGCTCATTGCTTGCCATCAAAGCGGCGCCCCCAAACCGGCTCGGGTAGCGCCCTGTCATCAATGCCACCCGCGTTGGCGTACATTGCGGCATCACGTAATGCTGATCAAACCGCACCCCTTCGGAGGCCAGGCGATCAAGATGAGGGCTGTAGACCCTTTCGTTGTTGTAACCGATATCTGCCCAGCCCAGATCATCGGCAATGATGACCACAACATTCGGTCGTGCCGCTTTCGATGGTGCTTCATCCGCAAGAGAAACCAGCGAGAACACAAACAGACACAGGCAGAGTGAAATCGTTGGACGCATGATTGACGCTGGTTGTATGAACCGACCTAGGTGAGCTGGATGAACTGTCTAAGCGATAAGTTCGTGGATGACGCTGGCTTCCTCGACACCCGTTAGTTTGAAATCCAGTCCTTGGTATCGATGCGTGAATCGATTGTGGTCAATCCCCAACAGATGCATTGCGGTCGCATGAAGGTCGCGCACGTGAACGGGATTCTCGGCAACGTTGTAGCTGAACTCGTCAGTTGCCCCATACTGAAAGCCCGACTTGATGCCGCCTCCGGCCATCCAGATCGTAAAACAACGTGGATGATGATCACGCCCTGCGATGGGCGAGTCCCATTTACCCTGCCCGGCCACGCCGCGACCGAATTCGCCGCCCCAGATCACCAGCGTTTCGTCCAACAAACCTCGTTGTTTCAAGTCCTTGATCAAGGCCGCGCTGGGTTGGTCGGTATCAACGCAGCGTGAAATACACCAGGAGCTCAAGCGCGAATGGTGATCCCAATCGGGATGAAACAGCTGAATGAATCGCACATCGCGTTCGGCGAGACGCCGAGCAAGAATGCAGTTCGACGCGTAACTACCAGGACGTCTTGAATCCGGTCCATAAAGATCAAAGGTCGATTGGGGTTCATCTCGCAAATCCGTGAGGTCCGGAATGCTGGCCTGCATTCGAAAGGCCATCTCATACTGCTGAATCCGTGTTTCGATCTCCGGGTCCTGCATCCGATCGTGATGAAGCCGATTGATGGTCGCCAGACCATCGAGCAATTCTCGACGCAGTTCCCTTGGAAACCCTTGCGGATCGTTCAAGTACAACACGGGATCCTTGGCACTACGAAGCTTCACACCCTGATGACGGGAAGGCAGAAACCCGCTTCCCCAATAGTGATCGTACAGCGGCTGATCGCTCGGACGCTTCATCCGCGACAATAGCACGACATAATCGGGGAGGTTCTTGTTCATGCTGCCGAGACCGTAGCTCGCCCAACATCCAAAGCTAGGCCGTCCGACTAGTTGATGTCCCGTCAAGAACTTGGTCATGGCGGGTGCATGGTTGATCTGGTCCGTGACCATCGATCGCACGAAGCAAACCTCGTCAGCGATCGAACCAATGTGTGGCAACCATTCGCCGATCTCGGCCCCCGATTCTCCATGGCGCTGGAACTTGGCGATCGAGGGCAGGATCAGTTGCGGCTTGCCTTTGGTCATACCCGTCAGTCGCTGGCCTTGACGAATGCTTTCGGGCAATTCCGTTCCAGCGAGTCGCTTGAGATCCGGCTTATGATCAAAGAGTTCAATCTGAGAAGGACCTCCCGATTGTGTCAGGAAAATCACACGCTTTGCTTTTGGAGCAAAGTGCGGAAGTGTTCGTTCCAATCCGGCGGAGGCCTGTTCATTGCCGAGCATCACCGTTGCGGCAATCGCACCGAACTGGAATCCCGCTTGGCCAAAAAAATCGCGTCGGCTTGAAGGAACAGTTTCATTACTCACGTGTGATCGCCTCATCTAAATTGAGCATCAAACTCGCGACGGTCATCCAAGCAGCTATCGATGCGGCAGCATCCGATTGCGGCACGGCTTGTTGTCCGACCGAGATAAACTGCACGGCCTTTTCCGGCCTGTCACCGTAGAAACGCATGGCTGCCGACCAAACACGATGCAACTCACCCGATTCTTCTTTCTCCAAATCACGCGAGAGAATCCGCTGAGCCAGTTCATTCAAGGTTGTTCTTCGCAATGACTCCGTGTCAGTCGTTCCCGTCGTCGACACCAATGTTTTTGTAACACACTGCGAAGCGGCCCAATCAGCCAAGGCGCGGGATGCTTCTAACATGGTGCGATCGTTCATCAGCGTCAGAGCATGCAAGGGTGTGTTGGTACGTCGAACACCCACTTCACAAACACGGCGCTGTGCGTTGTCAAATAGGAATGCCGGTGCGCTGCTTCGACGCCAAAAGGCATACACAGTGCGTCGATATTGTGCGGGACCCAAGCTGGGTTGATAGCGGAACCGCCCCATGGTGATTTCAGACCAAACGCCTTCTGGCTGATAAGGCTTGACCGGAGGACCACCCACCGCCGCGTTCAACAATCCAGAAACTTGGAGTGCGTTATCTCGGATCATCCACGCGGGCAAGCGAAACCTGGGTGCACGGGCTAGCAACCGGTTTTCCGGATCCATCTCCAGCAAACCAGGCGTCGTACGACTGCTCTGCCGATAGGTCTTGCTGGAAAGGATGATGCGAAGGATGTGCTGCAGATTCCAGTCACTTTCAATGAACTCCGCGGCCAACCAATCGAGTAACTGGGGATGCGTTGGAAGCTGACCTTGCAATCCAAAGTCCTCGGGAGTCCGCACCAGACCTTGGCCAAACAAGAGCTGCCACAAATGATTGACTGCAACACGAGCCGTTAACGGATTTTCTGGATCAACGATCCAATTCGCTAGGTCCAGTCGCGACTCGGTTTCTTCTGCGGGCCGCGCCAAGACGCTGGGCAGAACACGCCGGTTCACCACGTCACCTTTGGCGTCCCAAACGCCACGCAGGAGAACGTGTGTTTGACGTGGGTTTTCCTTTTCCGAAAGCACCATGACCTGGCGTGCCTTCGACTGCTCCTTCAGCTCAGCAAGCTGACTCTTTGCGGTTGTAAAACGTCGTTCCATTTGTTGATAAGCAACATCCCCGATCAAGTACTGCTCTAACAGGCGTTTTCGTAACTCCTGACTCAAACCTGATTCCCGAATCGACTGGCTCGGCGATTCATCTCCCATTGGCGATTCATCATCTGGTAACGAGTTCGCCAACAAATCGGCGATCGGAGACTGTCCATCTGTTCGCCGCACGGTCTCGCCGAGTTCCGAGGTGATCGCGATGCGAAATCGTCCGATGTTCGCATGACCGTCGTTGGATCTTTGTTTGAGCGTGAGGACCAAACGGTCTCCATTTCGTGCCGACCAAGGCTCGGCAAGTTCAAATACGCCGATTCGAGGCGCGATTTCCTCAACGCCACTGGTCGTCCAACCATTCCGAGCGTCGTCATTGAGCGTTTCGCTGATCTTTTGATAGCGACGAAACTCCTTCTTCTCGGAGGGAGGCCGCTCGACACTCGCCGTGGCACGCGTGATGTCGAGCTGCATCTCAGCCGGGCTACCTTGACGTCGACCGGCAGCGATCACGCTGGTCAAGATGAACTCGCCATCGCCGCCTCGCGTGTAGCGTTGACTGACATGCGCCTGATCGGGAAAAACCTCAATCCGAAAACCAGTCACGCGCGGCACGGAATCGGGAATGGGCAAGATGACGCGATAATCATCCTGACGCGGAATAGGACCATGCGTCTGGACCGTTTGGTCATCTTCGATCTCAAACAGCGTCCCTTCGGTACTTTCGGCCGTCGGATTGGGAACGATCCATGTTTCATAGTCCTTGGGGGCATCATGGGTCAAATCCCTCAAGTACGAATCGAATCGTTCCTCAGCGAGTGTCCGCTCCGCTGATCTATCGGACTCGCAAACCTTCACAAACGCTGCCAGCTCTTCGACACGATCCGTGACGTCTGGCGACGTGTACGAAAGATAGGGCTTCGCCTTCGTTCCTGCACGTCCATCCTCGTCGATGCTGTTGAAGAAGGCTGCCATGGAGTAATAGTCTTCGTGGGAAATCGGATCGAATTTGTGGGAATGGCATTGCACACAACCCAGCGTCAAACCGAGCCATACCGTGCCGGTCGTGTTCGTCCGGTCGATCACATAATGGATCCGTGACTCCTCAGGATCACGACCACCTTCACCATTGGTCATGTGATTTCGATGAAAACAGGTGGCGAGTTTCTGTTCATCGGTGGACTCTGGAAGTAGATCACCCGCGATCTGCTCAATGGTGAATTCCTTAAATGACTGGTTGCTAGCGAACTGTCGGATCACCCAATCCCGCCACGGCCAATTCTGACGTGTCTGGTCCTGCTGGAAACCGTCGGAGTCGGAGTACCGGGCTGCATCCAACCACCACATCGCCATACGTTCGGCGTAGTGGGGCGACTCAAAAATCCGATCGATGGCTCGTTCCCAATCTTGCTCAGTGCCCGTACCAAACTCACGGACTTGATCACGAGAGGGCGACATCCCCGTCAGATCAAATGAGAGCCTTCGCAGTTGGGTTCGCGGCGCGGCGGGTTCTCCCAGCTTCAGACCTTTCTGAGCGAGCTTTCGCTTCACAAAGAAGTCCACCGCGTGTTCATCCGTCTTTGGTATCTCGGGACGCACAATCGTTTCGAACGACCAGTGCTTTCCCCATGGAGCGTCGGCTCTAATCCAACGGCGAACCGCTTCACGTTCTTGCTCCGATAACGGTTTGCGATGAGAGTCGGGGGGCGGCATCACTTCGAATTCGTCATCTGACGTGATTCGATTCCAAATCTCGCTTTTTTCGAGACTGCCTTCGACAATGGCGGCGTACCCGCCCAGATCTTCCTTCGCCGAGTCTTCCAAATCCAGTCGCAAGTCCGCTTCCCGATGACTCTCATCGGGACCGTGGCAATGAAAGCAACGATCCGAGAGGATAGGCAACACGTCGCGTGAAAACGAGACATCCTTGCCGGTGAGATGATTCGGGTTGAAATGGCCAGCCGCGAGTAACGCCATACCAAGGCGTGAGGCAGCCCAGATCCATCGCGAATTCCAAGGACAATTGGGAAACACTAGCGATGCTCCCCGGCCCATCCGGGCCCTGACGCGAACGAAACGGCGTTGTAATGCTCCAAGATCTCTTCATCGGTCAAAGCGCGTCGGTAGATTGCGACCTCATCGATCATGCCGGCAAATTGACGCCAATTCTGATTCAGAGTCAGCTGTCCAATCAAGCATCTCAGGGGCTCGTCCCGTTCTGCCTGCTCCTGACGGTTGGGAATCTCACGCACCAACGCTCCATCGACAAACAGCGACAGCGTTGATCCGGAGGATCGTGTCACGACATGGTGCCACTGACCCGGAGTCACCATCCCAGCCGAAAACAAGTTCAATCCCAACGCGGATGAACGCGCGGGTGGATATCGACACAGAAATCGTATCGAACCAGGTAGATGCACCCACGAAGTATCCGTGGCGACTTCCAGCAGCAAAAACTGTTGATAGCCAAATTGGCTCCAGTCTGGGAACAAACTCAAGTAGCTCGCGTGCCTCAGGTCATCTGGTGCGATCCATGCTTCCACCGTGTGCTGACTTGTCATCAAACCGGACAAGAGCGGCTTCGTCACCAAGTATCTCGGGGTCTCGCTGCGACGCAAACGGAGATAGCCATCGATCAATCGAAGTGAGTCAGGGTCAGCTTCGCCACGTTGCATACGCAACGCAGGTGCTCCCTCGATTTCGTTCGAGACGATGTCCTTGTCAAGCTTCTCAAAACGCCAATACGCGATCGGATGCTTGCTCTCAACACGCGAGACGTAGTCCAGATCGATCGGAAGGGCATGATCTGCCGGGGGATCCATCCGCTCCGTCGGTTCGAACGATTCGATCTCCGTCAGTTTCATTTCCGATGGGCTGATAGCGACCTTTTGCTTTTCCATCACCTGACGACTGGTCAAGGTGGTTCCGTCATCGCCCAACAAAGAGAGTTCCACTTCACCATCGATGACTTCCACAATGGAACCACCGACCGAATCAACCATTAAGCGAAATTCGGTTCCTAAATCCACAACAGCCGCACCGGGAGAGTTCAAGACAAAGCCTTTCGCTCGGTCTGTAACACGTGTCGTCGCGCTGCCCGAGTGCAGGGTCGCAAGCATCGCAGATTTGATTTTCAATACCGCAGGGCCCTCCAAGGCCACCGTTGCACCGTTGACGAAATGCAAGCGTACCGTTCCCGTCAACAACTCAAACCAACCCGGAGCGAGCCTCTGTCCGACTCGTATGTTGGAACCTGGCTCGAGACCTTGGGTGTGAACCACAATGGCAACACCTGCCGTTGAATCCTCGCGATGATCGAAGGCATTGTGCTTCGAAGCGAGCGCTTGTGTATCCTGGCGATGAGGCATGATCACCGCCTTGTCGGCGGCAACCTCGTGAAGGTGATCCCTTGCAAACGGGTTCAGCATCACAAACAGAACCGCTGCCGTGGCAACAATCGCCGTGAATAACGCTGGCATGATGTATGACGACAAGGGCTTGGACGCTTGAACCTTTCGCCGCGAAGTCAAATGTGTTCTTCCGCCATTCCATTGACTCTCCAATTCGCTGTGCAGCTGAATGTAATGGAGATAGTAACACTTGGCCTCGTCGCTGGATTCGAGGATCCTCGCCAGCTCGGTACGGTCGGACTGCGTTAAACCCTGCTCGACCAAAGTTGCGACCAGTGTCGCCAGACGTTCGGGTTGATTGGCAATCCTTAAGTCCGACTCGCGGCTGTTCGAAGAATCTCGATCTGAGTTAGGCATGAGATGCTCGCGATAGGCGATTTTCAACGCACTGCATCAGTTGCTCCCGGATGCGATGCAGATTCAAACTGACCGCATTCGCGGTCTTGCTCATTTCTGCCGCCAGAGATTTGACGGATAGTGATTCGGCATACCGACGCGTGAGCAGTTCCTGATTGCTTTGACTCAATCGATCCAGACAGGTTTGCAGAGCTTCCTCTCGATTTCCCGAGCCATCCTCAGGGAACAGGGCCTCATCCATTCGGTCAAGCGATGCGAGCAGATCCGAATGGAACAACAATCGTTCCCGCGACATTCGCTTGCGATACGCCATCAGTTCAAACTTGGCGATCGTGAACGCCCAAGCCATGAAGTTTGTGCCGACTTGGAACTCAGACGCACGACGGCAGATCACCAAATTCACGTCTTGCAGGACGTCACGCGCTGCATCCAGGTCGCCAAGACGCTTGACCAGATAGCCAAGCAAGCGGGGCTGAGCTTCGGTTACCCTGATCAACAGATCGCCCGAGATGGGGATCTCGGCATCGCGGTCGTATCGTGTCATGTGCGAATGGAATCCCAGGGCAGACGCTAGAAAGCAAGGTTGCAACCGAACGGTCAACAAAACTGGCCACGGCGCGGTCGGATCACGCAAGCGATCCGGCGACACGATGAATCTCGCAGGCCAAGGGACGAGGAATCAACGCAGTTCGCGCGCAGCACTACCCTAACAGCCGCCCTTGTTAGGATCTTTCAGTCTTTCTAAGAAAATTTCTGCTGCGCTCGGCTTCGTCGTCGGGCGATCCTATTCCGTCGATCCTCGCAGCAGCGGAAGCCTTTGCACTTGTATTCGCCTTGCACTTCCGTGATTGGCGTCGAGCTCCAGTTCTTTCAACCCGATTCACTTACCAGGTTTCACCGCGCAGCCGTGCGATCTCCATCGCATCTTTGTCGCCGCGACCCGATAAACAGATCACCAGATGCTCCTCGGGTGACATATCGGATGCCACATCCATGGCCTTCGCGACTGCGTGAGCGGTTTCCAGGGCACAGAGGATCCCCTCCGTGGTCGCGAGCCTTTCAAACGCTTGCATCGCCTGATCATCCCGGCAGTCAACGTAATCGACGCGCTGCGTGTCGCGCCAATAACTGTGTTCAGGACCGACGCCCGGATAATCCAAGCCAGCGCTCATGGAGTGCACATCACAGGTCTGACCATCGTCATCTTGCATCACATAGCTGTAGCTGCCGTGCAAGACTCCCGGACTCCCATGTGACAGTGGCGACGCATGGTCCCCAGGATCAGCGGAACGACCGCCTGCCTCCACCCCCACCAACCGCACGCCCTCGTCTTCCACAAACGGATAGAACATCCCCGCCGCGTTGCTGCCTCCGCCGACGCAAGCAACCACACAATCGGGCAGTCGCTCAAACGTATCGCGACACTGTTCACGCGTTTCACGTCCGATCACCGCTTGGAAATCTCGGACCATCATCGGAAAGGGGTGCGGACCAATGACGCTCCCGATGATGTAGTGCGTGTTTTCAACCGATGCCATCCAATCTCGCATCGCTTCGTTGACCGCGTCACGCAGGGTCCGCGAACCGCTTTCCACCGATGCGATGTTCGCGCCCAGCAATCGCATGCTGAACACGTTTGGTTTTTGCCGCCGGATGTCTTCCGCGCCCATGTAAACGGTGCAGGGAAGCCCAAAGTGGGCACACGCCGTGGCGCTGGCAACACCGTGTTGACCGGCGCCGGTTTCTGCGATCACACGCGTCTTGCCCATCCGCAGCGTTAACAGGGCTTGGCCGATCGTATTGTTGATCTTGTGGGCGCCCGTGTGATTCAGATCCTCACGTTTCAACCAAATCTGGGCTCCGCCAACGGACTCCGTGAGTCGCTTGGCGTGATAGAGCGGGCTGGGTCGACCGACGAAGGTTTTGAGCAAACCCCTCAATTCGCGTTGAAACGCAGGGTCTTTCTTCGCCTTGTCGTACTCCTCGGCTAACTGGTCTAGCGCTCGCGTCAGCGTCTCCGGAACGAATCGTCCGCCAAAATCGCCAAACCGTCCCTTGGGATCGGGGACTTGGGCGGTTGCCGCCGGACTACTTGCAATGCTCATGAACTCAACTTTGACAAATGGAAACACTACCCAACGGACCGATTCTCACTCGCCCCCCAGCAAAGGTCAACGTGAACGAAAGATCGTCGTCGCGCACATACCCCGACGAGGCCTCCCAGCCCCGCAAAATGCGGGGTTTCATCGATGTGGAGCACGTCTTTGGGATCGACTTCAGCGGGGCCGCGCAAGCCGGAAACAACGCGTGGCTCGCCAAACTGCACGGCGACGGTTCGGAGCAGCTGGTCCTGAAGCAACTTAAACCGCTGCGATCCCTGGCTGGCAACGCGGCACGTGCGGAGGTTTGCCGCTATCTGGTCGATCGTATTCGAGGTTCGGGACACTCCATCTGGGGCATGGACTTTCCGTTTGGGCTTCCGATCGAACTCGGTCTGGTGGGATGGACGCGTCAACTCCAACACGTCGCCCACCACGAGGGTGACGCGAAATCCTATGGACGTCGGCTCGTCGACTTGAGCGAACAGCGATCGGGCAAGAAACATGTTCGTCGCGCCACGGATTTGGAACAGAAGACCCCCTTCGATTGCTATCACTACCGGATCATCTACCAGACTTTTCATGGCATGCGAGACGTCCTGGCGCCCCTGCAGAACCAGCGGGAGATCGCCGTCTTGCCGTTTCAGTATTCAAGGGCCAACCACGCGCAGACGATCGTCGTCGAAGCTTGTCCCTCATCAACGCTCAAACGCTTGCAGCTCCCGCACCAACGCTACAAACAGTCTGGCAGCAAGCCCCCGTCAGAGTCACAGCGTCTTGTACGCCGTCGCATCCTCGCGGGCTTGCGTCAAAACGTTGTCATCTCGCCGTACCAGCGAAGTGTCATCATGAACAACCCCGGTGGCGACGCACTCGACGCAGTGCTCGCCGGCTACGGGGCTTGGCAGGCATTGTTGCGAGAAAGCCATGCCGCTCTCGCCAAGCATCCCCGTTATCCGCGCGAAGGCTACGTTTACTGCTGATCACCCGTTCCTTAGCGCGGTCAGTCATTACTCCGACCCTCCGCGACAACCGCCACACGCCACGGAAAGCCGGGTCGATTCGCAATCCGGACTGCATCCTGTGTGTTGGGAACGGCAACGATGACCTCGTCGTTCCTGAAACATGCCAGGTCCAAGTCGCCCGACCATCTCCACTCGCGTTCTTCGCGCCAGCGATCATTGGCACCTTCCGCTTGGAAAAGGTACTCCTCACCGGTCGCGATTCGCAATGTCAGCGGATCGACGCCGTAAATGACGGGTTTGAGGCCGTGGCGTTTGGCGGCGTCGATCGAAACGAGGATCGCATAGGGTTCGTAATCCCATCGCTTCAAATGAGAACGATAACTTCGACGTTGAATCAGTTCAGCAACGGGAACTTCGGAGAAGCAAACGACAGGGAAGCGCTTGTCTGTGGTGATGGCACTCCCAACAATCCGTCGCATCCGAACGATCCTCGCAAGCGCGTCCAGCGCACTTCGAGAAGCTTGTTCGGGATCACCAGCCAGAAGGTCGTCTTGGTAGCCTTCCCAGGACTGGCCGGGCCAGGGTCCCGATCGTGAACGCGTGCAATGCGTCAACCAACGGTGCTCTGCGACAACTTCTTGCCAATCAACCCGCTGGGACTTGTCGAGCGCGAGCTTTACGTGTTCGTCGGACGCGACGGTTGATGTCGCCGTGCATTGACGGTGAATCAAGACCGCCCCCGCTTCCATCAGCTCCATTTTCACTGGTGGTTCAATCAACGTTTGGTCCGTCGTCACGCGTACCCCATCTGGTTGCGTGCTCAAACGTGATTGCAAAGCTGAGTGGAGCTTGCCTTTCGGGCGCACGTGCATGGCCTCGATGCGGGGGCAGTTCTGGACGATCCAATGATCGATGTCGGCTTGCCCGCAGGGTGCTTCCAGCGAGAGTTCCCGCGACCGGGCGCTGGTCCTGATCGCGGGTTTCGCATTCGCTGCGATCAAGGTCACGTGAGGGACGCCCATCAAGTCGGCGGCGCGCGTCGCCCAACTTTCGATTGCCGTCCCGCCGCCAACCAGAAGCCCCTGATCGTCGCTACGGGCGCGAAGCATCAGCTGACTCAAGCCACGCGCGACCGCATGGTGTCGCTCGTGAGCCATCCCAAGCCGGCTTGAAACCGGTGCGATCCAACCACCTGCGGGTGGCTCGATCGCCGCTGACTGGAGAAGCGAATCAACGGGCCACTCCGTGGTAAACGCTGTGTTCCGCCGCGTCAAAACCGATTCATCCCGCACATCCCACCCCTGGACCCGCACCGAAACTGTCTCGCGTGGCAAGCCCCATCAGACCGTCTTGATGAACCCAACCCCCGAGGCTACCATCCTACACCCTGATCCCCTGTAGCTCAGTTGGTAGAGCAGGCGGCTGTTAACCGCCTTGTCGCAGGTTCGAGTCCTGCCGGGGGAGCTGATCGTCGTCGCAGTCTGCGGCGACAAGTGGAGCCAAGTCGCGATTGAGACCGCGTTTTACGGTCTTTTGCGACTTGGCTCCTTTCTTTTCCGTTCGGTGCTGCTTCGCATTTTGTGACTCAAAATCGCCGTTTTGGGAATTTAGTGCTTCGCCTTTTGCTGCGCTTCGCTCGGCGTTTTCGGCACTTGGTGCTTCAAAGATGCTTCGGGTTTGCATTGCTGCTTTGAACGTCGCCTTCGTGGCCATCGCAGAGTGGTCCATTGCCACCGCAACGCTGTTGCCACACCACTCGGTGACATCCTTCGCCGGGAACCTTGCCAGCAGTTCCGTTTCACGACTGGCTCGCAGGTTTTGCAGCAACTTCGGCCATGGTTTGTGCCCGGCTCGCTCGACGATCTTTTGAAACGTCGTGCGTAGGTTTTGATCGTGCCGGCGGTATCGCGTGATGACGTGAAGGGCTCCTTCGGGCGCCGCGTCCCATGCGGCTTCGAGGTACGGTCGCAGTTCAGGGAAGATCGGGCAGACACGGACGCCGCCGCCCTCGTGATGCTCGACCTTCGGTTGACGTAGCACCATGAAACCTTCCGGCAGGTTCACGTCGGTCCATGCGAGGTTCACAACCTCGGTTGGGCATCGCAACGCACCGAAACGACACAACGCGATGATGGTTTGCCAATCAAGACACGGAGCGGCTTCGATGCAATCGTAGGCAACTTCCGGAGTCACGAAGTGCTGCCGTTGTTTGTTCCCTCGCGTGTGCGTGACGATATCGGCGAACGGGTTATCGGTCGCGTATCCGCGACGGATGGCTTCTTTCCAAAGTGCTTTCGCTCTGCCACAGCGGCGGCGAACGGTGTCGTCCGCGTGACCCTTGCCGCCGGTCTGACGATTGGGACGTTCGGTGAGAAGCCACTTGCGAAAGTCGTCAGCCTCGTGTGGCTTGAAACTGTCGATCCATCGGCTGCCGTCGAAGTATTCCAGCAGCGGACCGGTTGCCGCTTCGTAGTTCTCGATCGAAGACGGTTTCCATTGTGGGTTGAGTCCACGGAACTCGGTGATCCACTCTTCAAGTGTTCGACGCTCGCGTGCGGCTTCGCATAGCCCAAGCTTCACCATGCGTTCGCGAATCGTTCCTTCGACGGACGCCAACCAACTGGCGGTGCTTGGATCAAGTGAATCACCGGAAGCCTTGCAAGCGATCAGACGTTCGACGCGGCGGCAGACTTCGACGGCGTTCTTTTTGGTGACTTGGCCGAGGCGTAGCGTTCGGCGTTTGCCTGCTTCGTCGGTGTATTGGATCCAGCGATGTTTGTTTGGACGATTGATGATGGATGCCATGTTTCATTCCTTTGGGTTGTGTTCATTGTAAGGTGTTTCCGCTTGAGTCAATTCAACTCGCGGAGGCGTTTGACTGAAGCCAGCAAACGTTGCGTTCGTTTGCGGCGTTCTTCTGCGTTTGGATCGCATTGCGAACAGTGCCAAGCATCATCGAGCGTTTGTACGTCGCAGTAGCGACCGCATGAGCAAACAGGAACTTCGTCGAAGTCCACTTCTTCGAGTGAGTCCAGTTCGGCAGCGGCTTCGGCGTTGATGATCCACGGGCCGTCGTTGTTCGGATCGTCGATGCGTTCTTCTTCTTCGGGCGGCGATAAAGGCTCCGGTTCGGGTGCCGGTGCCGATGAATCACCGAAGGAAAGAAGGAGCCGCGGCATACCCCGAGTTTGCGACCTTTGCGGCACCCCCGGCACCCGATTCGACTGAAACGATGGAGCGGTATGGACTGCAGCAGCAATCCTTCCTTCGCGGGTGCCGCAAAGGTCGGGGGTGCCGCAAATCTGGGGTGTGTCGGGCTTGTTTTCAGCGACCATCAAAACACCTCCGTTTGCGTTTGCGGTACCGGGTTTTCGGTCGGCTCGCTTCCACTGGAAGGACGGTCGTTGATCTCGTAGCCGTATCGCTTCGCGACCTTGGCAACTTCAGCCGCCGTTTGTTTGAATACTCGCTTGCCGTGCGAACGAACCACTCGCAAACCGTAGCGGCGAAGCACCACAGATACGCGGCGAGCGGTCCATCCTTCGTCGATCGCGTCAGGGTCCAAGTCGCGGGCGGCTTCCAACACTTCGCCCGGTGTGACTCGCGGTTGCGTCATTACCAATTCGTGAAGTGCGGCCAGCAGAGCCGGGTCGGCTTCGGGTGTCGCGTCTTCCTGATCGGTTTCGATTTGCTGGGCCGCGTGAGCGATCACGAATTCGAGCAAACTGGAATCACTGCAAAGCGAAGCGATCCGAAACAACGGTTCCCATCGTTCGGCGTCACGATTGGCGAGTGTCGATGCTGGTGGCGGCGTGTCGATCAAACGCGGTGCGTTTTCAAGCATCCATGCGTGCAACAAATCACGGACTTGCTGTTCTTCGTCGAGCGAATCATCAAGAGAACGTGCGGCTCGCGGGCTTCCGACGGCGGCTCTCGACAGTCGCACATTGATGCACCGTGATGACAACGCGGGTGGAAGTCCACGGATGCAAGCGAGCAGCTTCGGAGCAAATACGTCGAACGAAACCGATCGGAACGAATCACCAGCGGGCTCCAAACGGTTTGCACGTCCGCCCCGGCGATAACCTGACAATAGAATCGAGGTGATCTCGCCAACTTCCGGCGAACGATCGTCTTTGAGTCGTTCGGCTTCATCGAGTAGCAGCGTTCCGCCACGTGCGTGCAGCGACCGAAAGACGTTCGCGGCAGTGGTGTTGGAACTAAACATCGGGCGAAAGACCATCCGACCGATCAAATCCATCGTTCGCGTTTTGCCTGACCCAGCAGGACCGGCGAGGTACAAGTACGGAACAGCGGGAAAGATCGGATAGCAGTACGACATCAGCACCCAAAGGGCGAGCGTTGCCCCATGACCGCGAGAACCTGTCTCGCCGTCGTCCGGTAATTCGATGTACCGATCCAATCGACCAAGGATTTCCGCGAGTGCATCGTCCGTAGTCGGGCAAACGTCACCTTTCAGCCATGCTTCGCGTGACCCTTGCGACCATCGGCACAGTTCCGACACGTCCGCTACCGACGGTGGATAGGGCATTGGGTGAACGTGCAACGAACGATCACCAACGATGACCGAAGGCTCCAATTCGCTTGCCGAGCGTTTGCCGCTGGATTTGGCGTAAAGCGTCCACGTTCCATCGGGAGCAGTTCGTGTTCGCAGCAACCGAGGAACGATCATCGCCGCGTAGTCCGGGCGAATGATGAGTTCCGGTCGCGTCAGTTCCAACGCGGCGATTTCTTCGCCGTCGTCGCGGGGTGGTTCTTCGCTTTGCTCTTGTTGACGCTGTAAATCAGCAAGCAGTTTCAACAACTGCGATTCAACTTCCGTCGGTGCGAACCGAGGCAGTTTGTTATGAATCGCTCGTGCGAACCGGCAACGATCCGACGCACGGTTCAAATCGACTTTGTCGCGATGCAGTTCGTCATCGGCGAGCTTTGCGACAACGGTCACCGTGTCGCCGCGACCGCTACGCTCGATCGTGAGCGAAAGCGGTTCGATAGGTTGGGTTTGCTCATCCATGATCTTTGCTCAGTTCCTTTCGACGTTGCGTTGATTGCTTGGGACACAACGGCGAATCGCGAGCATCAAGGCGTCAGCATTGGCCAACATCTGGTCGAAGTCGCCCGGCGTTCCACCTTGGGCGACGAACTTCCTCGCATCGTCACCGGGATTTCCGGGCGTGATAATGCGAACCGTGTTCGCGACTGTGACCAACAACCGAGCCAGCCGCTTCGCTCCGTTCTGTCCCGCTTCGTCGTGGTCGGCCACGATCGCCACGTCGTGGCATTCAATCCGACGAACAAAGTTCACCGTCGCGGGAACCGCTCCCGTGCAACTCGGGCGACCGATCGCGGGCAAACCAATCGACAGCAACGCGGCAACGTCGCTGGGTCCTTCGCAAACGAACAGCCGCTTGATGCTGGTTGAGATTCCATCGGGAACGAACAGCCCGCCGCGGCCACCGCGATAGCTCCACTTGTTGTTGTCGTGCCCTCGCATCCGCAGCCCAACACAACGACCACCCGAATCCACCATCGGCCACGTCGTTGCTTGATCCTGTTCGCTGTAACCGACTCGAAGCCGCACCAGCGATCGTGGATCCACCGACAAGCGTTTCGCCAAGTGTTCACGACGTTCGCGGCTCATCTCGCAAAAGAACCGCTTTGCCAAGTCGTCGAAGTCGATCAGCGATTCCAAAGGCTCGCTGCTGACAATCCGATTGCTCGGCACCGTGCGGCGAGCGACCGGGCGAGGCGTTCGCCGCTCGCTCTCTTTCCTAACGCCCAACCAATCGGCCAGCCATCCGAGCGTCGCTCGAAAGTCCAACCCGAGAATCCACTGCAGCGAAGCGATGCCATCTCCCGGCGAAGGGTCACAACCGCGAGTGAAGCAATGCCGACAGTGAACCGCTCCGCGTCCGTTGATGTTCGGGAACGCTGCGAAGCGATCGCGTCCGCCACACTTCGGGCAAGGATGCCCTTTTCCATTCAGCTTGTCGGCGTCGATACCCGCCGCGATCAAGATGTCGAACCAACGACCGGCGGCCAGTGCTTTCAATTCTCCGACGCTTGGAGTTGTTCGTTGCAAACTCATTTCGCACCTCCGTTCTGTTTGGCGGATTGCGATTCCATTTGCTCAGTGATGTATCGGTCGATTTCGTGAACCGGATACAGCACCCGGCGACCAAAACGAACGGCACGAATCGGACCACGCGGTGCGGTCCGTTGATAAAGTGTCCGGGAACTAATGCCCAGACGCTGAGCGGCATCGTCTCGACTGAGACAAATTAAGTTGTCGCCATCGGGCGACTGAACGGTAA
>JBCCYK010000146.1:0-16241 GCA_039189905.1 Planctomycetota bacterium
CAAACAGGATGACCTGGCACGACGGCTCAGCATCGACCGCAGCACGATCGCCAACCTGATGCGATTACTCGAATTGCCAGAGTCGATTCAGGAGATGCTGGTGGCAGGCGACATGAGTGCCGGTCATGCACGTGCCCTGCTACCCATTGGCGAGGAGGCTGTTCAAGCCAGCGTCGCCGCCAAAATCGTCGACGAAAGATGGTCGGTTCGCGCGACAGAAGCCCGTGTTGGCGAGATGCTGAAAGCGGAAGAAGATGAGGACACCGGACTGAAAGTCACCAACGCGTCCCGTCAGAAGCGCAAGCCGACGCCGCCGCACATCGAAGCGATGCAGCAAGAGATGCGAATGGTGTTTGGCACGAAGGTTGAGATCAAGTCGTCGGCACGTCATCGTGGGAAGATCACCATTCATTTCAACGACGCCGAAGAGTTCGAACGCCTCCGCGCCCTGCTTGGCGAGGTGGGACGCCCGGCACTACGCGTGGCGGGTTAGCCACCGGAGGTCGTCGTCCTCAGAGCATCGACTTTTGCGTCCCGTTGACACGCCGCACCGCGGCGTCGACGCTGTCGCCATGTCAACTCGACGCCGCGCCCGTGAAATCGTCCTGCAGCTCCTCTATGAAACGGATGTCAATCCGTGGCGTGGGGGTGATGGTGCTCGGAAGTTCATTCGTTCTCGTCTGCAGGGTCGCAAGGTCCTCACGCAGTTTGCGGTCGACCTTTTGGATGGCACGCTCGCGCATCGCGACACCTTGGATTCGCAGCTTCGTTCGCTTTCGACCAATTGGTCGTTGCCTCGAATGCCCGTGATCGACCGCAACATTCTGCGGCTGGGTGCCTATGAGATTGTGCATGCTGATACGCCAGGGCAAGTTGCGATCGCGGAGGCGTTGACGCTGGCACGACGCTATGGCGGTGAGAACAGCCCTCGATTCGTCAACGGCGTCCTTGATCGGTTGTTCAAGGAGCAATCTGGGACGCTACGTCACAACGACGCTTGAACTCCTCCAGGAATCCGTCGCGATCTACGGGCGATATCAGCACAGTGCGTTGATCACTTCGAATCTGAATTCGGTCCAGAGACAAGGCTGGCGCACTTGCCCAGCTCCGGCTCCGTTCGACCCCTCGGATCTCCTGGTACGGTAGCTGATAGCAAATCAGACCACAGCGAATCGACAGGGCGTCCTCCAGAAAGGTGTAGCGACAAGGCAGAACCAAGACGCCGTGCAGCACCAACAGAGCCGCGGCGAAGACGAACAGAATCGATGCTTTCATGCCGTCGTCATCGCCTTGGATCAGGACCATCACCCCCACGAGGGCTCCAACAACAGATGGCAAGACCAAGAGCACGGCGATCCATCGATCGACTTTCGATGAGAAGACACGGTTTGGAATGGGTTGCTTCGATTGCAATGCCGTCATGTTGCTATGGTCGTCGCTGGTTGCGGTGCAAGGGTGTTCCGCCGCAGTCTACGACGCTTCTCGGTTTTCCGGGAGCGTCGAGACTCGGGACCCCCTTCAACACGTGTTTCACGCGATAAGCCACGCGGAAGGGGCCGTACCCCAAAAGCCGTCCACACGGCTTGGAAGAGCCTACTTGGATTTCCGCTGCAGCTTAGATCTCCGGAAGTTCATCCGGGCCCTGACGGGCCCGGTTATGAAAGTGCCGCCACTTCGTGGCTGAAGAACGCAACTTCAAAACTCACGCTTCGGGTTGCGATTTTAATTAATCGACATACCTCAAGGGTTTCGGCCTGCCGCGAGATCGACGAAAGAATTGGCGACTTTCGCTACGCTGGAACCAGACCTGGGGCCGCGACAAGACACTTGAAGGACCTATGGCCCCGCTGGATGTGACGCTGGGAACCGTTGTACCGAAGTGCCGTCACAAACCGTGCCACGGACACAAACTCCACGCCCTGGGTCGTCAAGAGTTACCCAGAGGGTTCTTTCCGGGATTTCGATCGCTTTTGTATGAGCGTTTCGCTCGACACAAGATTCGGAGTCCGGGGGCAGCGTCGCATAAGGATGCTTGCAATCATGGCCTGGCCGTGTTCGGATTGGTCGCGACGAACCCGGACTAAGCCTGCCGGGTGACGGGCTCACGGTTTGTCTTCGATACCCTTTCGACTCCGTTCTCAAATGAACTCAAACACGAATTCGCGATGGGCAATCCTGTATCTGGCAGTGGCGTGGACCGCCACGACCATGCCGGGGGCTGCTGATACGATTCAGACGCGACCCAACATCCTGTGGATCATGTCCGAGGACAATTCGAAACACTACCTCAAACACTTCGATGATGGTGGGGTCGAAACGCCCGCGATCGAAGCCATGGCGGCACACGGCCTCACCTTCACGCGAGCGTTCTCAAACGCCCCGGTTTGCAGCGTCGCGCGCACCACGCTCATCACAGGATGCTACGGGCCACGCGTGGGCACCCAGTACCACCGTCGCATGGAGTTATCGCCGCTGAACACGGACATCCAGATGTTCCCAGCCTACTTGCGCGAAGCGGGGTACTACACCAGCAACAATTCGAAAGAGGATTACAACGCGACAAAGGAGTCCGACCCTTGGGATGAGTCCGGAAGAAAAGCCAGCTGGAAAAATCGGCCGACGCCTGAAACGCCCTTCTTTCACGTTCAGACGTACACAGATTCCCACGAGAGTAGCCTCCATTTCGGAGAAGATCAGCTCGCCAAACCGACCAAGACGGACCCGGACACGGTTCCCATCAAGCAATATC
Source organism: Planctomycetota bacterium (assembly GCA_039189905.1). Taxonomy (GTDB): domain Bacteria; phylum Planctomycetota; class Planctomycetia; order Pirellulales; family Pirellulaceae; genus Rhodopirellula. Next base: position 2,750 of record JBCCYK010000146.1, read on the forward strand.
TTCCCGACACTGCTCTTGTACGCTTCACCGAAGCCTACTACCGCGATCGAATGAGAATCATCGATCTGCGAGTCGCAGACCTTCTCGATAGGCTCAAAGCCGAGGGACAGCTGGAAAACACCTTTGTGTTTTACTTTGGTGATCACGGAGGCGTGCTTCCGCGCTCCAAGGGTTACCTCTACGAATCGGGACTTCATGTTCCATTGGTCGTAAGAGTCCCTGACAACTTTCAACATCTTGTCGCGGCAGACGCGTCGAAGCAACGTATGGGCTCCTCCGTCAGCGGCTTTGTCTCATTCATTGACTTTGCTCCCACCGTGCTCACACTGGCTGGCCTCACGCCGCCAAATGGCTTGGATGGAAGCGCCTTCCTCGGACAAACGATCGATCCAAGCGAAGTCGAACAACGCGACCGAACCTTCTCGTATGCGGACCGCTTCGATGCCAAGTACGACTTCGCTCGCGCCATTCGCATCGGCGACTGGAAGTACATTCGCTTCTTTCAGTCACATCAACCCGATTCGCTGCGAAACAATTACCGCATGCGCATGCTGGCCTATCAGGAGTGGCAGCGTCTGCATCAGAAAGGCGAGCTGTCGGACGCGCAAGACCTGTTCTTCCGTCCGCGTCCTGTGGAAGCGCTCTACAACGTGATCTCGGATCCGGACGAAGTCCGCAACCTAGCAGGTGACAACGATCAAGCCGGAAGGCTAGCGACGATGCGGCAATCGCTCGAAGCTCAAATGCGTGAGATCAACGATCTTTCCATGTTCCCCGAGTTCGCATTCTTGGAGAGTGCCATTGAGGACCCGATCGGTTGGGGGCGAACATACGAAGGTCAAATCACAAATTACCTGCGAGTCGCCAACTTGGCATTGGCTCCACTGGCTGAAACACGCGCGGCACTGATGAGTTCCATGAATTCAGGGGACCCGCTCGAACGCTATTGGGCCATCCTGGCACTGTCAAACCGCGTCGGCTCGAACCCATCGGAGAGCGCCCTGGCCGAAAACGATCCCACTCTCGTTAAGCTCCTTCGACGACGCACCTTGGATCCTCACCCGGTCGTCGCCGGGCGGGCCTCGGAAGCGCTTGCCATCTTGCATCTCGACGACCCACGTCCGGTCATGTACGACTCGCTCGCCCGCGTTCGCAGTCGTGCCGAAGCATTGCAGCTACTCAACATGACCGCCTACCTACATGAAATGCCTGGTGCCCCATACCCGTTCGACGCCGGCAAGATCGAACTACCATTCGAGCCAAAGCCCAAGGGCGAGATCATGCGACGCCTGGAGTTTCTTGCCCTGGCCGACGAATGATCGGCGGCTGTAGCTGGTCCCTTGATTGATCGGAGTCTCCGGTTACCAATCCAGAGGGGCCTGCCACGTTGCTTTGGCGACTGCCACGTCGAGCGACAGCACCTCCTTGCCGTCGGCTTGAACTGTCAGGCTCGATTGCTCCGTAATCGCACCGATTCTTGTGATGGCAACATCGGCCTCTCGGAAAATCGCCAACAATCCCTCGGCGGATTCGGGTCTGCTTTCGATGAGGAAACGCGAGTTGGACTCGCTAAAAAGACACACGAGATCGCGGGGCAGTGCCTCGCTCTCGACCGGCATCTCTGAGAGATCGAGCGTCATCCCGAGGCCGCCAGCCATCGCCATTTCAATCGCCGCCACAGCCAAGCCACCTTCGCTCAAATCGTGACAGGATCGAACGAGTCCCTTCTGGATCGCCGCGTGGACCGCCTGGAAGCCTGACTTGGCTCGCTCAGCGTTCACGTGAGGAACGCGGCCACCGCCCCATCCGTGCACCAAACCAAGGTGTGAGCCGCCAAACTCTTCCGTGGTCGTTCCAACCAACCAGATCTCGTTGCCCGCCGACTTCGCGTCCATTGTCACGGCTTTGGAGACGTCGTCGATCTGTCCGATCGCGCTGATCAACAGGCTTGGCGGAATTGCAATGGTTTGCTTCTCGCCGGACGCGTCGTTGTAGCTGAACTCGTTGTTAAGACTGTCCTTGCCGCTGATGAAGGGCGTCCCCAGCGCGAGCGCCAGATCGTGACAAGCGATGGCGGCTCGAACCAGTGACCCCAAGGTCTCCGGTCGATCCGTGTATCCCCAGCAAAAGTTATCCAGGATGGCAATCTTGCTCGGGTCGGCACCGACGGCCACGGCGTTTCGCATGGCCTCATCGATCGCGCTCGTCGCCATGTGATGCGCGTCAAAATCACCATAGTGTGGGTTCATGCCGCAACTGATCACGACGCCACGACGCGAGTTCGATTTGGGGCGAATCACAGCCGCGTCACTCGGGCCATCGCACTGGGGACCCACCAACGGCTTCACGACACTGCCGGCTTGCACCTCATGATCGTACTGACGAATCACCCAGTGTTTACTCGCGACGTTCAAGCTGCTGAGGATCGCGAGCAATGACTCTTTGGGATCCACGGATTCGATCGCGACCGATCCGAACGCAGCTTCCTCAGGTGGTTGATAAACCGCATCTCGGATCACTGGCGGGCGTCCGTCGTGGAGGAAGTCCATCGACAAGTCACCCACAACCTGATCGCCGTACTTGAGACGTAGGCGGCTCGTCGGCTCAAAGCGTCCAATGACCGCAGCTTCAACGCCTTCACTGTCGCACAATGCCTGGAGCGATTCCCATTTCTCAGGTGGAACCGAGAGCACCATGCGTTCTTGTGCTTCAGAAATCCAGATCTCCGTGTAAGTCAGGCCCTCATACTTCAACGGGGCTTTCTCCAGCCATACTTCTGCTCCGATCTCCTCACCCATCTCCCCGACGGCACTACTGAACCCACCGGCACCGCAATCGGTCACTGCGTTGTACAGTCCTCGATCCCGGGCTTGGATCAGCACATCCAAGACCATCTTCTCGGTGATCGCGTTCCCAATCTGGACGGCTCCTCCTGAAAGCGACTCCGATTCACTCGTCAACTCGGCGCTGCTGAACGTGGCCCCATGAATGCCGTCACGCCCGGTGCGTCCTCCCAACGCGACGATCCAGTCCCCAGGCTGCACTTCTTTTGATTCCATGCCCACGGGAATCAATCCCGCGTTGCCGCAATAGACCAGCGGGTTGCCAAGATAGCGTTCGTCAAAATAGACCGCTCCGTTGACCGTCGGGATGCCCATCCGGTTCCCATAGTCACGCACACCGGAAACGACCCCCGAAATAACACGTCGCGGATGCAACACCCCCGGCGGAAGCGACTCCGGTGCAACATCTGGATTCGCAAAGCAAAAAACATCGGTATTGCAAATGGGTTTTGCTCCCATGCCGGTTCCCATCGGATCCCGGATCACGCCACCAATGCCCGTGTTTGCGCCTCCGTAGGGTTCTAGCGCCGAGGGGTGATTGTGTGTTTCAACTTTGAAACACACGTGATCCTCATCGTCGAACGTCACAACCCCCGCATTGTCTGCGAACACGCTGACGCACCAATCGTTATCGCCGAGACTCTTCCGGATCGCCTGCGTCGCAGCAAAGATGGTTTCCTTTAGCATGTTCTCAAACTGCCGCGTTTCACCATCAGGCCCCGTGTAACGAATCCGCCCCGCCAAGGTTTTGTGGCTGCAGTGCTCGGACCACGTCTGTGCGATCGATTCGAGTTCGATGTCCGTGGGGTCACGTTGGAGAGCAACGAAATGCGCTCGAATCGTCTGCATCTCAACCAACGTGAGGTAGAGCTGGCCCTCCCGAGAAAGCTCTTCCAGACCTGAATCATCGAGTTCGCGGATCGGGACCGTCACCAATTCGAAAGTGGCGGTTGATCCGACTTGCAAGCTTCCCATGGATAGCGGACCGATCACATAGCGTTCGATCGAATCATTCGACAGCGCTTTCATGCAGATTTGCTGCAAGGTTTCATCGTCCGCGCCCGCGATCCAAAACTTACGAAACGTACAAACCGCTTCCGCTGTGACCGCGGCATCGGAAAGTGCGGCCAGGGTGCTCGCCGCGACGGGGTCCATCACACCCGGCTTTGGCATCACATGCACCAAGTGCGGTTCCGCCTCGACGTCTTGGTCGCAGAGTTGCTCAACCAGCGTCTCCGGCGCTTCGCTCAATGAAACGGCCGATTCATCGACCGTGTCGATGCGTCCCACCGTCACATGCTGTGTCACTCCATCGGCAAGCAGAGTTCGGGCGATGGCTTCGGCTTCATCACGGTCAAGCCGCCCCTCCACCAAGAAACCTTGCGCTGTTGCGATCGTAAAGTCGTCGCCCAACCCCAACTCATGAAGTTCGCGTGCCGTCTCGCCTGCCAACAGGTCGGGTCGATCGCCGCGAGGATGGATGTCAATTTGCCAAAGCGCCATCGCGATAACTCTCAAAGCATTGATTTCAAAGTCGTCTTGACTGGACCATCCCACCCCGGTCCGTTCCTGCGCCGAAACGCTTGCGAAACGGGACTCAGGCGGAATAAGTCACCAACGCATTGGGCTGGGAAAAGGCGACCCGATTCCGGATCCTGGCGTTGTCCAGTCAGGCACGCGATTCGCCATCACTCTGGAGACGTCTGTCGCGGCCTTCGTCGAGCCAATCTCGTACGGCGGCATCATCGCCTCCCCGAACGCGATCGGCTAGTCGTTGCAAATCCCCGATCGCGCCATCGAGCGCCTGCAGCACGTACTCTCGATTCTCGGAGACAATGGAAGCCCACAAATCCGCGTTGCCTGCCGCCACGCGCGTGGTGTCGCGCCAGCCTGTTCCGACGAACGCGAGGGCCGCGGCATCAACCTGCCGTGACGCCAACGCAGCCAAGAGATGCGGCAAGTGAGAAGTCAAGGCAAGCAACCGGTCGTGCTCGGTAGGGGAAGTTCGCACCACCTGGGCACCGAGGCCCATCCAAAACGCCTCGACCTTCTCAACATGCCCGGCGGTCTCGCGACCTGACGGCGTCACCACGACGGTTCGATCCTGAAACAAATCCGCATCGGCGAATTCGATCCCACCCTTTTCACTACCAGCAATGGGATGAGCCGCCACAAACCGCTGAGATAGGCCTGGGTGGCGTTCCACTTCGGTCACGATGCGCTTTTTGGTGCTCCCGACATCCGTGAAGATGGCGTTCGGATTTGCGTCAAAGGAGTCCCTCGCAAGCTCCGCGATCGTGTTGACGGGAGAGGCAACCACAACCACCTCTGCCTGAGCAACGGCGTCCTCCGGCCTATCGACCACCACGTTCGCGATCGCCTGATCCAGCGCGATTTCCCGAACCGCGGAAGACCGGGCCCATCCTATGCGGCGAGACTTAGGAAACCGTTTGGAAATTGCCTTTAGAACGCTGCCGCCCAATAGCCCCAGCGCGAGGACCGCGACGGATTCTGGGAACGGTGCCGGATCGTGTGTGTCAGTGCTCACCGCGGCAGGATAATGCAACGCGCCGGCCAGATACCAGCCCCGAAGACAACACCAACTCGGCGTGTCGCTTCAGGTGTGATCGCGCGAACGGCCCCTAAACTACTTGCTGAAAATGGCGACGCCGCCACCGAAAATCCAATGACGCTAGACGATTTTCAATCAAATCGCGATTCAAACGCGACTGCCGACCGGATCCGCATTGGGTCCCGCGTGTTGTTTCCAAGACGATGCGGGGCGTCCACGGAAGATGTACCACAGGAAAGGCGCCGCGGCAAAGCTGGCCAACCAAACCGAGTCGGGGTGAAACCGATAGAGCGTGGTACCAAGCAGCGGAGCCACCACGAAGGCGGTCGAGGAGGCCAGTCCAAGACCTGCCAGTCGACGCGGTCGCTGACTCATGCTTGACGTCGTCGTCACGTGCGTAAACATGGCGGGCATCGAAATCATCTCGCCGACCGTCCATATCAAAACCATGATGATCAGGGCCGTGCCTTGAGCGGCACCACCGGGCAACCAGGCGATCAATGGCAACAAACCAAAGCCAGCACACACGAACAGACTGCCCCATGCCACCGCTTTCATGGGCCGCAACGAACCAATCCGCTCCGTGAGCGGCATCTCCACCAGTACGATCACGATGGTATTGACGGCCATGAGCAGCCCGATCCCCTGCTCCCGCAGCCCGACGTGCTCGCGCAGGAATAGTGGATAGGTGCTGACCACCTGCATGAACACGATCAACAAGAGGGCAATCCCCAACACAAACACCACGTGCTCGCGATCCGTCGTCAGTCTCTCATCGCGTGCCTCCGGACAATCCTCAGCGAGCTTCTCTGATTCAGCGCCACTCGATTGGGGCAAGCTCGGCATGGCCAGCAACAAACATGCCGCCGCGATGCAGGTCGAGGCATCCATAAAGAAAAGATACCGGTAGCTGAGGGTCGCCAAGAAACCGCCGATCGCGGGTCCCAAAGTAAAACCCAAGTTCAATGCCAAGCGGTTCAAGGCGAACGCACGCGCTTGCTTGTACAGAGGGACGCTGCAGGAAACGGCCATCGCGTTTGCGGGACGCAGAGCTTCGGCGACCACTCCGGTCGTGAACAAACCCGACAACAGCCACGAGGCTGTCCGCAGGTTGGAAAGCAAAACGAAACAAGCGGCAGTAGCAACCAAAGACAGCAGCTGAACCCGTCGGGGCCCCCAGGCTTCCGTCAGTCGGCCGCCAACGACGGCACCGACGCACGATCCCAGGCCATAGGAAGCGATTGCGTAGCCTGCGAACGCATCCGACCAACCCAGGTCCTGGGTCAGGTAAAGCGTTAAGAAGAAGAGCACCATCGAGCCGCTGCGATTGACCAGCATCACGGCCGCCAACCACCAAGCATCGGCAGGCAAACCAGCAAAACTATTGCGATACAGGCGAAACAGGTTGGCCACGAGCGCTCCATCCGGGGTTTCATTAGCATGGATTCATGCCAACCAGGAGGCATCGGTGCCACACCAGGTTCACCCTTGTGAAACGCGACGGCAACCCGTTTTCGCCGCCGATCAAAACATCGGGTTCAATCCCCTCCGTCGATCAGGCGCTCGCTTTCAACGAGTCGATGGCAAACCCAGGTTTCCACGCGAATGCTCCCGTTGCGAAGTTTCTTCATCCGGTGGAAAAGAAACAGCTTGCCATCGTCAGAAATCAAGAACGGCAATTCGCCTTCTTGCGTGTTGATGTGCGGACCGAGCCGGCGGGGCTGCTGCCAAGGTTCCTCACGCGATGCCCGGACGCTGACCTTGATATCCGTTGCGGCGCCCTGCTTCGCCGCCGAGCCAAAAAAAAGCGTGAGCCCATCGCCCGATACCAAAGGCGACGTTTCGCTTGCCATCGTATTGATGCGACGCCCGAGATTCACAGGCTTTGACCACGCGGCCCCAATTGCCTCACGATGCATTACAAAGAGGTCCATGTTCCCGGTGATCCTTCGCGAACTCGCGAAATACACCGCAAGGTCGTTCTCGGCGAACTGTGGAAACGCGTCGCGATTCTCCGAGTTCACATTGGGCCCCAGGTTGGTTGCGAGACCCCAATCTGCATCGGTCGTCTTTCGTGTTGAAAGAAAGAGCCCCAATTGCCCCCCTTTCTTTCGCCGCCGATCCGAACTGAACATCACTTCCAGACCTGAATCGCTTATGTCGGGCCCCAACTCGTTCTGTTCGGTATTGATGCTGCGCCCCAGGTTTTGCTTTTCCCGCCAGGCCTCATCGGATGCTCGGCGTGTGAACTTCCAAATGTCGGTCTGGCCCACACCGGTTGCCAACGCCGTTCCGATCACGCCATCGTAAGAGTGCATGTAAACTTCCAGGAATTCGTCCCCCAACTCCGTTGCGAGGTTCTTCGACTCCTCAAAAAAGAAGCCAAGCGACCGAGGCGTCCCCCATGCGATCGGATGGGAAGAATCAAGTGGGTTTGTTCCAAGTTTGCCTTCCTTCTGATCCTCCGTGGGAAGCACGCGGTTCTCCGAAGGCCGCAGCCGGAATGCCAAACCGAGACCGACCACGAGCGCAGTGGCGACAAGTAGCCTGGATCGTCTTCTTCGCCGACGTCGTTTCGTCTTGGGTGCGGTGACAATCTCGATCGATGGTCCGGAGGTCGGACGGACACGAAGAGGTGACGCGGTGGTTGGAAGTGCTCCATCCATCGCGTCTGCGGACAGCGGATCTCCATGGTTGTCCCGAAGATATTCCATCAACGCCGTGGCGACCTCATCCATCGTTTGGAAACGCGAACCAACGTCTTTGACCATCATGCCGAGGCAAATGTCGTCCAGATCCGAATCGATACTGTCCCGGTGGGTCGATGGGGGTTCGGCCTCGGTGTGAACAATCTGGTAGAGCAGTTGCGTCATCGAGCCCTGAAATGGCAGTTGGCCAGAAAGCAACTCGTATAGCGTGACGCCCAACGCATAGATATCAGCCTGTGGGCCGACGGCGCTCTCGGCGCCTCTGACCAGTTCGGGCGCCATGTAGGCCGGGGTCCCATGGACAACACCCACGCTGGTGATCTCGGTCCGGCTGTCCATTTGCCGCGCCAAACCAAAATCCATCACGACCGGTTCGCCCTCCTGATCGATCATGATGTTGGCTGGTTTCAGATCACGGTGAACGACACTTCGAGCATGCGCGAAGGAAAGGGCCCGAGCCAATTTCAGCACGATCTGCGCCGCCTCGCGCGTGCTCAACAAGCTGCTCGCGCGAACACACTCGGACATGCAGCGGCCTGGAATGAAGGCCATGGAAATGAAGTGTTGACCGTCGATCTCTCCCACGTCGTAAACGGGGCAGATGTTTCGATGCTGCAGTTTCGCAGCGGCTCTCGCTTCACGATAAAAACGCTGGATCGCCGAGGCGGTTTCGTCACCGTCAAACCGCGGCGTCTTGAGAGCCACCTGCCGATCGAGTTGGGTATCGTGCGCGAGGTAAACGGTTCCCATCGCGCCAGATCCCACGACTTTCATAGTTTGATAGCGTCCCAGCCGCTTCGAAGTCCGAATGTCTCCACGACTCGCGTGTGTCGACCCGTTTTGAGGTTGGGTCGAGGAATCTTGCGTGGTCTCGGCTGCCCGCTCACCAAACTGCAAGTCCATCGTTTGACGCACGTCGGATGAATGACTTGCCGGTTCGATGAGCTCAAGCAACCTTGGATACTGACCTGGAAAACGATCGCGGAAGTCATCGATGGAAGTGCTTGTAGCCACCGCACGTCGCGCGAGGAATTCGTCCAAGATGAGATCGGGACTGACCGACTCAGGGGTCCCAAGCAGGGGCACGCTCTTCAGGTACGCTTCGAGTTGGCGGCGCTTACCAGACGCCCAGCTGATGCGCAGGTCGGCTGCCACCAAGGCGGTGAGAGCCGCCTCACGAAACTCGGGCGCGTTTTCCGAAAGCAAGTCTTTCGTGAATCGGCCAAACGTTTTTGGGGTCCAGCCCGTTTCGAATGTCGACAGCAAACGCGTGAGCCGGTCACGATCCTCGAGCGTCAGACTTTCGAAACGCTCGTGCGTTGTCATGGGACGATTCGCTCAACTGACGCGGGATGGTGGCCAAGGTCCGCGGTGTTGGACCCTGTTGTACTTGATCCATTGTCAGCATAACCGGAGCTAACGCCCTTCGGTTCATTCAGGAAACCCTAGCCACAAGTCTGGCCAAAGCACTCGCGTTTGATCAGCGGAATTCAAGGCTTGGGAGCGGCCTCAGCAAGGCTTGCCAGCGCTTCACCCCCAACCCGCGTGCAAAAGGAGCCCAGCGACTCGTTGCCGTCGCGATTCGCCTTGAAAGCCGCGAAGATGCCGATGATCTCGCTCACGACCTGCTCTTCGGGCACCAAGTCCTTGTAGATGTATGCGAGGCGGTTGCCCAACCAACCCCCGCCGGCGAACAAGGTGTACTTGTTCTTGGCTTTGCCGACCAATGCGAGGTCCGCATTGTACGGCCGGGCACATCCGTTTGGACATCCTGTCATCCTCAGGGTGAATCGCTCGTTGGAAAGCCCCAATTGCGCCAGCGGGCCTTCCAAAGCATCAATCACACTCGGAAGACGACGTTCGCTTTCCGTGATCGCCAATCCGCACGTGGGCAACGCCACGCAGGCCATCGACCAACGCCGAATACTCGATGTGTCTTCTGTCGTTCGAATGTTGTGACGGCGGAAGATTTCCATGAGCTGATCTTTCTCATGATCCTCGATGTCACAGAACATCAGACTCTGGTTGCCGGTCAGACGAATCTCACGGCCAAAGGTTTTGCAAACCTCTCGGAACCCCGCCTTGATCTGCCGCTCGTCGTTGTCATAGAGACGCCCGTTTTCAACGCTCAGTCCGTACGACCATTTGCCGTCGCCTTGTTCTTGCCAACCCATGTGGTCATCGACATCGGTGACGTCGTCTTCCGTGCAGGGCTCGAGTTCAAACCCGCAAACCTTTTGAACCTCCTCGCGAAACTTGTCGATCCCCCAGTTCGCGATCAGGTACTTCATGCGCGCGACCTTGCGATCGGCGCGATTTCCGTTGTCACGTTGCACCATGATGACTGCCTTCGCAACTTCGATCGCCTGATCGGGCGTCACGAATGCCAAGCGTTTGGCGAGCGCCGGAAACGTCTTCTTGTTGGCCGGCGTTGTGCCCATCCCGCCACCAACAGTGACGTTGTAACCCATGATTGTCCCATCGCGGACGACGGCGATGTAGCCGAGGTCCTGCGTGTAAACGTCAATGCAGTTATCTTCCGGAAGGCAGATCCCCGCTTTGAACTTCCGCGGCAGGTAGGTCGGACCGTAAAGCGGCTCTTCCACATTGACGGGCTCCCCGCCCCCAGCAAGTTGTTTCTCACCGGTCTCCGGGTCAGTGATCCAGAGCTCGTGGTAGGCCGGGGTTTGCGGAGCCAGTGCGTCGGTGAGTTCGTCGGTGAATCGGTTCAGTTCATCGTAAACACCGCCGACTCGCTTCGCCGGGCAGCACATGATGTTCCGATTGACATCGCCGCATGCTGCCAGCGTCGAGATGTGCATCGCGTTGATACGATTGATGGTCTCGCGCAAATCCGACTTGAGGATGCCATGCAGTTGGAGCGTCTGACGCGTCGTGATCTTCAGCGTCGCGTCGCCGAGTTCGTCGCAAAGATCCAGCTGCAGCAGCATTTGCTCCGAGGTCATCCGGCCGCCAGGGATCCGGCAGCGGATCATCATTTGGTACGCCTTGCCGCCACCCGACTTCTTCAGCTCCAAACGCTTGTCACGATCATCCTGCTGGTAAGTCCCGTGAAACTTGAGCAGCTGGATGTTGTCGCTGTTGAAATGATCGACGGGATCAGCCAATTCGGCGTCGATGGACCCCATCAGAAACCGGCTGGCCTGCTTGATTTTCTCGACCGGACTGATCTTCTTGACCGGCTCCTTTGGCTTAGCTGGCTCTTCCTTGGCCTTCGTTTCTGCTGCATCGGTAGACATCGCGTGCAAAATCCTATGTGATCTTGGTCATCTGGGTCGATGTTGCCGGTCGGGCAAACTCGTCGCAAACCCCATGTATACCGACAATAGGCATCCATCACCACGCCGCTGTGCGGTTGCCGTCCACGGGCAATTTGACGCTGCTGTCAGCCGAATCCTGACTTGAACCTTCACACTCGACTCTCACGCTCCAATAGGCACTCGAACGCATGCCCCAAACAGCTCGGATTCTCGACGGGAAGGCCGTCGCACAATCGATTCGAAATGAAATCGCAGATGAGGTTGCGAATTGGGTTGCAACTGGCAAGCCAAAACCCAAGCTGGCAGCCGTCCTTGTGGGGGAAGACCCCGCCAGTCAGGTTTATGTTCGCAACAAAGAACGGGCCTGCGAAAAAGCGGGCATTGCCAGCCTGGTCGATCGCATGCCGGCGTCCACGAAACAGGCCGACCTGCTCGCCCGCATCGCGGAACTCAATGCCGACCCCGCCATCAGCGGGATCTTGGTTCAGCTGCCATTGCCCGCGCGATCCGCGGGTGGTGCCGGTGTCGATGAGCGGGCGGTCCTGGATGCCGTCGATCCCATGAAAGACGTGGATGCGTTCAGTCCGGTCAATGTTGGGCTGCTCATGCAGGGGCGCCCTCGATTCCTCCCGTGCACCCCGCATGGCATCGTGCAACTGCTGGGAAGATGTGACATCACAACCTCGGGTAAGCACGTCGTTGTGGTTGGCCGCAGCGATATCGTCGGCAAACCCATCGCGATGATGTTGGCCCAAAAAGAGGGTTCGTGCGGTCCCGAAGTGGCCAACGCGACGGTCACGCTCGCCCACAGTCGCACTCGGGATCTGCCCCATATCTGCCGGACAGCGGATGTCCTGATCGCTGCCGTCGGACGGCCTGAAATGATTCGCGGCGACTGGGTCAAACCGGGCGCCGTCGTCATCGACGTGGGGATCAACCGGATCGACGATCCCAAGTCGGAGCGTGGCAGCCGGCTCGTTGGCGATGTCGCCTCTGACGGGGCGGCCGAGGTGGCGTCGGCGATCACGCCCGTTCCGGGTGGAATCGGTCCCCTGACGATCGCGATGTTGCTGCACAACACCTTCATGGCGTGTCGCTGGCAGAATGCTTGAGTCGCCAGGCACGCCGGCTTGTTGGGCGATTCCGCACAGCGATTGGCGCCACCTACGCAACACAAAGTGTTCCTGTCGCGATACCATAGCGGCTTCTAGGCGGTACCATGCTCGGCCTTCGCACAGCTCGTATGGTGACGCGTTCTTGAGACACGGGGAGAGAAAGCATGCGCATGCTTCTATTGGCACTTTGCTGGGGTGGGCTAGCGGGTACTGAGTTCGCAGGGGCACAGGATTTGAGGTCCACCCCGCCTGACGTTTCCGGCCCGTTCGGCACTTCGTCACCAGGATTCAAACCCAACGGAACGCTTGCGGAATCGTTGCCGTTACCGCCCCCAGCCCAAACGGAACCGTCGCCGACCGCCAGCATGAATGCGGAGACGGTGTTGATGACACAGCGATTGGCGCTGTTGCAAAAACGCTACGACGGGCTGCTTGATAGCTACGGGCGCCGGCATCCATCGGTGGTCGAAGTCCAGCGTGAGATGCGGGAACTCCGTGTTCGCCTGAATCTTGAGAGTCTGGCCCCGACACCCTCGACACAACAACGAATCGATAACCGCATCTTGGAATTTGATGACCGCCAATTGCGACGAGCAGTCGGGCTCTTGATCGGGCGCGTCCTGGAGCTTGAGACGCAAGTCAAGGAACTCACCCAGGCCAACACGCTTCTGCGACAGAGGTTCACAGCTCGCTAGCACAATTGGCCCGTTCTCTATTCACTCAAGCGTCCTCACGGAATCCATGACCACAGCAACAACCAAGACTCGTCGAGAGTTTCTCAGCGCCACGATCACCGTTGGGGCGGCGACGGTCGCGCCGGCCATCTTCACGTCCAAGCGGAGCGCCGCACAAGGGATCATGGGTAGCGGAGAACATCGGTATCACTTCCACCATCAGTGCGTGGCACTCCCATCTCAATATCATTGGCAAATCTCACACAACGTAGAGGTGGTTGTTGGGGTCCACTGCGACG
>JBCCYK010000147.1:0-16194 GCA_039189905.1 Planctomycetota bacterium
GCGAGGACTTGGCAAGCCTTCTGGGCGACCACGGTCGAAGGTCGAAGCGCCGACGAGGTCGCGGAATCAACGGGTCTTTCGCGGTGGGCCATCTACAAAGCCCGTGCGAGGGTGCTTCATCGGCTCAGGAACGAGTTGGACGGGTTGCTTGATTGAAGCGCCTGCATGCGCAGTGCCCCGCAAACTGGCGCAAAACGGGTTGCGACAAATTTTTCAGCGGACCTGTCCAAAGTCTCGCGAAGAACTTGCTGGACCCATTATTCGTCACTCTTTGCGCGGAGGTGCCAGCCGTTGATCGCTCCAAACAAGACCCAATGCCCAACCGAAGCCGAGCTCGTTGAGTTTCTAATTGGCAGACTGCCGGCCGATCGGTTTGAGTCGCTCGCCGAACACATCGATGCTTGCGATCGATGTCGATCGTCCGCGGTGGCTAACGAATTGAAGCCCGGAAGTCCGCTGGATGGTCGGCCTGGTGATTCTTGGCTTGCGACTCTGGCCGAAGGCAGGCGTGCCCCAGACCCGATCCTAGCGGAGTCCGAGTGTCAGGCCGTCGTCGTTTCTGCCGGAATTTTGCCCGGGCAAGCGTCTTCGCGCCATTCTCCACGAAGGATTCTTGGGGGTTACCGACTGATTCGTCCGCTTGGACGCGGAGGCATGGGCACGGTGTTCTTGGCGGAACATCAGAAGTTGAAACGTCGTTGCGCGATCAAATTCTTGCATCACGAACGCCGCCACGATGAGGCGTGGCGGGATCGGTTTGAACGCGAAATGAGAACGGTGGCATCCCTGAGCCATCCCAACCTGATTGCAGCGACGGACGCTGGAGAAGACGACGGCTGGCACTACTTGGTGATGGAATACCTGGAGGGCTTGGACCTGGCATCGCTGACCAAGCGCGTGGGTCCCGTTTCAACCGTACACGTTGCGACGATCGGAGCCCAGGCGGCACGTGGCTTGGCAGCGATTCACGCGGCGGGCTTGGTCCATCGGGACGTGAAGCCCTCCAACATCTTGCTGGCAACGGATGGGGTCTCCAGGGTGCTCGACCTTGGGTTGGCCGCTGACGCGCAGCGGGACCATGACCTACGCGTCACGACGGTCGGGCAGATGGTTGGCACGGTCCTCTTTGCCGCACCCGAACAGATCCGTGGCATTGAAGCGGTCGACGCCAGAGCGGATCTGTATGGCCTGGGTGGCACCCTGTTTCAACTCATGAGCGGGCAAACGCCCTTCGACGCGGACCAGAGCTTGGCGGCTCTGGCCATCGAAAAAGCCAGCCAGGACGCCAGGCGTTTGCGAGACTGTTACACGAACAAGGCCGACCAGGGTCTCGCAGCGACAATCGATGAGCTGCTCGCGCGCGATCGCAGCGAGCGCCCCGCAAGTGCCGTTGAAGTCGCGGAAAAACTCGAAGAGATTGCAGGCACCCAGCAGACCCAGGCCCTACGCAAACTCGTGCGCCACGCGATGCGAGTGACGTCGGTCGAAGCAACGCAGGTCGAAAGCGTTGTTTGGCCATGGCCAACATCGCATCAGCCGAGCGAACCACCGACCTCACGCTCCGAAGGCAGCGGTTCTCGCGATCGGAAGTGGGCGGCCATCTGGGGCTCCGCTGCCGCCATGCTAGGCGCGGTCGCCGTTCTGAGTGCGATTATGTTCTCTGTCCAGACTGACAAAGGAACCCTGGTGATTGAATCCCCGCTGGACGAGGTGACGCTGAGGGTCACACAACGCGACGAACCGATCCAAGAGATCGATGTCACGGTGGGCGCCAACGTCACCGCGCTTCGCAGCGGTCAATACAACGTGGAGCTCAGTGCGGGTGGCGATCGCGTTCGCTTGTCCGAAGACGTCTTCACGATTCTCCGCGGGGAAGCGACTGTTCTGAAGATTCGAACGAACGACGCGTTGCCGGGAAACGCTGTCGCGAGCCGAGCCACAGCCCAAAAAACATTTCGCGACCGAACTCTCAGCGAATGGCTCAGACGCCTGCGACGGGAATACGACCCGAAAACCATCCAGGAAACGGTGAACGCCATTGTCACCCTGGTGGATGAAAACGATAGCGAAGCGATTCAAACGTTGTTCGTCGTCGCACGACGGCTGGGGAGTTTCAAGGTGGCGGCGGAATTGGATGTGGACTGTGAAGACGCATCCGCGGTCTTCATGCGAAGTCTACGGAATCACGTTCGAAGGTTGCCCTCGATGCCCTTGATGACGGCGATCACAAAGGAATTGCAATCACGCCAGTCCAACTCAAAGAGCGAAGCGGCTTGTCTTGGCGTCGTGCAAACTTTGCTAGAAGACGATTCGCTGACCAAGTGGGCTTCCATGAACCGTGAGTCGGCCATGCGACTCGACGATCAACTGCGCGCTTTCTATGTTGAGAAGCGTTTTGAGGATGCTGAGCCGGTGTACCGGTTGAGCGCGAAACGGATCGCTCAAGACTGTCTTTGTCTGCTGTCGATTCCCCAGAACCGTCCGTTGACTGAAGTGGACGGTTTGAAGCAAGATTTGCAAACCAGGGCAGCAGAGTTATCAACTCAATCAAGTGTCGAAGAACGCGTTTACCATTTGTTTCAGTTCGATGAAGCACGGCCCTTCTACAAGTGGAGCCTGCTTCGTGACCACCACATACTTGCGATGGACAGAATCGGGGTGCGGGTTCCTCCCGATGTCGCCGTCCTTTCATTGATGACGTTTGGCATTGATGAGCCGAGTGAATCGTGGAACAGCTACTTGGAGCGTTTGCTATCCGATCAGCCAGAACGAACGGCTGACGAATTGATGCTTTGGCTATCGCTTGGGCGGCTGCAAGAACCTTGGGACGGAGGCGTCACCCGAGGCTCAGAGCCTTCGCTTGGCGAGCGAGTCGCGTTCCGCTTCATGGAGCATGGTGAGACGCTTTATCCACTGTTAGCGCGGATCGCGAAAGGCACCACCTATCCGCTCTTGGCCGCCCGTGTCTTCGCCGATCTGTCTGTCGACGATTCGGGTCGACTCCTGGAAGCCTATCGTTCTGGCAGGGGATGGCGCCCCAGACCAGACACCACGCCCCTTCGACGCGACGCTTTCGCGAGTGCCGCGAAAATATGCCGGGAACGCGCACGCCGAGCATCTGTCGACGCGAACGAGAGAGTATGGATGCGTGAGATTGACTTGCCGCAGCAGTGTGAACCGATCTACCAAGTCGCGTCACCTGACGAATCGCAGATAGCGTTCGTCGGACGTGTTTTGTTGACAAAGCAAGACGCTCAGCAGGGTCTATTCGTACAGGATCGAATCCTCAGAACGACCCGGTGTCTGATCGAATCCGGACTCAAGACGGTGCCGGCATGGTCGCCGGATTCCACGCGAATCGCGATTCGCGACGCAGTCAGTTATGGGTCACGCCACCCGTTGCTGGTTGTGGATGTGTCGACGGGCAAGGTTCGGGACTTGGGCGTGCAAGGCGTCGGCGCGGTTTGGTCGCCCGATGGCAAAGTCATCGCGGCAACCTCCCAAGCCGTCCAAGGAGGCCGCTCGATGGTATTCGTGCCAAGCGATGGCACAATGTTGATCGTCAATGTGGAGACGGGTAAGCACCAGTTTTTCGGCATGCCGGGTCGAAACGAAAAGACGCAGTTGGATGGCCAGCAGATCCTGGTTCGCGATGGCGGTTCGCAGCCGGTTTGGTCACCGAGCGGAATGAGACTCGCCTGGACGCGATGCATTATCCGGAAAGCCCTTAGACCCAGCGTTGCGGTCAGCCCCTCCGAAGTCTATGAAGTCTGGACCGTGAACGCGGACGGCAGTGATGCACGGCGAGAGTTGTCCACCAAACGCTACGAGTGGACGGTCGAGGGCGGAAAAGAACGCGTGGTGGAGAAACTGGAAGAGCAAACGAAGCCGTGAGCCCCATGAAAATCCCAGCTGCCTCACGGAGTGATGCGACTGATCGAGCTCGCATCTCCAAGGTGTTCAAGACAAGTTACTTTTTGCCTTCCGCACGTTTCGCTCGAAAGTAATCCGTGAGGATCTGACCACAGGGCTGTGCGAGGATCCCTCCTGTTAACTCGCAACGATGGTTGAGACGTGGATCGGTCAGCGTTTCATAAAGACTTTCGACCGCACCCGCCTTGGGATCGCTCGCGCCGTACACGACGCGGGGCACACGCGACTGCAAGATCGCGCCCGCACACATCAGGCAGGGCTCCAGTGTGACATACAGCGTGGTGTCCTCCAGACGCCAATCTTCGATCGCCGACGCCGCCTGCGTGATCGCAATCATCTCCGCGTGTGCCGTGGGATCGTGAAGCGTTTCACGCTGGTTGTGGGCCGCGGCGATCATCTGACCCCGGTGGATGATGATCGCACCAACAGGCACCTCGTTGACCGACACCGCCTGAGAAGCCAGTTCCAAGGCGCGTTGCATCCAGTGCCGATCCACCTCCGCTTGTGACGGGTTCGCGATCGAGCCAGACGTGTCGTCGTGCCCAGTTGTTTCTCCAGGAAGATCGAGCATCAGAACAATCCGCCGCTCGCATTCGCCGCGATCAAATCGATGAGATGCTCCAAGTCGTCATCCGCCTTCACGTCGTTCAGCGAGTCGAATGCGCCCCTCCCGGCGACCGCCTCACCGTTCGGTTCGGACGCCAGGCCACGACGATTCAATTCATTGATCACTTGGAGAATATCGATCGCGGAAATGCGGTAGTCCCCGTTGACGTCCCAAAACCCATCGCCATTTTGTCTCTCGGTGTTCCAAACCGGATACTCGCCGCCCGCGCGGTTGATCGCGTTGATGATGATCAGTGCGTCCAAGGCCGTCACGTCGTCTTGGCCGTTCACGTTGTAGCGATCCCCGGCATTCTGAAACTCGTTCTCATCGTCCTGGAGAAGGAAGCTCGCTGTCGCGCCGTCTGTACCCGGCACGGACACGTTGAGGGTGATGGCCTCCATGGCTTGTTCGTCGACGTCGTCCACTGGACTCAACGTCACAAGCACGAAGTTCTGGTTGGCCGGAATCTCCCAGTTGTTCCCATAAGCCACGCGCCCTGCGCCCCCGGATAGCACGATGGGCACATCGGTTGTGGCGTTTCCAGAAACCGTTACCCGCAACTGAATCGAATCCGCAGCCGTGTCCTCCGCGTAAACACCATCCACAAACGCGGCACTCAGCGTCTCTCGATCTGTCACCATCAACTGTGTTTGATCCCCGACGTAATCACTGGCGCTAGCCGTGAAAGTGACGGTTTGGTCGCCATCAAGAAGTGAATCATCCACGATGTCAATGGGCACATCGACAGTCCGTTCGTTGGCGGCCATGTTGACGCTGGTTTGGACTTGGGCCTCGGAGGTATCCGATGACAGCAAAGTCACCGTCAAGGGGCTTCCCACGAGTGCGGGAGGTCGACTTACCGTGAGCGTTACCGCGGCATCGCCCTCGTCCTCAGCAATCTCGTGCTGCGAAAGGGAAAGACTGAGCGATGGGGTGTCCATGACGACAACACGGACATTTTGCGACACCATGCCCCCATCATCATCCTCGATGGTGAAGGCGATGTCATAAGTCCCTGGTTCTTCATAGGTGTGCTGCAAGTTGAGGGCCGCCTGAGTCGGCCGTGTCGCGTTTCCAGCTTGCGTGATCGTCAAGTCGCCGGAACCAACTGGCGTTCCATCCTTCCAGTCGATGGTGTAGGTGAATGTTTCTGTGCTGGGAGGATCAGCACTTGGGCCGGCGTATCCGGGATCGGACACCTCGACGCGGAGACTTGTGGCTTGGCCCACGATCACGTTCCCGATCGACGTACCCGTGACGGCAGGACTGACATTGTCGATGTCAAATGGAAGCGAATACGTGACCTCACCCGATTGGCTGCCCCTCAGAATTACCTCCGCGTCATAGGTCCCGTCGTCCGGATAGGCGTGCGAGGCGTTGACGTTCACTTGCGTGGGCAAGATGTCCCACCCCAAATCATCCAGCATGCGGAGTTCCAGCTCCGTGAGATAGACCCGTTCGGCTACCGCTTGAGCCTCCAGTGTCGGTGTCATCACGGTGAGGCGACCGTTGTCTGTCGTTCCATCAAGCAAGTGGGCGCCAATGACGGGAACGTTGCCACCATAGTATTGGCGAGCTTGCGGACCGCTAAAGGTCGAGCCATTGCTGTAGTTGCCCCACGGAGTGCTGAAGCCGCCCAGTTCCACCCCGAAGCCGAGGATGTGAAGCAGCTCATGGGTTGCCGTTGAAATGAAATCAACCTCGCTTGTGTCGAGGCTGGCTGGGGTCGCGCCAAAGTGCCAGTCGGTATCGGAGTCAAACGTCACGATCCCAACGGCCGGGGCATATTCAAGGGGTGATCCAAACAGCCCCGTATATTCGCCTCGATTCCGGAGGTTGGCTTGATGTGAGTCCAGTTCCGACTGCGTGAGTGGTGGGCCTACGTTCTGATTGAAGGTAGCACTGGGAACACGCGAGTCGGCTAAGCCCAAGATCGGTCCGCCGAGGGGAGAAATGCCCAGGTCCTTCGCTCCGATGTACACCAGAATGGTGTCGGACGGGATGGCTTGCCCGGGTATCGTGATCGTGCCGTTCTGACTCGGATGCGGCACGCCGCTGATTTCCCAGCCCAGTCGATTGCTTGAAGGCACGGCGTTCAAGGTGTCGTTCAAACGTGAGGTGATGGAGTTCGCTGCTGTTTCCAGCAGTTGACGCCGCCATTGATTCCCGCCCGAAAAAAAACCACCGTCATAGGTGTAGTCGAATGCAAAGCGCATCCGACCATTTGTTGAGCCGCCCGAACCGGCGTTCTGGCTCGTCGTGCCGTCGCCCCAACGGACTTCGGCGGCAACGTTTCCGACCAGACCCGCCGTGTTGAAGCTCTGGTTGATCACCACATCCGTGCCTTCTGCGGCCAGCGGCACTCGCGTCTCCAGCGACTCCAAACACCGAAACACGCGCTGGGTACCACCGTGAGCGCGAGGTTTTCTCGAGCGTGTCAGCAGGCCAAAGGAAAAACGCATCACGAGACCCAGGAGAGAAAGGACCCGGGCAGTCTAATAGCTCGGAAAAACGGGCGACAGCCAAATTATGAATCGCCAGCTCATTGATCTCGGTTCAGGCAGCCGGCCACATGAATTCACATGGTGGCGCTATCGGACGCGGTATGGCCACCCAGTCGGCCGTCCAGAAGTGCTGTGGCGACCAAGCAACCATCGCAACCCGCCCGCAAGAAACGCAGGCAATCGTGAGTCGAACGAACGCCGCCGCCGGAATACAGCTGGCCTGTTGGCATTCTCGAGCGGACGTCTTCCGACAGCTGAATGCCTTGCGGGCCACCTTTGGTTCCGACCGCCGCCAGGTCCAGGACGATTGCATCGGTGACACCCGCCCGACGGTTCAGCTCCAGCCAAGCTTCATAAGAGACGCTTCCAAGAAACCGCCCGGCCCTAAAATCGAGCCCTGCAATGCATGGACGATCCAGTGCGTGTGAACCAGCAAGACTGGCAACCAATTCATTCACACGTGGGATCTCAGGCCCCGGAATCGACAGCCAAGATTCACTCGCGATGACATACTGGAGATCCAATAACGACGGGGAAATGGAACGTCTCAGTCCAACTGCGTTGTCTAGATGCTGAAAACATGGGCCGGTGGCATCCTGCGGTCGGAATCCGACGTCGAGCATCAGTTTGCAGGGAGTTTCGAGCTGGCCGTGGGCCTGAGGCTGCGCCTTCGCGCTCTTCGCCTGGTCTCGCAACCACGTGGCGATTTGCTTTAGCTCCCGCCATTGTCCCTTGCCACCGCGGAGGCGATCAAGGTCCGCAACATAAAAGTCACGCACTCCGCATTGCCAGTAGTGTTGCGCGACCGCAATGGCATTTCCGGTTGTCCTGCCCAACCAATCCGGGGGCTGCGATCGCTGGTTCAGAAGTTGTACCGCTCGATACCGTTCGCGATGCCCGGCCACCGCGTGGACCGCGTGTCCATCCATCAGGTCAATGACGCCTACTAAGAAGCGATGAGGGATCTCCTGTTGTGACGCCATCACGCGGAGAGGCTCTGAACCAAAAGCCAATTCACCCTCCTACGCGCAGCGAAGGGAGGGTCGAAATCGAGCCTTGAGCGAGATTTCGGGGAGGGCACGGGTTTGATGTGTTGTGAACACGCTTGTTTTTTTGCGACTGGCCCTCCTCGGCCAAGCTGACGCGGGCCGACTCTCCCACGGCAAGCCGCGGGAGACTGAACTTGAGCTGACGCCTGAGCGAAGACACGTGTTTGTTTCTTCAGATGTCATCCAAGCTATAAAGCGATTCAATCTTCACGATGGCACAATCATCAGGAAACGTGTGGATGGCTTGGACCAACATGGAACGCAATCGAGATTCCACATTGATATAGCTAAGCGCACCCAACGCCATGCGGCCGCTGGAATCAAAGGTATGCATCAGGCCCTCGGTCGGCTGCTTCCCGAGTTGGCGACCCACCATCCAAAACACATCCGGTTCGACCGTTTCCAGCTGGAAGTGAGTTTTGTAATGGACGCCGCCCTGGCCACTTGCTCGCTCCGTCCGGCTGCCCCGCAAGGGCTGATGGATCAGGCAACGCCGCGATGGCAAGGGCTGCCGTGCTGAAGAAGCCACTTCGCAGATCGTGCCGCGCGCGCTCGTGAAGGTGATGACATGACCGCAACTGGTGATATCAATCTTGGCCTGAAACGACTCACGCTCGACCGATCGCGATCGCAAAACGTCAACGAGCTCGGGGTGCAACGTCCTGCTAAAGACGTGAAACGCGAGCTCAGCGATTTTGGGGCGAACCGACAGCACAGGAACGTTGTCCGAAGGACCGTGGGAAATGAGTTGATCGCCGCACACAACGGCGCGACAAGGGGTGACAACGCCGCTGAATCACCGCATCGCAACCACCCGCATTATACGCCGTTGAATCTCGCAGGCTAAAGGGCGTTTAGGACTTGACTTCAAAGTTTCTACTTGCGAGCCGCTTGCAACTCGTGCGGGGCAAGGGTTAGCTATGAGCTCGGCCACAAACGCGCCGTGGCTTGTGTTTGGTGGCGAGTCAAGCTGAAATCTCGTTTGCATTGTGGGACGTTCCATGCTGGTCGTGATCGACAATTACGATTCGTTCACCTACAACCTGGTTCAGCGGCTTGGTGAGATCGACCGTGACGTGGACTTGTCCGTCATTCGCAATGATCAGGTCAGCATCGACCAGCTCGAAGCAATGAAGCCGTCACGGCTACTGATTTCTCCCGGCCCGTGCACGCCGAACGAAGCAGGGATCAGTGTTCAGAGCGTGAAGGCCTTTGCCGGTCGCGTCCCCATTCTTGGTGTCTGCCTGGGACATCAGTCGATCGGGCAGGCGTTTGGCGGCACGATCGTCCGAGCTCCGGAACTGATGCACGGGAAAACCGATCGAATTTCTCACGATGAAGCAGGACTCTTTGCTGGGCTCGAGCAACCTTTCGTCGCGACCCGCTACCACTCCTTGGTCATTGAGCCCGATTCCTTGCCCGACGTTTTGCAAGTGAGCGCCTGGACCGACACGGGCGGTACACGACAGATCATGGGCGTTCGCCACCGTGAATTCCCGATCGAAGGGTGGCAATTCCACCCGGAAAGTTTCCTCACGGAACCCGGTGTGGAAATGTTGTCGGCATTTTTGAAGTGGTGAGCGTGCCTACCCGGCTGATTCGGACACATGTTAAACTCGGTGTTCAAAATCACCTTTTCGCTGTCACCACTGGATTTCGCAATGATGCTCAGCGCGTTGAAAACCCCTCCAGGTCTACCGATCGCTCAAGGCGGCAGCATGTCTGTCCAGACCTTGGTCGCAACCGTCGGTATCTTCCTGGCCCTGTTTTTCGTTTCCATCCTGGGGTTCTTTTTCATTCGGTACGGGAAACTCTGGTTTCAGGCGTACATGTCGCAAGCCGATGTGAAGCTGCTGAACTTGATTCGCATGCACTTCACCAAAGTGAACCCGAACGTGATCGTTCAAGCGAAGGTGATGGCGGCTCAAGCCGGCTTGAACATTGATCGGCGCGATGGCATTTCAACACACCGGCTGGAAGCACATTTTTTGGCCGGTGGGAACGTGATGAATGTCACTCACGCGATCATCGCAGCACAACGCGCTCAGATTCCTCTCGACTTCGACCAAGCCGCGGCCATTGATTTGGCCGGACGCGATGTTTTGGACGCGGTCCAAACGAGTGTTTACCCGAAGGTGATTGACTGCCCCGACCCGAAACGCAGTGGCAAGTCAACGTTGTCAGCCATCACGAAAAACGGGATCGAACTTCGTGTCCGCGCGCGAGTGACGGTTCGAACCAACTTGGAACAGTTGATTGGGGGAGCGACCGAGGATACGGTTGTCGCGCGTGTCGGCGAGGCCATCATCAGTTCGATCGGATCGGCCGACACCCATTTTCATGTCTTGGAGAATCCAGACATGATCACGCGAGTTGTTTTGTCACGTGGTTTGGATGCTCAAACGGCGTTTGAAATTGTCTCCATCGACATTGGCGACATTGACGTCGGTGAAAACATCGGGGCCCGCCTGCAGAGCGATCAAGCGGAAGCCGACACACGCGTCGCGCGCGCCCACGCCGAACAACGCCGCGCCGAAGCCATTGCCGAAGAACAGAGCATGAAGGCACGGGTGTCCGAAAACAGAGCGAAACTCGTCCTGGCGGAAGCCGAAGTGCCGCGGGCGATGGCGCAGGCCTTTATCGAGGGACGTGTGGGCGTCTCCGGCAGCGTGCCGGTCGGAAATTCGGAGTGAGCATCGGCCGTTATCAACGGGTCTCGTTCCGCCATCGTTTTTCGGGCGGCCAGGGTCATACCTTGGCGGCCATCATCGATCGTCCCTCGCCGGATCAGCTCCCAGTGCCTCCGGTGCTGGTGTTCAGCCATTGCTTCACCTGCAACAAAGATCTCAAAGCGATCACACGCATCTCGCGTCGCATGGCAGAACTGGGGATCGCTGTTTTCCGTTTCGACATGACGGGTCTCGGTGGCAGCGAAGGCGACTTCTCCCAAACCAACTTCTCCACCAATCTCGCCGACATCGGCGCCGCCGTTCACGCGGCATCCGAGGAGATCGGCCCTGTAACCTCCCTGATGGGAATGTCATTTGGCGGGGCCGCGTCGCTGGGTTTTGCATCTGGCATGCTTTCGAGCGATAGCGCTCGCATTCAATCGGTGATGACACTGGCGGCTCCCAGTGACACACAGCATCTGGCAGCACTTTTGGTGCGAATGAACCCGGCGATCGAGTCGTCGGGCAAAGGGGAAGTGGTGATCGGCGGGCGTTCTTGGTTGATTCGAAAGCAAATGATTGATGACTTTCGATCACACGCTTTGGCGGACCAGCTTCCCGAGCTCTCCGTGCCGGTCTTGGTCATGCATTCACCCGTTGATGAAACCGTCTCCTATGACCACGCCCTGCGGATCGCATCCCTGGTGGGCACGCGAGGCGCCGCTGGGACTCAAGGCGCCGCTGGCACCCGATGCAGTATCCTGACGCTCAATGGCGCCGATCATCTACTCACGCGAGACATGGCCGACATCGAATGGATCGCGGCATCGGCCGCCGCCTTTATTCAGCGGCACGCTCACTGATTGCTGCAAGGCACACTCACTGATGGCTACGCAGTGTGATGGCCCCCAGATGAATACTCTGGGCCTCGTCATAGCCAAAGATTCCCGTCGTCCCAAAGTACTTTTCCAGCTGGTCAAAGTTTGGGAGCTCCGATCTTTCCATGAGATCTGAAAACCGCTTCAGGAACGGGTTGTTCTCCCCGGCGCTCTTCAGCATGTCGCGTGTCCAGGGGGAGGCGGCTTGCTCATAGAGCATGCGCAATGACTCCGCATCACGCGTGAAGGACGTCAGGAACGGCTCCCCGCCTTCCACCTTGGTTGTGATTTCGGCCATCACGAGTTCGTAGTCCAGATCATTGGAAAGTCGATCCGTCGCCCCGTCTCGACTTCGCAGCATCTGCTCGATGACCTGGCGACTGTCCGCGATCATGAGCCAACGGTCCATCAAGAAGAAAGAACGCTCAATCTTCCGCATGCCGGGCCGATTTCGCATGCGTTCGCGTGCGAAGTTCACCGTGATGGAGCCCATCCGTTCCGGGCGAAACTCTTCCGATGGAAGCTTGTCGTCCATTTTCTTGAGCATCGTTTCTGCGACCTCGGTGTCCACGACTTCAAAGGCATGCACGCGGGCCTGTGCGTTCCAAGCCGCAGGGCGTTGGTACCGTTGGATCGTCACATAACGTCCGGTCAAATTGTTGATGAAGTCGTCGCGTGCACTGATGTCAAGTCGCTTCTGGATTCGGTTTTCCAGAAGCTCATCAAACCGTCCTTCACCTGCGAAGCTGTTGACGATCTTCCCGAGGTTGTCAAAGGCGGTGGCGATGTCCCAATGCACGTTCATGTAAGACGTGACATCCGACGGCACCCAGGGGGGCGGTGACTGCTCGCCCGTCGTTGGACGCAGCACACCAAAGAAGCCGTCGCGCGGCGGTTCGACCACCACATGCAAGTGCGAAATGCCCTCGATGTCTTCGCCACCGCGAAACAGGCTTCCGCCTAGGCCACGAATCTTTCGAAGCCCAAGATCCTCCACGATCGGCGCTACAAAGAGTCCGGCACCACTTCTGGAAACGAGTCGAGTAACAATCTGGTAGGGGCTGAGAAAGAAAGTGACCTGAGGGATTTCCATTTCCGCTCCCATCGATCGGCTCATAACGGCTCCGAAGTCGGCATTCTCAGCGAGCGTTTCATTGTCGCCTTGGTTCGGATCGGCATCAGGGTCAATGGCGACTCCCCGCAAGCGTTTCAGTGCATCGGTCGCGGTCCCGTAACCCAAACCGATGCAGAACAAGGAATCGCTGCGAAACCACTCGATGAGAGGGCCGTTGCGACGCGGGCGACGGACTCGGTTCAGCGTCACACCGTCGATCGACTCATCCTCCATGACAAACTGATTCAGCGTTGCTAGGCCGGTTAAGTCATCGACAAGTCGCTGCATGGTCGACGCGTTGCCACCGGCGTCGACGACGATCACGACGCCAAACGAATTTTGTTGACGTCGCCGTGCCTGGACCCGTTTGCGGATCTCGTCGTCTGTCAGCTCGCGGTCATCGCGCAGGCTGTCTTCCGCTGCTGCTTCTGTTTCCGTTTGACCGGGAATCAAGGCCACCGCCACTTGCCCCTCGGGCAGTGTCAACAGCTGATCGAGTTCCAACCCAAACTGCGCTGCCACCATTTGAAACGCTTCGTTGGCAGTCCGATAAAAGTCAGACGCGAACGGCGCCAGCTTGGGGGCGGCCAACATCTGTCCCATCGACGAGTCGCCTAGGCCCCGGCGCAGTTCCAAGGCGTTGTCGATCCGGATATAGGCGAGTGTGTTTGCGGGCAGCATCTGGGATGCCGGCAATCCGGCCGCAACCGGAATCGGCTCTGCCTGAAGCGTCGGGCTGCCGTTGGTAAGGCAGAGCGTCACCGCCATCGCCAAACACGACAACACCCGGGTCGAGCCCGAACGCGGCGAAATGGCTCCGCGTTGCGAGTGGATACGTCGATCAGTCACCGTTTTCATAAGGAGCTTGGGGCAAGAGAAGTGAGAAGGAGCTTTCGACCGTCAAGTACGAGCCAGGCGGTTCACTTATTCCAGGACGATTCCAATCCATCCAGAGTGACCCGAAGATAGGGGAGAAGAGCCAAGCAGGAACAAGATGGGTAAAATCGAATCCTTTGTGGTTCTACCGGGTTGAACTAGCATAAGAGGGCTAAGAATGCTGGTGTTTCGTCGATGGGCCGAAAACTTTGGCGACAGCGGCGGCAATTCAGACCAGAAACTTGATTTTCTCATGATCGGCAAACATCCATGAAATCACTCCAAACCGTCGCTCGCAGGTCGTCAGGTCCTTTTCAATGGGCCCTTTTGGCCGCGTTTTCGGCTTCGGTGTTGGTGGCGTCCACCGCCTCGGCCCAGCAAACGAATAACACCAACAACGCGAACAATGCGGCCGGAGGCCAGCAGGCAGGGCTGCTGAACTCGGACGTTGGCTTGTCGGTCGATGAGGCATTTCAAGGAGGTATTCAGCGGGGCGACAGTGTGGGGCAGTCTCAAACGGTCGTTGGCGGTGCGGCGGACAGCACTGCCGGTGGCGGGGCGGGCGGCGGACGAGCCGGTGGGGGCGGATTTGGCGGTCTGGGTGGGTTCGGGGGAGGCCTGGGAGCCGCCTTTGGAAACTTGTTTGGGGGTGGCCGCAATGCCGGCACGTCCAGCACGCCACCATTGAGGACCCGACTCAAGAGTGCCGTTTCGGTTGCACCCAAAGCGCCCGGCACGGTCCGACTGCAAGCCGCTCAGACGCTTGAGCGAGCCGGTCAAAGCCGTCTTAACCCGGCTGCGACAGCCGGACAGAACGGGTTCCGGGGCGTGAGCGTGCAGATGCAAGCGCGAACCGCGATCCTCACCGGGACTGTCACCACGGAACGTGAACGCCGGATGGCCGAGTTGATGATGAGGCTTGAACCAGGCGTCTCGCGCGTTGACAATCGATTGCAAACGGATTCATCCCGTTAGCAAAGATCCTATTCTGGGACAGCGCTTGCGCCGATGAGTCACGATTGCCACCGTGCCCTTGAACTCGTCGGTTTCATCCCAAACCATGTCGCTGCCCGTCGTCTCCGAGATTCAAGCCGAAACGCTTCGCGAGAACGTTCCGAGCCTGCTGGACGTCACCGATGAGTCCTTGGGCGCGTGGCTGGCGGAGCGTGGACATCCCCGTTTTCGCGTCGGGCAGATTCGACGTTGGATGATCTCGGGTCGCGCGACGGATTTCGAGGCCATGACGGACTTGCCTCTAAAGTTGAGAAGGGACCTGGCCCAAGCGTTTTGCTTGTTCACATCCCAAGTGGTGTCGCATTCGGAATCGGGAGACGGGACCGAAAAGCTGCTAGTCGAACTGGCCGATGGAGGGCGCGTCGAGTGCGTGCTGTTGCGCGACGGTGACCGACGCAGCATCTGTGTTTCCAGCCAAGTCGGCTGTGCCATGGGGTGCGTGTTCTGTGCAAGTGGGCTCGACGGAGTTGATCGTAACCTGACCTCGGGAGAGATCGTGCAGCAGATGCTATGGTTGCAACAGCGTTTGCCGGCCGAAGAACGTCTCAGCCACATCGTGATGATGGGCATGGGCGAACCGCTAGCCAATCTTCCCAATGTCCTTGAAGCGCTCGACATCGCTCGCGATCCAAAGGGCCTCGGTATCAGTCCGCGGCGCATCACCATCAGCACCGTGGGATTGCCGCCGGCCATCGATCGCCTGGCAAGATCGGGGGTCCCCTACAACTTGGCGGTGAGCTTGCACGCGCCCAATGACACGCTGCGAAGTCAGATCGTGCCCACGAACCCAAAGACGGGGATCGAATCGATTCTGGCGGCGGCGGATCGCTACTTCGAAGCGTCCGGTCGGCGACTGACCTTCGAATACGTGCTGCTGGGTGGGCTCAACGACGCACCGCAACACGCCCGCCAGCTGGTGCAGTTGCTACGCAAACGCTCCGTCATGTTGAACGTGATCCCCTACAATCCCGTGGAAGGGCTGCCCTATCAAACGCCCGATCGCGACACGATCGCCTTGTTTCGCAAGACCTTGGAAGAAGGCGGCATCAACGTGAATTTTCGCGTCCGCAAGGGCGATGACATCAACGCCGCCTGTGGCCAACTCCGCCGTCAAGCCACCCGCTGAAGCACATAAACGACGTCTTCGGTCGACGAATCCACTTCCACTGGATCGTTGATGTCGTACCCAAAGTCAAACGTTTGCAGGCATTGCCATCGCCCCGACGACGCAATCAAGCGATTCATTTGCTTGGGCGTGTAACTTCGCAAACGAAGCTGATCTTCGATCCGAAACTGACGTTTGGGCGTGCGGACATCAAAACGAATGCCAAAGCGTTCCATTCGCTTCTTGGGTTCCCGAGCGATCGTCCACATGTGTGTGTTGATCGAAAGATGCCCACGCCGCGCTGACCATGACTCGGTTTCACTGGGTGCCACCGTGGTTGGTGTCAGATGGATTCCCAACAGATAGAGGCCACCGGGTCGAATCAGTTCCGCCATGCATTCCAAATGAGACTCCGCCTCCGCTTCGGTTCCCACGTGCCGAAAGC
>JBCCYK010000148.1:0-16188 GCA_039189905.1 Planctomycetota bacterium
GTCACCAGAGACTTTCAGTCTCCGTCCAATGAACCGAAGACTATTTGGACTCTCGATTCGGCGATTGTTGCAGACACAGGCAATCGCGATTCGACAGCTACGAGTGCACCTGGTTCGGCTACACGCCTAGTTCTATTGGTACACGTTGCTTCCTTAGTCATCGGCCTCTTGGGTATGCTGGCATCTTGGCTAATCATCCTGATGTATTGGTGGCGTACGCATTTGACACGACGTCATACGGTCCCTCGCATTGACCAGATCGGTTATCGTGTCTTAACTGGAGCTCTCGCTTTTTATGCTGTTGGAATATTTTTTGGCTGCTTATGGTCACAAGTTACCTGGGGGCGTCCGTGGAGCTGGGACCCAAAAGAAGCATTCGCATTACTGTCATTTGGTCTTGGGATTGTGTGGTTGAGTAGTCCCAAAGGCTTTGGCTGTGAATTGAATTTGAAGTCGTCGACAAAGGCAGCGACGGTGGCATCGATCGCGTTTGGAATGATCTTGCTGATGCTGTCACTCGGCGGCATCTACGCGTCCGATTCGCATACTTACGGATTTCCCTCGAACGTACCTACAATGATCACGGGAATTGTCAGTGTCACCTTGTTGGTGTTATGGACGGTGCATTTCAGCTCAGTTGCGAGGAGCCGCGGAGAGAGATCATCGCAAGTCGTATAGTACCTGGTTTCCAGTTGTATCTCGCTGCTGAATGCTGCGTAGTGCGATCGCACCCAAATCGCGAACACCGAAGCCAGTTTCGCCACCCTGGCAGTCCACGCGGTTGGACAAGTCGCTGTTTCGAGCACGCTCCCCAAACGGTTGGAAGTGACAATGATCGAGGCGGCTTTTGGCTCTCGCCGTGCCAGTTCCTTTTCGACTAATAACCCAATGCCACGCCGTCTTTGCGGGATTCGGTGGCGCCGTGGAGGGTTCCGCGGTGCCAATCGATCTGGATGGCTTGGTAGCCTCCGTAGCCACCTCCGGCGATGCGAGCGACCTTGTGCTTGCGTTTGAGCAGCCCTCGGATGACTGCTTCGGGGATCCCCGATTCAACGTTGACGGTCCCGCTGACATCGGCGGGCTTGCCGGTGGGTTGTTGCGAGCCCACGTGGCGAACCCGGGGTGCGTCGCCCGCCCACTGAACGTTCATGCCGAAGTCGATCATGTTGACCAACACTTGGACATGACCCTGTGGTTGCATGTCGCCGCCCATCACACCGAAACACAACCAGGGCTTGCCATCTTGGGTCACCATGGCGGGGATGATCGTGTGAAAGGGACGCTTGTGCGGCTGCAAGCGATTGAGGTGGTTCTCGTCGAGTGCAAACAGGGCTCCACGATTCTGTAGAACAAAGCCCAAGTCACCCGGCGTCATCTTGGATCCAAACCCGTAGTAGTTGCTTTGGATGAACGAACAGCAGTTGCGATCCTTGTCGACCACCGTCAAGTACACCGTGTCGCCGTGCTGTAATTGGGGGTCGCCCGCGTCGACGTTTGCGGCCGCCTGACTCAAATCGATACGACCTCGCTGACGCGTCGCGTACGCTTTCGAAATCAACTCGTTGACGGGCAGTCGATTGAAATCGGGGTCGCTGTAGAACTTCGCCCGATCGGCGAAGGCGAGCTTCTTCGCTTCGACAAGGAGATGGAAATACGCATCGCTGTTCGGTCCCATTGCCCCGATGTCAAAACCTTCCAGGATGTTCAGCATTTCCAATGCCGCGATGCCTTGCCCATTCGGTGGCAACTCCCAAACCTCGAATCCGCGATAGCTTGTCGAAACGGGATCGACCCACGTCGAACGGTGATCGGCAAAGTCTTTCATCGAAAAGAAGCCGCCATTCGCTTCGCTGTACTCCACGATGCGCTCGGCAATCGAACCGAGATAGAACGCGTCGCGTCCGCGCTCCGCAATCAGCTGGTAGGAGCGTGCGAGGTTGGGGTTCTTGAAGATGTCGCCCTCACGCGGTGCTTTGCCGTCGATGAGATAGGTCGTGGCGGAATCCGGGTAGTCGGCGAATGACGCTTCGCCACCTTTCCAGTACCCCGCGATGATCTCTGTCACGGGGAACCCTTCTCGGCCATACCGAATCGATGAATCCAAGAGTTCATGAAATGGTTTGCTACCAAATCGGTCGTGCAAGGCGAACCAGCCATCCACGCAACCGGGAACGGACCAGGAGAGCGGGCCGGAGAGGGGAATCTCGTCGAGATGCTTGTCGGCAAAGACCTGCCGATTGATGGCGTGCGGACTGCGGCCGCGCGCATTGAGTCCGTGCAAGGTCTGCGTCTTGGCATCCCAATAGATCACGAAAAGGTCGCCACCGATCCCGCAACTCATCGGCTCGACCAACCCCAGCATCGCGTTTGTCGCGATCGCTGCGTCGACTGCGTTGCCGCCCGCCTTCAAAATGTCCAGACCCGCGTCGGCCGCCAGCGGATGGCTGGTGGCGACCATGCCATTGGTGGCGATGACCGTCGATCGACTCTGGTGCGGATTGCCGGAAGGTCGATCGTAGGGGCCCTTCGCCAACGCGTTGGTTGGAACGATTCCCAACAGACAAACCAACACCGCCGAGAACACAGAGACGGCGCGCGGGTGAGGAATGTTCATAAAGGGTTCCATCATCATGCATTCAATCGAGGCTACCCGCCCCATGATATCTGACCCGGCCAACGGGTTTTGCAAAGACGATCCCTTGAAACGTCGGAGCAAGTGTCTGAAGGCGAAAAGAGAATGTCGCTGGGCCACTTGCCGATCACTCACGCTGTCAGCCTCGATGGCCATCGGTATCGACAGACATAGCAAAGTCGAATTCGTCCTCCCTTGAGACGGTCGATCGAAGCAAAGGGACGGTACGCTGAGGTTCTTTGCGTTGAAGAAGCGTGGTCTTTCGGCCCGGTACGGTGATCAGAATCAGCCAACATCCGGCATTTCTACCTCCCCTCGGTGCGCTCGACCCTCCTGCTAGGAGGGTGAATTCCGTCGCAATGCCCTGCGTAGACACCAATGCTCAAGGCAGCGTGAATGGAGATGCGTCGATACCAGCAACTAGGGCCCCGTGAAACGCTCGATCACATCAGATTGGCCCTTCGGGTCGCATCGTTCCAGGTATAACTCGAAGTCAGGAATCCAAATGTCGGTCATGACCGCAAGCGGCCGTGTATCCCCAACCCGCGCCTTGCGCTGCTCGTACCGCGAGATTGCCTCCGCATAGCTGACCTCCAGGAAAACCTTAGTCTGGAACAGATCGGATAGCATTGGCTTGAAAAGGAACACGCCTTCTACGATGGTCACACCAAGATCGTGTCGGTGGTCTTCGATGGCGGACTTCAACGCGCAATATCGAATGCTGTCGTTGTAGTAGTCTTCCAGATCAACGCCGTGGCGACCGAGACCGAGATCGATGTACTCTTGGTAGAAGCGTTTCTGAAAACCGCGATCGTTGTAGTCATCTACGCGCAGGATCACGGACGAGATCCCCTTGGTTGACAGAAACGTCTGGAACGACTCGGCGAACGTCGACTTCCCCGAGCAGTCGAGCCCGTTGATGCCAACGTGATGCCGCCCATTGTCACGCAAGCGGCTCCAGACTTGTTCATGCAGATCCATGGGCGTTCCCAGAATTCTTCCGGTTTTGATGCTAGGTGCGGTGGTGGAGTCAAGGCTTCAGCGGTCTAGTGGCTCCCGGAAGAATCGCCCGTTCCTGGCCAACCGCAATGGATAGCATGCTTGCATCTCGCGTTGGTTGTCAGGCCGATCGCCGCTTTGATCTTAATTCGCAGATTTATGTCCCCTCGTGGACCCTGGCGACAGTAAGGGTGGCCACAAATTCACGAGCGACTCAATTGGAAACGATTTTGGACCCGAAAGCACGGAACCTATTCGAGATTCTTGTTCGCGAGAACTCGCGGATGCTCCTGGTCTATCTCCGTAGTCTGGTCCAGGATGAGACTGCGGTCGACGATCTGTTCCAAGAGACGATGGTTGTCGCGTGGCGACGGCTCGATGAATGCGACCTGGATCGCCCATTCGGTCCCTGGTTGAGGGGAATTGCGTCACGCCTGGTGATGGCCCACTACCGAAAGCAGAAAGTCGCGCCGGTTGTGCTTCAGGAGGCCGTCTTGAACGTTGTCGACCGCCACTTTGAAAGCATCAACCTGCTTGCGGGTGACACATGGGATGACAAAGTTGCGGCGCTGCATGCCTGCATCGCTCAATTGCCTGAGCGCCAAAAGCTCGTCGTGACCGGCCGTTACTTTAACGGTTACTCGCTCGGTGACCTTGCGGAAAGCTTGGAAACAAGCCTGGAAGCGTGCAAGAAACGATTGCAGCGCGGGCGTCAGATGCTGGCCAAGTGTCTGAAAATGAAAGGCGTCTTGTCAGCTGCGGAGGCCGCTTCATGACTGGGCAACTTGAGACTCTGCTTTCCGATTGGTTTGACGGTGCGGATAAGGGCACCTTGGTTGAAGGCGAACTCTTAGCGAGTGAAGCACCACACGAGATCGCGGATTCGCTCCTCGTTCATGGCTTGTTGACTGACATGAGCAACCGTGACGATGCCGAGGAAATGAACCGCGTTTCTGCTGTGATGCGAGAAATCGATCGTGAGACTGCTTCATCGCATGTGGGCAGAAACGTGTCTGTTGGCCCGACAAGAGGTCGCCGCGTTGCACTTCTGACCTCGGCTCTGGCGGTGGCAGCGACGATCATGATGATGTTCGCTCTGTTTGGCCCGAACCAAAATGTTTCCGCAGCGATGGCGTCCCTTGAGAGGGTGATGGAAGCCGCAGCGAGACCATTCGACCGAACTTACAGCATCGCGATCGTTGAAGAATACTCCAATGAGAAACGTCCCCGACAGCTATCACAGGAAGCATGGGACCGCGAAACCAAGAAACAGCTTGATGGTGCGACTCTTTATGTTCGCGGTGCGAATCAGTATGCGATGACGGTGACGCTTAAATCGGGAGAGAAGCGAACCTCCGGTAGCGACGGAATGCAAAGCTGGGCCTTTCGAGAAACGGGCCCGGTCCACATCAGCTCCGATCTCGGCCGGTTTCGCGGTGGTGTTCCTGGTCAACAACAAGACATTCCTTTTCTCAGTGTTCACGCGCTGTTGTCGCAGTTAACGACTGGATACGACATGGAACGGGGTGATGAACCACTGGGCGTGGGGGAGTCACATCCTTTGTCGCAGCTGATTGGCGTTCGCAGGTCGCGTGAAGTGCGTGGCCCGAAGCGAGTCGAACTCTGGTTCGATCGCGAATCAGGTACCGTTCATGAAATGCTGCTCGAAGGGCTCCCGCGTGGTGGAGGTGGCCCTAAGAGCTTGCGACTGAAATTGATTGACCAGTCCGAATTGCCCGCCGATTTCTTCTCTCATCGATCGCATCACGAACCTGAGCGGAAAGTGATTCTCGACTAACCGGTTCTTTGCCGATCGTGGTGGCCAGCAATCAAACCTGCCGCTATCGGTACGCGCCCGCACAAAACAAGTATCAGACTCTCGCAACAGTGGACGGAGAACATCAAATGAAAGAAGCCTTTTCGATTGCGGTCATTGCTACGTTTGCGGTGATCTCAACGGCCGACGCGCAACAACCGCCTCGCAAACCTCGCATTGAGGACACCGTTCGAGCGAATGTCTATGCGGACAACGCATTCAAACTCTACATCAACGGCGAGCTCGTCGCGGTTGATTCGATTGCCTTCGTTCCGCACAACGTCGTTTCAGTTGATGTATTGCCGGCATATCCTATGACGATCGCCGTGATGGGGATTGACAATGCGGATCCCGTGACGGGGATGGAGTACGCCAATACCAACGTCGGTGACGGTGGCTTCATCTTGAAGCTCGGCGACGGCACAGTCACGAATGCCTCTTGGAAAGCCAAGGCGTTCTCGTGGGGGCCAATCAATGGCGACACAAAGAACCCACGTGTCGAACGCATTCCTGTTCCGAATGACTGGTTCACCGTTGACTTCGATGACCGTGAATGGCCCAGCGCGAAAGAGTTCACGGAAGAAGAAATCGGTCCGAAGTCACCCTTCTTTGAACATGACTTCCAGGGTGCGCGATTCATCTGGTCGGACGACATCAAGTTGGACAATCTCGTGTTGTTCCGCACTGTTGTGGAGTCACCACCAGACGGAGAGGATCGCCCCGATTTTCGTGGCTTGACGGATGTGGTCCCCCAGGGTGGCGGCCGTCGCGGACCCGGAGGTCGTCGTGGCGGTGGCGGTCGACGCTCCAACGCCGATCAGCCGTGATCGGAATTGCAACTGTAGGCGAGAATAAACAACTCTTGTGGTGATACGCGATGAAGTCATTACCGTTCCGGATAGCCCTCTTGCTGACCATCGCCACGCACGGGATGCATGCGTGCGCCCAGATTCGTGACGCGGGAAGAACCGATGTTCGGCGCTACGGGAGCCGGCAGAGTGGTGGGGTATTGCAAGGCACACGCTTGCCCGATCTTGACGCATACCTGGCCGATGGCACGGAAGTCAAACTTCGGGAGCTCTGCAATGGGGCGTACACCGTACTGGTTGCTGGTTGTCTGACCTGTCCCCAGTTTCATCGCGGCTACGCCGAAGTCGAAGCCGCGAGCCAAGACTATTCATCGAAGGGAGTCCAGTTCTTCTATTTCTACAAGTCGTTGCGACACCCAGAGCTAAACGGCTACGTCGAAGCGCAGAATATGGAGGAGCGATTGCTTCAACTCGCGACAGCTCGCAAGGTGTTGGGGACAACGGTCTCTTGGATAGCGGACACGATCGACAATCAGCTTCGTGACAAACTGAGGTCGGGTAGCAACTCGATGTATCTGGTGTCACCACAAGGCAACATCCTCTTCGCGGC
Organism: Planctomycetota bacterium; assembly: GCA_039189905.1. Lineage (GTDB taxonomy): Bacteria > Planctomycetota > Planctomycetia > Pirellulales > Pirellulaceae > Rhodopirellula. The sequence goes on from JBCCYK010000148.1 coordinate 6,867, forward strand.
TGACCGATTGGATGGGCCGAGTCTTCGCAAAGCGTTGGCCGAACATGTCGGTGAAACGGCTCATCGGACCCTCGCGAGTGATCTGGACTTGCCGCGACTTCCAAGGCCTCGCCAACCAGAGAACATCGACACTGAAACACAAGTTCAAAGACCGGACGGTTTGGTCATTGTGTCCACCACGCCTCAATCCGCGTTGGAGACCTACTACGTCAAACTGCGGGCGGAAGCGGACGACGCGTTGCTGGAAACCGGAACGGGCCGACTCTTTCTCGGTTTCTATCCCGATCCCATTCATGGCGTGCACTGGAACAATCTGACCGAGCCCATGAAGTACTCGCTGCAGTTACCCGAAGGCGTCGAAGCGACACCCTTGGAAGCGAATGCCAAGAAGGGGCCGGGTGACCGAGATGTGGAGCCCCGCCAGTTCTGGGTCGACATCGAGAGTGATTCACCCGGTGCATCGTTCGGTCTTTCGATGCACTACTTCGGTTGCACGGACACCATGTGCAAGGCGCTCACGCAGGGATACGTCGTCCAACTTGTTCCCGCAAACATGGGTTCCAGCACGTTTGGGTTCAATCGCGGGCCAAGAGGTTCGAGCGGCAAGCAGCGCGGTGGTCGAGGTCAACGTCGACGCGCCCAAAATAGCACGACCGGTCAGGACGAACGCCGTTGAGCTGCTGGCATCCATTCACACAGAAAATCCATCCTCAGATGACTCGAAAAACAACGCGAGCACACACATGAAAACGCTTCTGTCCATTGGTCTGCTGCTGTGCATGACATCGGTTGGGATGGCTCACGAGGGTCACTCTCATGCACCTTCGTCTGAAACGCAAAGAACAATCCTTAGACTGAACACCGAATCTCCGAAACACCATCTGGTCGCGTTTCAGAAGCCTGTCGAATCAGAGACGCCCGAGCTGGCCAAGTTGTTTGAACCCTTCCATGAAACCGTCCGCGTGCGATTCGACAAAGACTATCTCTTCGTTGAATCCAATGGCATGCCGGCTCATCCGATGATGGTCGGCATCACCGCGTGGCAACAACAGGTGCCACTTCCCCAGTCGTATGTGGGCGACAACGCCTGGCGGATTCCCCTCAACCCCGTGCAGGCGAAGAACCCGATGTCGACGAAGGAGCACTTTTTTCGTGGGGCGATTGCGTTGGCCGTGAACGGGGTACCGATCTTCAATCCGATCAAGAATGATGGCACAACCGACACGCTCAAGAATGGCGAACTGGATCAGTGGGGCGGGCATTGCGGTCGAGCGGACGACTATCACTATCACATCGCGCCAGTGCATTTGGAGAAGCTTGTTGGGGCAGGAAACCCCGTCGCGGTCGCCCTCGATGGTTACCCGATCTATAGCTACAACGACCCGAACGGGAAACCTCCAAGCGACCTCGACTGGTTGAATGGGCACAAAGGACCGGATGGGAAATATCACTATCACGCAACGAAGACGTTTCCCTATCTGAACGGCGGATTCTACGGCGAGGTCGTGGAGCGAAACGGCCAAGTTGATCCGCAACCAAGAGCCAGGCCGCTGCGTCCCTCGTTGAGCGGATTGAAAGGTGCCCGCATCACTGGTTTTGAGCATCCGACGCCTGATCGTTACACCGTCGTTTACGCGGTGAATGGTGACGAAAGGTCAGTGGATTACACGGTGGCGGATGACGGGTTAGTCACATTCAACTTCGTGTCACAGAAGGGCACGCTCACGGAGACGTACCAGCCTCGTGAACCACGCGAGGGCGGCGATGCGGACCGTCGCAACGGAGCTCCGTCACCAGACGAAAAACGTGCCCCGCGAAACGAAGCCACTGATCGTGAATCAAGAGGTGGGCGAGGCGATAACCAGCGTGGGCAACGTCGCGGTGGAGATCCACGTCAAGGCGATCAGCGTCAAGGCGGTGGCCGGAATCCAATCCTGCGGGCACTGGACGGCAACGGTGACGGGATCATCGACAAGACTGAGATGCAGAAAGCCGCCGTCGCACTTTTATCACTCGACGACAACCGAGACGGACAACTGACCGGCGAGGAACTTCGTGGCCCTGGCGGGCACCGCATGGAAGAACAGCGGCCACAGGACAAACGTCAACAAGGTGGCCGCGATCTAGATGCCCCGAAGGGAAGTCGTCAGCCGCAGGACAGTCGTCCAAATCAACCTGGCGTTCGCCGTCCCGGTGGACCACGTGGACCGCAACCCAACGACGGACCGCGTCAGCCCTGGATCGTCGTGCACGCCAAGGAGATTGATTTGAACGAAGACGGCATTACCAGCCGCAACGAGATCATTGGCGAAGCGGAGAACGCGTTTGGTGGCTATGACGCCGATCGCAACGAGGAAGTGTCTGATTCGGAGCTAAAGGCGAGAGGAGTTGTTCGCTCCGCGATGGGAGGCTTTCTTCGAGGGCACGCGAGCGAATTGGACCGAGACCACGATGGCGTAGTGTCTCGGAAAGAAGTTGTCGACAACGCGACAAAGATGTTCGAGAAAATCGATTCCGATGCGGACGGGAAGATCACACTGGCCGAACTCAATGCTTCGAGACGTACACCCGACGGGCGAACGGGACAGCAGGAAGATCGTCGCAGTCGGTCAGACCAAACGTCCGCTTCCAAGAGCATGCGACAAGGCCTTATCGATTCGCCGGCAAGTGCAACGCCTGTCGCAACCATGCGCGACAAGACCCACGAACGACCGAACTTCGTCTTCATTCTTATCGACGACATGGGTTGGAAAGACATGGGTTTCGCAGGGAACGACTTCATCGAGACTCCAAACACCGACCGACTTGCTCGGGAAGGGCTCATCTTCAGCCAAGCCTACGCCAGTGCTCCCAACTGCGCCCCCAGCCGAGCCTGCATCATGTCAGGGCAGTACCCACCCAGGCACGGCATCTACACCGTCGTTGACGAACGACACGCACCGGGCTCGGCACATCACAGGATCCTTGCGGCCCGTAGCAAAGACACAATGGACACCGAAGTCGTGACCATCGCTGAGTGTTTGAAGGACGCTGGGTACGCGACCGCTGCCTTTGGAATGTGGAACCTTGGGAGAGGCCACTCCGGCCCCAGCACTGCGACAGGTCAGGGATTTGACATCTACAGGAAACCCCAGGACTGCGGATTTGATCGGCAAGCCTACTTTGACAAGGACGGCAAGTTCATTACGGACGTCTTCACGGATCAGGGGATCGATTTCATCGAAAGCAACCGAGACCATCCGTTCTTTCTCTATCTGCCGTATCACGCCATTCACGCCCCGTTCCAACCGAAAGCCGATCTCGTTGCCAAGTACGAACAGAAAGCGAAGGGCACGAGAAATCCAGACGCGGATGCGGTCTATGCGGCGATGATTGACGTCGTCGATCAGAACGTGGGTCGCATCATGGACACTCTCAAGCGGCTTGAGCTTGATGACAACACCATGGTCATCTTCACCTCGGATAATGGTGGCACGCCGCAGTTCGTTGCCCCGCTCAACGGCAGTAAGGGAGCACTCTACGAAGGCGGCATCCGTGTTCCTGCCTGCGTGTGGTGGTCTGGTATCCAGGACACGGGCCGCACCTGTGACACACCCATTCTCGGCATGGACTTCTACCCAACCATGTTGGAAGCTGCGGGGATCAAGCGTCCAGATCTGAAGCTGGACGGGGTGAGTTTTGTCCCTGTGCTACAGCAAACCGGAGAAGTGGAACGCGACGCCGTCTATTGGCACTTCCCAAGCTATGTCGGCCGTGGAAAGCCATCCAGCGCGATTCGAATGGGTGATTGGAAGCTGATCGAGCATTATGAAGACCAAAGTATCGAGCTCTACAACCTTGCAAACGACATTGGCGAGTCGCGCAACTTGGCGTCATCCGAATCGGTAAAAGCCAACGAACTCTACGCACGCCTGAGGTCGTGGCAGAGAGACACTGCAGCTGCGATCCCATCGCCCTCAAACCCAAACTACGATCCTTCCGCCACTCGCGACAGGCGAAAAGGAGGCCAAAAAGGTGGCGGGCAAAACCGCGGACAACGCAACTAAGCGGGATTGTAGGCGATGGCTCGACCTCCTTTCAAACGCCGTTGGATCACCCACCAAATCCTGCCAACCATGATTCTGGTGGGCAGCGGCGTTGCGTTCTACGCCTTGGGTTCTCGGCCCGAGGTGACGAGGAAGCCAAGGACAGCTCCACGGGCCACCGTTGTTGACACAGCCGAAGTTCGAACGCTGGACGGCCCGCTGGTCATTGAAACCACCGGCGAGGTTGTTCCGCATCGCGTCTTGTCCATCGCATCCGAGGTGAAGGGGCGAATCGTTTTCAAGCACCCCAACCTTCGCACTGGCGAGAACGTGCGAGCCGGCGAAACGCTCATCAAGATCGATCCGCAGCGTTTCGCCTTGGCTGTGCAGCGTCTTCAGGTTGTCCTCAAACAGACGCGAACAGGACTGGAGCGGACTCGGCAACGGCAGACCAACCTTGCGAAGCAACTGGGCCTCGCCCGCAAGTCTCACCAAATTTTGCAGGCCGATGTGGAACGCATCCGAAAGCTCCAGCAATCGCGAGCCACTTCTGTTTCAGAAGTGAGCTTCGTTGAGAAGCAGGAATTGGATGCGAGACTGGCGATTGAGCAACTGGAGGGGCAACAACGTTCGCATGAGATTGAACTCGCTGAGCAGGAGTTGGCCGAAGAGCTGGCACGAGTTCAGCTTGACGAAGCCAAGCTCGATCAACTCGCTGCGGAAATCACATCGCCCATGGATGGGATCATCATTGCTGCTCCACAGGAAGAGCACGCCATGGTGCAGGCTGGTGATCAACTCGTTTCCATCGAAGAATCCGGCTGTCTCGAAGTCCACTGTCACCTGAAGCTCGACGAGATGGCTTGGGTTTGGAACAGTCGCTCACAACGTTTAAGTGTTGGCGGGCCCAGCGTTGACGAGCCGAGCGCGCCTCGACGCCTTCGACCAGTCGCTGCCGTCGTGACATACAACGCCGGAAGCAAGATTCACATCTTGCCTGGCCAGTTGATACGCCAACACGGGGCTGGTCTGGATGAAACCACAAGAACCGTTGCTTGCCGTGTGTTGGTGGAGGGTCATGGCATTGCGTCGGCGAAAGCGGCTCGGGTTCCCTTGATGACCGGGATGTTCGTGAACGTTCAGGTACGGTGTCAACCTGATCGCTCCTTGCTTCAGGTTCCCGAGCAAGCGATCCGCGCTGATGGCTCCGTTTGGCTGATGCGAGATGGAAAGCTCCAACCGATTCCTGTCAAAACCATTCTGTGCCGCAAGGGAACCGCCATCATCGAATCGGAAACACCCAGAATCGAACTGGGGGACCTTGTCATCGTGTCACCTATCGCGAACGCGAAAGAGGGACTGCCGGTAAGAACGCGAACCGAAGTCCCTGATTCAATATCGAGAGTGACGCGTGACGTCGGTCGCCCCGCAATCACGACGCGGGCCGCCAGAGTGGGAGGAAGCGCTCCATGAAGTCGATCGTCCGCTGGGCAGTCGGTAACACCCCCGCCATGAATGTCGCGCTGATCGCACTGCTTGCCGCGGGAACATGGTGCATGGCCTCGATGCAGCGCGAGTTTTGGCCCTACTACGACCTCGACGAAATCGAAATCCGTGTCGCGTATCCTGGCGCGAGCCCCGAGGATGTCGAAGAAGCGATTTGCGAGAAGATTGAGTCAGCGGTCGCCTCCATCCATGGTATTGACGAGATCAACGCCACGGCGTCCGAGGGCTCTGGCAACGTGCGACTTGTCCTGGACGCGAGCGTCAGCCAGAACGATGTTCAGCAAATTCTGGGCGAAGTGAGGGCGGCGGTCGATCAGATCCCCAGCTTTCCACTGCTGGCGGAAGCCCCGTTGATTCGCCAGCGCGTCCCCAACACGACGGCCATTCAAATCGGAGTCACCGGGCCTGATGCCGACTCAATCGCATCGGCGATGGAACTGCGCCGTGTTGCAGAACGCGTCCGAGACGACCTATTGCGTCACGAAAGCATCTCGCAGGTCGAGTTACTTGGCGTGCCTGAATTTCAGATGGATGTTGAACTGCGTGAGGACACGCTTCGGCAGTATGGCTTGACACTTTCGGATGTTGCGCAGACGATCCGGGAAGAAAACGTCGAAATTCCCGGCGGAACACTCCGAAGTGCATCGCAGGAGATTCTCTTGCGTGGTTCCAACCGCAGCAATGTCGGCGCCGGAATCGCGCAACTCCCGATCATCAACACTGCCAGCGGATTGACTCTCAGGCTCAGTGATCTCGGAACCGTTCGAGACGCCTTCTCCGACTCGACGGCCATCAGTCGCATCAACGGTCGACCGGGCATCGCCATCTCAATCAACACCACCCAAACAGAAGATCTGCTGGAGGTCGGACGCGATGTCTACGCGTACCTCGAAACGGCAGTTCTTCCCGACGGCTACTCGATGGTGGCCTATCGCGACCGTAGCGATGACGTTCGTGATCGCCTGTCATTGATGCTCAAGAACGGTTGGCAGGGATTGCTTCTGGTTTTCATTCTGCTTGCCTTGTTTCTTGAAATGCGACTCGCGTATTGGGTGGCGATGGGAATTCCAATCGCAATCTGCGGTGCGGGCGTCCTCATGTACTTCACTGGCCAAACGCTGAACCTCACTTCGCTCTTTGCGTTTCTGATTGCGTTGGGAATCGTTGTCGACGATGCGATTGTTATTGGCGAGAACATCTACGTGCATCGTTCGCTCGGAAAGGATTATCGAAGCGCCGCCATCGACGGGACGCTGGAGGTGATGCCATCCGTCATCGTATCCGTAACAACCACGGTGATCGCCTTTCTGCCCCTGCTATTCGTGACGGGGCGCCTCGGGCGATTCACGACGGTGTTGCCACTCGCCGTGATCGCGATGCTAGTGGTTTCGCTGGTGGAAAGTGTCACGATCTTACCATCGCATCTGGCTCACCGACGGAACCTCTTTTTATCCTTTGTCGGTTGGCTTCTCACTCCCCTTCATTTTGTCGCTGCCCTGTTCCGACTTCTCAATGGACGCTTATCCTATTTGTTGGATGGGTTTATTGAACGATGCTACGTGCCGATTTTGGCGAGATCACTGGTCAACCCCGCGTTAGTGATCGCGTTGGCGATGGGCCTACTGGTAGTCTCTGCCGGAATCGTTCGCAGCGGACTTGTTCCTTTTGTTGTCTTGCCTCGCGTCGACTCCAATGTGCTTTCGGTGCTACTCGCATACCCGAACGGAACTCCAGCGTCGGTCACGGATGAAGCGACGAAGCGGATCGAAACCGCCCTTGCGGAGGTTAGCAGGGAACTCGCCGAGGAGGGGGCCAGCGATCGCGAGGATGGGCTCATCCTGGCAACACATCGGGCCGCGGGCTTTGGCGCAAGCTCAACCGGAGATGTGTCGACTGGAAGTCATGTCGGCAGCATCACGGTTTCACTCATCGATTCCGGCATGCGAACGGTATCGGCCAACGAGATCATCGACCGCTGGCGAAAGCGAGCAGGCGAATTTCCAGGAACGGATGTGTTGGTCTTCGGCACGGGTCCGCGTGGGCCCGCTGCGGCCCCCATCGAAGTCACCTTGTTGGCCGGGAGCGATGACATCGCCGATCTACGCGGCGCCGTCGTCAGAACGTCCGATCGACTCAACGAGTATCCCGGTGTCTTTGATGTGACGGCGGGATCGAAGCCCGGCAAGTATGAGTATCGCTTGAAGATTCGAGATCAAGCTCGGTCGATGGGTGTCTCACTGGCGGAACTGTCTCAAACTGTCCGGTCAGCCTACTACGGCGATGAAGTCATGCGATTGCAGCGTGATCGACACGAAGTCGAGCTGCGTGTTCGCTACCCCGGCGACCAACGAGACTCGCTCGCCGACTTTCGCCAGATCCGTCATCGAACCTCTGACGGTCACATATTTCCCATCACAGAGCTGGCCGACATTGAAGTTGCCAGAACAGATTCATTGATCTACCGCACGGATCAGATGCGTGCCATCACAATATCCGCCGATATCGATGAACAGCAAACGAACGCGATGAACATCGTCACGGATCTGAAGGAGTCCTTCATCCCATCGCTACTGGAAGCGTTTCCTAGCGTCCGCGTTCGTTGGCGTGGCCAGCAAGAACAAACGGATGAATCCATGTGGAGCATCCTCCTAGGTTTCGTCATGGTCATGGTCGCGATGTATCTGCTGCTGACGATCGAATTCAAATCCTACGTCCAGCCGGTGCTTGTGTTATCGATCATCCCATTCGGATTCATTGGGGCGATCGCGGGACATCTCTGGATGCAGTTACCGCTGACGCTCTTCAGCATCTACGGCCTGATCGCACTTTCCGGGATCGTCATCAATGACTCGATCGTCCTGATTGATTTCATCAACATGCGGCTGCGAGAAGGTCTGCCGGTTCAGAGGGCGATCCTCGACGCGGGTCGTCGACGGTTTCGCCCAGTCATCCTCACTTCCATCACGACCATTGCTGGTGTTCTGCCCATCCTGTTGGAAACACAACGACAGGCACTCGTCTTGATCCCGATGGCGACCAGTCTCGCTTTCGGCCTGGTGTTCGCCACCGCCGTCGTCTTGATCCTCGCGCCGACACTGCTGTTTGCGACTCAACAGGTTTCCCAAGTCGCTGGTGTTCCCCAATCGCCGTCCTCAACCGTCGCTGTGGATCGGGAACAGGGTTCCGAAAGCACGCCGCATGACGACTTGACTGCCATGAAACAAATGATACATTGATGTATCATGCGAAAGCCGCCAGAAACCACCCGAGAGTCGCTTGTTGAGGCCGCCATCCGTGTGCTTGCAACCAACCCTGCTGCGAACTTGTCCGAGATCGCAGCGGAAGCAGGGGTGAAGCGTGTCACGCTTCATCGGCTGATTGGGACGCGCGAGGAACTGCTCAAGGAGATCGCCATCCGGTCCCTCGCGGAGATGGATGAGGCCTGCGAACGGGCGGCCAAGAACGCGCGAACGTCGTTGGAAGCACTCCGAGCCTGCGTGGAGGCCTTGGTGCCGATGGGCGACCGCTGGCATTTCCTCTGGACCCAGTCCGAAGTCTGGGAAGAACTGAGTGTCGCAAAGGAGATCGCTCGCCAGAACGCGGAACTCGCTCAGCTCATTGACAACGCAAAAGCGGAAGGGGCAATCGCAGCTGACATTCCCACGGCATGGATTGTGGCCGCGATCGAAGCGGTCGTGTACGCCGCGCTCCGGATCGCTCGGGCAGGTGACATCGCGGTCAACGACGCTGGCAAACTTGCCGTCCGAACACTGCTTTTTGGTATCGGAACA
>JBCCYK010000149.1:0-16023 GCA_039189905.1 Planctomycetota bacterium
CCAGCAACATGGAGTTGGACGCCACGCAGCTTGGCCGAGCCCGAGAGCTGGTCGACCACATTCGCACCAGGCTGAATGTCGCGGAGCGTGTGCTCAACGCAGAGGATATCGCCCTCAACGATATCGATCTCGATCAGAACGACGACATTGTCGGCGAGATCGCCAGCTATTTTGGTGATCACGGCTGTCAGGGTGCACAACCAGAGGACGCGTATCAATTGGGCGTCCGTTCGGAAGAATCGGGGCACTACGAGATCCGGTAAGCCGCCGGTCCTCTGATTCCGATATTGCCGTGGTAGGGGATGGGGGCGCAAGATCATGCCGCTCATGCGACGTGGTCTTGCACAAACCCTGCGACTTCGTTTTCGATCTTCTCTTGCTTCTTTTAACTCAGATCGAAGAACCAGCCGATGCGCGGATCGTCGGCGTTGACATCAGCCCGATTCGCAGTGCCGACCTGGGCGAGCTCGAAGAGACGTTTGGGGGACGGTGTCGCTAACCAAGCCAGGAGACCGCTAGGTTCGTCACTACGCCCCAGGTCTTGGACAAGCTTTGCGGACTCAAACGAATCGTCGAGAAATTCGGAAAGCCACTTGGCAAGTTGTTCCGGCAAGTCCGCTACGTCAGCAAGGTATCGATCCGCGTCTTGCCAAGGACTACTTTCTCTCTTTTGCGTGGCGTGATCACTCCCACTCGATTTCACCGAGAGTGCCTCCTGGGTCAGCTTCTCGGTGATGGCTTGCAGCGCCGTGACCGCATTTCCAAACTGTTCGGTTGATTCAAAGCGGCGCCGGTAGAAGTGCCGCCGCATGATTCCGCCGACGAGCCCCTTCTTGTCTGCCGCGTGAAGAATCTTGTCTTCCATAATCTGCCGGGCCATGTCCAGCCAGTCGGCGACGCTGATCCCGCTCTTCAGCGACTGAAACTCCTCCTTTTCCGTCTCCTCCGCGATCGTACGGCAGTTCCAGCCGTGATCGCTTGCGAGCTTTGTGATCTGACGATTAACCATCTCCGAATAGGCGTCGCGCCAACTCTCGTCGGGTAGGTTCGCCTCGGCAACTCGCAGCTCCTGCACTTTATCCTCGCCCAGTTCCTTGACCAGCGGAAACGCAGGGGAATCATTGCGGTAAGGGTCCGTCCGCAGCGCCGGGCACCCGGGACGCAGCAACCGGTGGGCTTGATCGATCGCTTCGTCGGATTCAAGGGCGACAATACTGGCCTGGTCACCATCAAAGTCGGCATTGAGAACATTCAATACTCCCAACGGCAGTCCAAAAACACGCTCGCGAGGATTCTCGTTGATGACGGGAACGAGTGCCAACAACCCTCGCTTGTGCAGCGTCGGATTTCGATTGACCAAGACGATTCGACGGGGGTCTTGTTCGCACGGCTGATCGAAAAGTTCGTCGGCAACGTCTCGAGGAATGGATATCTGATCGATCCGCAAGTCGGGACGCGGCACGATCACCGCACGTGCCGATCGGTTCAACCGACGGCCGAGAATCTGCCGCCTCACGAAACCAGTTTTGCCAGAGAGTGCTGACTGAGTCTGCCAAAGGATGTCTCGGACGCTCGCCACATCGGCGTCGGTGGGCTTACCGCCCATCAGTTTTAATCGGCTCAGCAGGTTGGCGTACGCCTTGGTCAAGGGATGGCGGGTGACCTGAGTCGAGGGCCGCAACCAAGGCGGCAGAACGCAGACCGAGCGAACGTTGAACTGCTGAACCAGCGAATCGAACTGCATGGAGACATCGAGCCCCTCCGAATAGGGAAGCTTGATATGGGACTTGGGGTTTCGCCGGAACCACTCGTAATCCTCGAGCAGATCCTCGGGGCCCCAGTCGGGCTCAGGTTCGACCAGCGGTTCCGATCCGCGCAGCGCAGCCAAGATAATGGTGCCGTCGTCCTTGGATCGGATGGTCGCAATGTGCCCTTCGGACAAATGGAGCCCCAACGTTGCTAAATGGCGATTCACCGCGTTTCGAACGAGTGTTTTGACGTTCGCATCAAGGTTCAAGTGGTGCTCATACCAGATCCAGGGGTCGCAGCAGCGATCGATCGAAAGCAATTCCGCGGCAATCGCGTCGGCCCCGTGAGCCATCAGCGCCGCAAATTCCATTTCGCCGTATCGTTGACCCCGGTTGGACGCCGACTCCTTTTTAGATCGATTCTCGTCGTCGCCCGCGCGGTCGAACTCGCTGCGGATTCGCAGCTTCGGTTTGCTCGCGCCCCGCGCCCGGCAGCGGGGAGCAGCATCTTGGGGCTGGCGCAGAATGCGGATCGATCCACCCTCAACCGATGTGGTTCCCGATTCGCTGTATTTTCCTTCTGTAGCCTCTTGTAGCTGCCCAACCGCCTTTCGCCGAATGATGCTGACGGGATTGACGATGATGTCGAAGCGGGCGAGTTGATCGTCGGGACGAATCTGAGAAACGACCCCCTTCAATCCGTGCGCGGTTGCCAGCTTGTCGCCGACTTCCAACGCGTGCTCGTGGCGAATCCTGAACTCGTGTGTCTGCTTGAACCGCGGAGATCTACTTTCACGGCATGTGTGCTCCGTGATGACGCCGGAGTGTTTTGCCACGTTTCGCAGCAGCCTCAGCTCCTGCCATCCGTCGGGATATTCATCCTCGATTTCCACGATGTCGTACCCCAATGCAAACAGGTCAACGTACGCTTTGACTAAGCTGTCGCCCGCTTGCACCTCGGATCCCTCGTCCATTTGTACCTCGACTCGGTGCGCGAGGTTGGGAATGCGTACCCGATAAAGCGACTCGACGATGCTGGTTAGTTTCTTGGCGGCCGACTGGCTGACGACGAAAGCATCTTCGTGCGTCCAGCCGGCGTCGGTCGAAAAACTTGCATTGAGAACGATTCCCGGAGGTACCCAGGCTTCGGGCGTGAGATTGAACTCTCGATAGTTGTCCTTTACACGTTCCAGGTAATCTAAATTCGATTCACTGTCGTCCTCTTTCACGTCGACGGCTCGGGACTGAAAGGATGCTCCAAGCATCACCCGCCGCGGTTCGTTGTGCGTCCGAAAGGGAATCGGCAATGTCCCCGGCCCCCAGCAGCACTCGTTGTCATCGCGAGTATTGACAATTCGCCCGTCATCACCGATCTCCCATCCGATCGACAAGTATCGTGTGAACCCAGCTCGTGCGCTCTCGGGCGTATGAACGACGTCAAGACCGTCGACTTTCGCACGCAGCGAACGGTGAACGACTCGTCCACGGTTGCGACGAACCCGCCGAGTCCAGTGGAAAATCAAAGGTTCGGATTTGTGGGGATTGGGCATCAAATGGAGCCGAATCGCCTCGACCCGACGATCGAGTACCTGTTTTCGGTCGATCAGTTGATCGTCAATCGGGACAAGGGAGACGCTCAACCACCGGTTGATCGCCTCGGTAAGAAGGTCGTTATCGGATCGGTGGTGATCCGCCAGCCAGTCAATCACCTGGTCGGCTCGAAAGAATCGCGTCCAACCACGTTCAATGCTTGCCCAAGTCTCTGGATCAAAAGGAGCCGGTGGACTCTGAAGTGGGCCTAAATCGTCGTCGATCGTGCACTGTAAACGCAGATAGGGAAGGACACACTTGCGACCGTAGAAATCAAACAGACCTTCGCTGTCCGGCTTTAGAATCGACCCCAGTGAAGATAGTAACGATAGTTTCGATTGGAGCAGTTCGCTATTTCGCAGCATCGGCAATCAGCGTTCCATGGTTACATCTATCGAGGCTTCGGCTTTTCGCGTTTCTCAGCATGCCGCCTTCGGCGATCCCGGATGTTTCGATTGAGCTTCGTTTTATTCTGGTGTGTCCAGACTCGGCCGCAGACCTGATCGATACCCTCGGGATTCGAGTGCAACCTTAGCACACCCGCCAAGGTAGCGTCGTGCTCACCCTTTTTCTTGAAGACTCTCGTATTGATTGCCTCGACAGAGACCGCTTCGCCATTGGGCAGCAGGATCGCGAATCGCTTCAGTCGTTTGGGGCTACTCTTCAGCGCCGAGGCCAGCCGCCTCCTGTCCGCCTCGCTATCGAGATGAGCGGGAATGTCGTCCATCGTTAATGCGGGAATGTGACACCATTGTCCGGTCTCGGACGGGGCGTAGTTATATCGCTGCAAATGCAGCGCAATCTGTTGGGCGATGATGCGTCGAAGGCGATCCACTTCCATCTCCCTTCGATACCTCCGATAACTGATCAATTCATGGACGCGATACGACTTATCAATGCGAAAGCGAACCAGCGGCCGCGAACGGAGCGGAATCTGAGTGTCCGGCGGTGGACCTTGGTCGTCCTCGACTTCATGCGGTGACACGGCCGATTCGGTGGTGGTCAATGACGACTCACCTTGCTCGACGAGGTAGTGCTGGCTGTCGCCAAAGTCCTCGACCTGGGGCGGTTCGAGCGCGTCATCTTCATGGCCCTCTCCCATCAGGGCTTGCGGTTCACGATCGATGATCTCGGCAACCTCCAACTGGCAGTCAACCTGGGTTGTGCCTTGCATGCCTCGGATTTCGGGGCTTTGAGTCGTTCCGATCGATAGCCCAGTCGACATTTCCATATCAAGGTTCCAAAGATAGCGACTCAGGGTCTGGATTTTTGGATCGCAGGTCCAGGTACTTGTATCTGCGCGACCTGCCGGGTGGCATGTTGATTTCCGACCCTAAACCATTGTGCATAAACGACTTGAGAGAAATAACCAAGATTCGAGCAATGTTGGCACGCATAGTGCTTGACGAGTGCGAGTCTAACCGTCCGGGGTTTGATCTCGGCTCATTTTTTTGCATTCGGTTTGTTGGGTCAAGTCTTCCCAGAAAAAGAGCAGGGTAATGACGCTGGATGGTAACAAGCCGGGTGACGTCTTTGATCCGATGATCATGGTCAATCCCGTGTTTTGGGGCAGGCGAGAGAACGACACGCTCCGAGTCGTGGGCGTCAACAACACATTCAGGTTGGTATTTGGGTTTGAAGACGAACAGACCATTGATTTGGACCGTTTTTTGAGCGAACGAGTTTTTGACCTCAACGACAGTGCCACTGCACGACTTTACGGTGAATTTCATAAGATCATGAGCATCGCGTCCAATCACCTCGCTGAACTTGCGGAGCAGCTTGATGACAAGTCGCAGCGAGTCTTCAGTACCCAGGAAGCGATCGGAAAGATCCAGCAATACGAGCGAAATTATCTGTTATCGACCAATGAAGGTTCGAAGGTTGTTCCCTACGTTCGCGTCGATGAGGACGGGGTCGTTCTCGGAGCGGATCTGCGGCTTGTGACCGAGTTGATGCAGACGACGCGAGCGAGTGGTGAGGGTGATGACGACGACTTTTTTCGCCGTGTCAGTTACGTCATGGCGTACAAGTATGTTTTGGGTGACCCGCACCGTGGGACGCTTTCGTTTCAGGGGCTACTGCCCCGAGGCGAGCAGAATCTGCTCACAAAAGTCGAGGCGATTCAAGAACAGTTGGGAGTCTCTGTTTCGATCCGCAGCGCTGCCTTTGAGCTGTGTGATTTGTTGCGAGAGACCAAGCCGGTTGTTCAGCAACTGGAGTCCCTGCTGTCGCCCACCGGAGGTTTGATTTTCGGTGGGTTTGCGGCCGAGGAATGTTTTCCTCCGTCGGACGAAAAGGACGGCAAAGACAGGCGGATTGAGGTCAACGATCGCGTCGGCACGGTACGGGTCAAGCACCAATGGACCAAAGATGACATTGCCGATTCATCAGGCGTTGATGCACTGAAGGATTATGTCGCAACAGTGGTCCTGAAGGTCTTAGGGGACAGCAACGGCGCGAAGCGTCCACTTTGGGACGAGATGCGGATGGTGCTGAATTCCCCGTTGCCTAACGCGCAATTACACGCCAAGGCGCTTTCGACCTATGTGCCGAACTTGGTGAATGCCGATCCGTCAGCTGATGAGATTCTGGACGCGTATGGTCACGTGCGGGCCTGGTATCACGGGTCGTTGAAGAACGGATCCTTCCTCCGCGGCAGTATGCTTTGCGCCGCGGTCAGCATGTGGACCGACGGCAGCCAGGAAGGAAAGCTGCATCAGAGGTTTCAAGAGAAACATGACTATCAGATATGGGTTGCATCGACGCGTCCCATCGACACCATCGAGGCGTTGGATTCGTTGAGGCAAGAATATGGTGATTTTTCCAGCGTGGAGAGCGACTTTGAAGAGGGTGAAGATGCTGAGGGGAAGCGCTATGAGCAGTTCGAGTTGCGACTTATCGTGAAGCAAGACCACAAATTCGATAACGCGAATCTGAAAAGACTTGCCGAGACAACCATCGACGCCAGGGAGCGTCAATTGCGCGGCGCCGCGTACCACCGCCGTGGCAGCATGGAGTACGTGTTGACTCTGTTTGGCGACAAAAAGGCCCAGTTGAGTTCGGGAGTGGACCTCTCTCTTCGCTGGCAAATCGAGGGGCGTCCCTCTTACTTGCAGATGCAGTTCGAGGGCAAGAACAAGATCAGTCTGACGTGGCGAAGATACACGTCGTTGGGGTGAGTGACACGGTGGTGCAAAGATGCGGATTTACCAATATGGTTTGGATGAAGATGAGCGGCTTGGTCGAACCTTACCGTCGGTTGAGGACGCGCCCAGCGGCAAGTCGTCCTTGGTCGTGTTCCATCCCTATGAGAAGGACTTGGATTCGGTTGCGGCCGAGCTACTAAGAATGAACGTTGGAGCGAAAAGAAAAGTGTTAATTGTGAGCGGCGCCCAGATGGCTGGCTTGGGCAAAACAGCGGTTGGCAGCCTCAAGACGCAGTACGGCAGTGACGTGCATGTGTTTTCGGGGCAGTTGTTTGAATCGAATAACTCCTCCGAAGGACAGCGTTTCCTGAAGGCGTTTGACCGGTTCTTCGATAACGTTGTGGAGAGCGGTGAAGTGGACTGGAGCATAGTCGAATCGTGTTGCCCGAAAGAAGTCGACGAGGTGAAAAACCGAGTGGTTGTTTACCTGTTCGCAAGGTCGGTTTCGCAACTCAGCGAGCAGGGCCGAATCGGTGACGTGGCGACCGTTTTGCAAGCCTTCGAGACGATCAGGGACCGTGTGTACGAGGACGCCAGAACAGAACTACCAAACGTTTCCTTAGAGCTTCCTGCCGAAGGATTGACCGAAGAAAACGCTGGTAAGATCAGCGCCGAGATTTCCAAGTTCACGTGCATTTCGTGCCAAGCAGCCAGTCGTGCGTCTTTTCTGAGGCATCAATGGCTCGGCAACGAATTCGATTCCATCTCGTATCTGATCGCGTCTCCGGAAACATGTGAAAAATACCTGCAAGAATCGGATCAGGTTCGTCAAGCCGCCGCCACGCTGGTGGATGATTTTGATCCCTCGAGGCTTGTCGATCTGGACGTGCTCTCGGACGTAGCCGACGACGTCCGCGAACTGCTTCGCAGTTGCATCAAGGAAGTTCACTCCGAATCCGGTTTTGAGGTAGCTTCCCGCGACATTCTCGCCAACTGCGAAGAGTTTCAACGTTGCCTGAGAGTGTGCGTCGAGACCGCTGATGATGAAGGTCTAGTGCGAGATGACTTTCTGGCCGCGAAGGATTGTGGACATCAGCTTTGTACAGAACTGGAGCGAATACCTTTGGGGATCTTTTTGCAATGATTCCAAGAGTTTTGTTTATTGACGATCAAATCTCGCAGCCCCACTCGGATCAGTTGTTGAGTTACTGTGTCCGTCTCGGTTTGCGCTGGCTTGACAGCGACCAGGTTGTTGAGCACAAAGTTAGTAAGCGAATCAAGAACGTTCTCGCCGAGGCTGAGTTCTGCACGGGTCAGGAACTGCTTCCCGACGGTGGCACGAGGAACTCCATCGACGTCGTCCGTGAAGCTGTCGTACGAGGTTGGAACGAAGATGTCCGGCGATGGTCGCTGATCTTCATCGACGGTGCGTTCATTGACTCCGAGGGAGGTGATTCCTCTGGATTTTTTGGTCTACAGATTCGAGACTATCTGCATAAGACATTTCCTGGTCTGCCGCTGGTCATGCTCTCGGCACACCACGAGGGACGAATCGATCGCCAAGGCAAGATCCCATATGTTCCCAAGCTCGGCGGGCTAAGTAGTGAACGAATTGGCAACGCCTTGTTTCGCCTCACGCTCCTTCAAAACGCCCGCAATCTCACGGTCCGCAACAAGAGAGAACTTCTGGGTCTGCCCAAGAACGTGATCTGCGCCGATGACGCAATGATTGACGTCTATGCTCAAGCGCTTAAGGCGGCGATCGCCAACAAAGAACCGAATGTCCTGATCTATGGACAAAGCGGCGCTGGTAAGCAGGCACTCGCCGAGTACATCCACGTCAACTCGGAGCGCTGCACGACGAGGATCGCTGATGGAAAGCCAAGCGAAAGCGATGGTTTCTACCGTCTCGACTGCGGTGCGGAATCAGATACGATCCTCGAAGAAACGTTATTTGGACATCGCAAAGGAACGTTTACAGGTGCAGATGACAATCGCGGAGGTCGCTTTGAGGCCGCGCACAAGGGAACAATTTTCCTTGACGAGTTGCAGAATTCGTCTGAGAAACTTCAGCAGCGATTTTTGGGTGTGATTCAGAATGGAAAGTTGTTCCGGCAAGGCGAGCACGAGTTGCGCGATGTCGATCTGCGATTCATTGCGGCAGCTAATGAGCCTTTGGATAAGTTAGTCAGTAGCAAGAAGCTGCGGGAAGACCTATATCACCGTTTGCGCCAAATTCAAATCGACATTCCTCCCTTGGCTCAGCGCAAAGCAGACATCATTCCACTGGCGCGACACTTTCTTCAGAATTCCGAGATCACGGATGAGGCGTTGGACGCACTGGCGCAGTTCGATTTTCCCGGCAATGTGCGGCAGCTGGAGAGCATCATCGGTGAGATGGTAACCAGCAAAGGTTCGGACCAGGCGCTGATTAAGATTCAAGATTTACCCTCTGAAGTTATAGACTATCTACGGCGGGGTCATGTTGTCAGCCCACCGCCGCAAGAGTTGGAGACACAGCCAGACTCGCGCGACGTGCGGCCCGATGGTCCTGGAGCGTCGCCTGCGATCGCCGTTGCCAACGACCCCCAAGCCGCGGCGGTGGCCAGGATTATCCAAATCGCAATGGATGGCGGAACCTATTCCGACTTGAAGGAATCAGAATTGAGGGAACTCGACCAGGCATTGGAAGGGGAGGTGCTCACAATCTTTGGGCATCTGGTCCTGTGGTCGTGCTATCGCCGAGCGGACGTTACCAACGCTGCAAAATATCTTGGCCTGGATAGGGAAGCCGCCAATTCCAAAGCGGTCAGTCTCGTCAAAAACGTTTTCAAGCTGCCCCATGTTGCCGAACCGATGGAGGTGGCTGGGCACCAGCTGGTCCCTGAGGATTCCAAGCTCTGGGACAAATTGCGCGAAGCGCGGAGAACGGTTTCCGGAGCGAAAGAGAGAGGGCAAAAGAAATGAAACCAGATCAGCAAGAAACCCAGCAACAAATTGAGCAAGCGCTGTCGCTCGTCCGGCCGGCGATGCAGGCCGACGGCGGCAACGTTGAATTCGTCTCCGAAGACAACGGCGTGGTCACCGTTCGGCTGTGCGGAACCTGCATCGCCTGTCCGAGCAAGCAACTGACCATGAACTTTGGAATCGAACGAACACTAAAAGATCAACTACCTTGGGTCACCAAAGTAGTTCGAGTTGAGTAGGGGCTTCCGTTTATTAATCTTTGAAGGCGTATTCATAATGACCAAGCTACTCCGTATCACCTCGCTGCTTGTTTGCGTTGCACTCCTGCCGGTCGCCTTCATCGGGTGCCGTGGGGGCAGTAACGATGTTCCCAAGAAAGGCACGCCTAAGGTCACGATTGGAATTCAAGTATCGCCCGCGATGGCGCTGGTCATGGTTGCCAAAGACAAGGGTTTCTTTGAGCAGCAAGGTGTGGACGTCGAAATCAAGGAGTTCACCGCCGGGAAGTTCGCGTTGCAGGCGTTTTTGTCGGGAGGCATCGACTTTGCCGTCAGCGGCGAGGTTCCCGCCGGACTGGCCACCTTGCAGGGCAACGACATTCGGGTTGTCGCTCAAGTCGTCGAACGGACCGTCAATGAAGTGCGCGTGGTTGCCTTGAAGGACGGTGACCTGAACGATCCATCCTCGTACTTCAAAGCCAAGCGACGAAAGATCGCCACGTCGTTCGGTGGCGGCCCCGAGTTCTTTACTTACAACTTTCTGAACGAGCACGACATTGCCGACGACGTCGAGATTCTAAGTCAGAAGCCTGCGGACATGCCGGCTGCGCTGGAATCGGAGAGCCTCGATGCGATCGCGATATTCGACCCTTTCGCTTTTGTGGCCGAGAAAAGACTTGCCGACAAAGTGATCACGTTTGCCGATGAGGATTTGTATTCCGAGCTCTATGTGCTAGACGCTTTGCCTCAGCAGATCGAAGACAACCCCGAAGTGATCCAGGCCATCGTGACCGCGCTCGTGAAAGCGGGGGATTATATTGCGCAGAACCCGGAGGAGGCCAAAGCGATCACGCTCAAGTACACCAAGCTTGAACCAGACGTTCTGGATGGCATTTGGGGCAACTTTGTATTCAAACCGGCGCTAACGGCGCAGTTGGTCGAGTACTGGGAGGCTCAGGCCCAGTGGGCCATCGACACGGACAAAGTGAACGCCAACACGCCGTTCCCTGACTACAGATCGATTATTGACGATCGTTTCTTGATGAAGTCGAAGCCCGATGCGGTGCAACTCCCTGTGCTCGAAGCGGTGCAATGATAATGGTCGATTTTGTTCTCAAGTCAGCGAAGCACTTCTGGCCGGCCACGGTTTCGGTCCTGGTTTTGTTATTGGTTTGGGAGGTTGTAGCCCGGCAGGGATTCATTCACATCTCGCTGTTTCCCCCGCCGTCGCATGTTGTCGAGGCGCTCCAGCGATTGGCGGAATCCGGCGAACTGTGGCGCGACATCAAGGCCAGCCTGGTTCGCGCCTTTTGCGGGCTGGGTATCGGTAGCGCGGTCGGCGTCGTGGTGGGTTTGGTGACTGGCAGAATTCGGATTCTTGATCGCTTTATCACTCCACTCGTGCAGTTGTTTCGTCCCTTGCCGCCGGTTGCGGTGATCCCGCTGGTGATCGTGTGGTTTGGAATTGGTGAAGCGTCGAAGGTGTTTTCGATCGCCTTTGCCGTGTTCTTTCCGGTATGGATCAATACCTATCTGGGCGCAAAGCAGATTCCGCGAACCTATCTTTGGAGCGCGGAGACATTCAATGCTCACGGGTTCTGGTTGTTCCTCAAGGTGATCTTTCCAGGATCCCTCAGCTTTGTCGTTGCGGGCGTTCGGAATGGGATCGCCGTTGCCTTCATCATGGTGTTCGTGGCGGAACTCGCCGGTGCCTCGGCGGGAATCGGCTATCAAATCAGCGTTTCCCATTTGGCTTATCGCGTCGATCGGATGATCGGATCCCTGGTGGTCCTGGGGCTTTGCGGGGCGTGCGCTGACTTGCTGTTCACTAAAAGTCTGTGGTTTGCGTTTCCATGGCTCAAGCTCGGAGCGCAAAAATGACGATAAATACTCACGAGATTGTGCTGAATCGGTTGTCCGTCTCCTACGGCGACACCCAGGTACTTCATGAACTGTCCCTAGCAGTCGATGCGGGCGAATTTGTTGCCATCGTGGGGAAGTCAGGCTCCGGGAAGTCGACGTTGTTGTACGCCCTGGCGGGATTCGTGAAATCGGAAGGCGAGATCAAGAAACCCGACAGCATTGGGATGGTATTTCAAGACTACGCCGTGTATCCCTGGCTGAGAGTGTCAGCGAACGTCGCATTCGGGCTTCGCGGCGACTCGTCGGCTGACCGCAGGGAGATCGTGCACCGGTATCTCGATCTTGTCGGTCTTTCAGATCACGCTCAGAAGTTCCCCGCGCAACTATCCGGTGGTCAGGTTCAGCGAGTGGCACTCGCGCGGGCACTGGCTCCCAATCCCGATCTGCTGCTTTTCGACGAACCTTTTGGTGCGTTGGATATCTACACTCGGGAAAAGATGCAGACATGGTTGCTGAACCTCTGGCAAACCGAACACAAGACCGCGCTGTTCGTAACCCACGGCATCGAAGAAGCGATCTATCTTTCCGATCGCGTCGTGGTCATCGGTGCGGGCTCCATCGTGGGCCAGTACGACGTCCCGTTCTCACGGCCTCGTGATGAGACCATCAAGTACTCTGCCGAGTTCGTGGCACTCAAACAAGAAATCCGTTCTCTTCTAGAGGGCGGCACCAAACCAATAGACACGCCAGCATTGGAGACACAATTATGAGCGCGTACAACAAAGCCACGGGTACACCGATGGCGCGAATTCCCGCAGGCCCGTTCATGATGGGAAGTGACTCTGGGAGTGAGTTCGAGAAACCTGTCCGCAACGTTCGTCTGGACGCGTTTGAGCTTGACATCACCCCGGTGACCAACGAACAATTCGAGGCGTTTGTCAAGCAAACCGGTTATCAGACTGAGGCTGAGAAGCTCGGTAGCGCATGGGGTTACCAGAACGGCGAGTACCAGCAGATTGAAGGATGCTGTTGGCGAATGTATGCTGGCGACCAGCGACTTGATCATCCAGTCGTGTTGGTGTCCTGGAATGATGCGATTGCTTTCGCGGATTGGGTGGGTAAGCGATTGCCAACCGAGGCAGAGTGGGAGAAGGCGGCACACGGAACGCTGCCTGGTTCAACCTATCCCTGGGGAGACAGCGAGCCAGACGGTTCTCAATGCAATTTCGCCAACCCGCCTACCGACGTTCCTCCAACCAAGTCGGTGAAGCACTTTCCCGCCAACGGGTATGGTCTGTTCGATCTGGTAGGAAACGTCTGGCAATGGTGTTCCGATTGGTACGCCGATGACTCCTATCTGACGTCTGCGTTGTCCAATCCAACCGGTCCAAAGCAGGGAACTCACCGCGTTCGTCGCGGAGGGTCTTGGAACGTCATTCAAGCATTTCGGCTTCGCGCCGCCAATCGCGGGGCGTTCGGACCTTCGCAAGCGGCACCGAACGTTGGCTTCCGTTGTGCCCGTTCGGTTACGAATTGACGTCATTGATCCTGACTCACCCTCACACGCCCAACGTTCCATTGGGCGTTTTTTCGTTTGCCCAGCAAAGCTGGCAAACCCAGTCGGTGCTTGTTGCCGACCAAGCCCTGTTCATGGGGAATTGAATCCGATTCGCAAGGGCGCCGGCGGCCAACGCTGGGGTCTGAAGGAAGCGATATGAGGACATAGAGCGTAGCGTAAGTGAACCCGATTCGGCCGGTAGCGGGGACGAGCCTGCGAAAAATGTGCGATGTCCGATACATGAACAACCGTCACAGGTGATGGGGGACGTGATCATCGTCAGGGAGCCAGTGCAGTAACTGGGGAAGCCTGTCATCATCCAAGCCGCGTTAGCTCCCCCAAAGGCGAAGCGTGAGAAGCTGGTAAGGCGACTTCAAGAGGAAGCTCAAGAAGCCGTCGATGTGATGTGAGGTGGCAGATGAACCAGTAGTCGTGAGGAAGTCACCGCCTGTGAAAGCTGGTAACAGACTGGAGGACAAAACCGTGACGACATCGAGCAAAGCGGCGGCGGTAACCGTGCCTTCCCTGTGGGAAGCCCGTGAGTTTCGGTGGTCGGCAAAGATTCAAAAGATTGTCGCCGGATGCGAAGGGGGGAAGTTTTACTTGTGGCTTGGGAGAAACACTGAAGCGAACAACCGACAGCTGACACAATCTGAGGAGACCGAAGACTTCAGGGGACGACCCATGATGGTGACGCGAGGAATCGCCAAACTGTCCGGCACGTCCGTCAGCGTGCAAGTAACTCGGAAGCGACTCGCTGCGATTGTCCTTTACTGGAATAGCACACAGCGATCGACCCGAGCCAAAACGGCACACTGTCAACCGAATCGACGAAAGTGAGAACCCAACGAAAGACCGCCAGACTGCGAATCATGCGAACCTACTCCAGCCTCTACGATCGACTGCTCGACCGCCGGGCCTTGGGCCCGTGCGTTTGAGAAAGTCCGGCGTGCCAAGGGTGCACCTGGAATCGACGGACAAACGATCGGTGACTTTGAGGCTGACTTATTGGGGGGAGCTAACGCGGCTGGCGAACGAACTGAGGACCAAGACTTACCGGCCCAGCCCTGTCCTCCGAGTTTCGATCCCGAAATCCGGAGGTGGGCAGCGGCATCTTGGCATCCCAACGGTTCGTGACCGAGTGGTTCAGCAAGCCTTGCTGAATGTCCTGCAGCCGATCTTTGATCCGGAATTTCACCCGTCGAGCTACGGTTACCGACCGGGAAGCAGCTGCCAACAGGCGGTTGCCAAAGCGACGATGTTCATTCGACGATATGGATTGAAACATGTGGTCGACATGGATTTATCGAAATGCTTTGACCGGCTGGATCATGACTTGATCCTCTCGTCGATCCGTCGGCGATCCGTCGGCGAGTGACTGACGGCAGCATCCTGAATCTTATTCAGATGTTTCTCGTCAGTGGCGTGATGGACGACGGCGTCTGGGAGGCGACGGACCTGGGCAGCCCGCAAGGCGGTGTTGCCAGCCCTCTGATCGCCAATATTTACCTGGACGCTTTCGACCAGGAGATGAAGCGTCGAGGTTATCGCATCGTGCGATATGCCGACGCCATTCTGATCCTATGCCGAAGTCAAAGATCGGCCACCCGCGCAATGAGCGTTGCGGTAGAAATCTTGGAAGGTGATCTGAAACTGACTGTGAATCGCGACAAGACGCACCAGACACATGCCTCTGGGGGGCGTGAAATTCCTGGGCGTCGTCATCGGCAGTGTGCATACCCGCATCGCTGCCGAGAAAGTCGCTGCCTTTAAGGCCAAGGTCAAAGCGATCACGCGTAAGAACAGTCCCGTGAATCTGGCACAGGTCATTGCCGACCTGAATCCAGTCCTTCGCGGCTGGGCGAACTACTTCCGGATGGCCAACTGCACGACGCTGTATCGCGAACTGGCAGGGTGGATTCGGCGTCGTCTCCGAGCCAAACAACTCGCACTCTGGAAGAAATCGAGCCGTCTGATCCGCCGCCTGCGGCAGGTTGGCGTGCAAGGTGACCTCCCGAAAATGCGCATGACTGCGTGGCGAACGTCACGTAGTTCCTACGCCAGCATGGCCATCAGCAATGGCTTTCTGGCGGACCTTGGCCCGTTTGACTTGGCATCGATCCCAACCGGAGTCCTTCCCGAGGTAACTTGAGCAGGTAAAACAGGAGCCGTATACGGACCCGTACGTACGGTTCTGTGAGAGGGCTGAGTCAGCGGTTGCCCTGCTGGCTCAACCTACTCGATATGCGCTTCCGCAGTCCGAAACCCACACCGAAACTCCGTGAATCCGTACCCAAGAATGCTCAAACCCGCCAAAAAACGCCATCAAAACTTTTTTGGCAAATGGCACGCTACTTGCATATAGTCGATCTCAGGAGAAAACAACATGAACACCGTACTGTCTCAACCCCTCCTCACCGTACCCGGACTCCATTCCAAACCAGTGCTTGAACGCAAGAGACTCGAAGAATTGGTCAATGAGGTTTCCTTGTATCTGATCGCGCGGGTGAGTTCGATCCTTATACGACAGGGCCGCACGTCTCTCGCCGAAGCCATTCTAGGTATGTCCAAGCTTATTCCAAATGAGCTGCTTGTTCAGTTTCGCGACATTTCAGTCGGCAATGCCCGGCTGATCGCTCAGTCGATCTCGAAGACAACGCTGGCACTCTGCCGGACGGGCGAATTTGCAATGCATCTGCGCTCGGCATGGCTGGGTAACGAGATCCTTTCGCTTTCGCCGCGATTCATGGCCCACCAAGCCCGCGAACCGCATGTGATTGACTTGGAGGGTGGTTTCGGCACCAACCTCAAGGAAACCCGTAAACTCATAATGGGGTTCCAAGACGATCACTGCGCCAGCCGCGTTTTGGACCGGGGACCGCTCGAATCGGCCACGCAAGAATTACGGTCCATCACTCGAGAGGTCTATC
>JBCCYK010000150.1:0-15835 GCA_039189905.1 Planctomycetota bacterium
GGGGAGTCGCGGCCCGAAGGGCCGCAAAAAATGGGTGTAAACGCAAACTTCGAAGGATACCAGCCCCGCCGGGATCTGACGAGGTCCTGCGTTGATCATGTCGATGGCCCCACTCGCAAGACGCGGCGTGTGGTGATCGGACGGGTGCAGCGAGCATGCGACCGGCTATTATGCCGGGGTTCGCATCACACATCGGAAAGGCCAGATGGCAGGATACCTGGAGGAACTCACGCTTCGCTTGGCGGTCGGCGCGTCTCAATTACCGGCTGCCAACCGAGAACGCCATGCCCACTGGATCCGCGCCAAACAACACGCAAGCGGGGGCTTTGCCGGTCGCGAGGGTGACGCCGATCCCTACTACACGGCGTTCGCGCTACGCTCGCTTTTCCTTCTGGGCGAACTGGATGAAGGCACTGCCACGGCATCTTCTTCGTTCCTGCGTGATCGCATGCAGAAACGAGACTCCGTCGTGGATTTGATCTCATTGATTTTTGCGGCCGCGATCATCGAATTGGCAACCGGTCAGGTCGTTCTCGCCGACGAGGGACCCTGGCGTCAGAACGTGGCCGCCCTCTTGAACTCGCTCCAAACCGATGGTGGAGGGTTCGCCAAGACACCGGAGGGTCGCGCTGGCAGCACCTACCAGACATTCCTGTCCGTTTTGTGTCTTGAGCTGATTGACGTGCCCGTCAAAGACCACCTGTCCGTGCAGCAGTTTTTGGATGGGCAACGCCATCCCGATGGGGGTTACCTGGAGATCCGCGTTGCCAAGCGTGCTGGGGTCAACCCAACGGCCGCCGCGATCGGCACTCTCAAGACCCTGCAATCACTGGACGCGTCCGAGCAACAAGACACCATCGCGTTTTTGTCGCAAATGCAATCGGACGAAGGTGGTCTGAGCGCAAACACACGGATACCGTTCGCCGATTTACTCAGTACCTTCACCGGTTTGCTGACCTTGGTCGACCTGGATGGCCTCGACGAGCTGGACATCCCCGCCATCCAACGCTACGCCAGTTCGATGGAACAGGCAGGCGGTGGTTTCCACGGCATTTTCATGGACCAAACGGCCGACGTGGAGTACACCTTCTACGGCCTCGCAACCCAGGCCCTCTTGTCGACGCTCTGACGAGGATCATTGCCAAGTCTCTTCGACCTGAGGCAAGTCCTCGATGGAATCGATTCCCAGCAAAACAAACAAGCGTTCGGCCGGATAGTAGCAGGGCACGACCTTGGCATCGGGATCGGGGCGTTCGCGACGGACCTCCAGCAAACGACGCCGAACCATTTGCGACAGGACCGTTGCACTTTCGCGTCCACGCAAATCGGTCACCGCCCGAGCCGTAATCCCGGGTTGATAGGCCACCAGAGCCAGGACCTCGACGGCCGGCTGAGATAACACCGCCTCACGAATCTTTCCCGAAAAACGCAGACGCATCGTTTCGAACTCGGGAGCCACGACCATGCGATACCCGTCCTCATCTGAGGCGATTCGGATCCCCTGGTGATGTTCGCGATAGGAAGCGTTCAATTCATGGACGATCCCATCCACCTCCTCCGGTGTAACATCTCGCATCACCGATGCGAGCCTTGCGGCGGTGAACGCTTGGTTCTCAGGGTGACCGACAAAAAGAGCCGCCTCCACAATCGCTTCGGGTGTTGGGATGAGGTCCCGTTCGTCATCCACCGGCACGGGGCCGGAACCGTTGGCCTCCTGCGAGACCGGGTTGGGCTCCGCAGCCGGGCCCTCACCCGAATCGGCATCTCCAAAAGCATCACCCTTCTGTTGCGCAATGGCCTCCGCGTAGGCGGCGCCCAAATCCTCCAAAGAGAAGCTGGCCTCGTCCGTCGTGCGGTCTTCGGATGCCGAATGATCAGGCTCGGGATCGTCGGCTGGTCGCCCGTTCTCGATTGCGCCCGAGCCATTCACGATTTGGCTTCCAAGGACGGATCCGACGCCGCGTGATCGCGAATCAGTTTTCCGTCACGAAACTCGATGATGCGACCGGCTCTTGCGGCCACTTCGTGAGAGTGCGTGATCACCAAGAGCGTCAAACCACCTCGATGAAGTTCGTCGAAGAGATCCAAGATCTCTTCGCCGGTCTGGGTATCCAAGTTGCCCGTT
This sequence comes from Planctomycetota bacterium, assembly GCA_039189905.1. Classification (GTDB taxonomy): domain Bacteria; phylum Planctomycetota; class Planctomycetia; order Pirellulales; family Pirellulaceae; genus Rhodopirellula. Next base: position 2,126 of record JBCCYK010000150.1, read on the forward strand.
GGTTCATCTGCCAACAGCACGGTGGGGCCATTGGCCAGCGATCGTGCAATCGCAACACGTTGACGTTCTCCCCCGGAGAGCTTCGTGGGCAAGTGATGGGCTCTTTCCGTCATGCCAACCCGCTGCAACAACTCCGCGGCGCGTTCGGCTCTTTGTCGAGGGCTTCGATCCGACTCAAACATCGGCAGCTGAACGTTCTCAACCGCCGTCAACGTGGGCAGCAGATGGAAAGATTGGAAGACATAGCCAATCTCGCGACTGCGGAGATGATCCAGCGCGGCCGGTTCGTCGATTCTCCTTTGCTGGTAGAGAACTTCGCCCGACGTGGGTTGGTCTAACCCGCCCAAGCAATTCAGCAAGGTCGACTTGCCACTCCCGCTGGGACCAACGATCGCCACATACTCGCCCCGTTGGATCGACACCGACACATCGCGCAGCGCATGAACGTCGCCATCCAGATAGACGCGCGAGATGCCATCGGCTTGCAGCAAGGGTTCCGTTTCAGCAACAGACGGGTGGCTGCCCGAAACGAGGGGATCACGCGAAGTCATTCCATTGCACCCGAGGTTTCAGCGGCCTTCGCGGAGGCGATGGCCAAGAAAGTTGTCCAGTTCCGTTTCCGCCTCAATCGCCGCGACGGTGCGTTCCACGTCGTACGTTACGCGCCGATACATCAGTACATCGGGATCACAGATCACGTAGCAGCTCCGCGGGTCCCCGTCGCGTGGTTGGCCCACGCTGCCCACGTTGACCATCAAACGTTGGCTTCGATCACTGAGGGAATACCCGGTACCCGTGTCCGTCGGACGCACAAACCGTCGATCCGCGGTGAAGACCCCCGGGACGTGCGTGTGTCCTTGAAAGCAAACATGGGGCACCAAGGTGAACAGCTTCTCCATTTTCTTGACGTTTTGGACGTCCTCAGGAAAAACATACTCATTGGTCGGTCCACGCGGACTGCCGTGCACATACAGCCAATCGTCTTCGCGCACGGTTCGCGGCAGCTGACAAAGGAAGTCCATGCGGCGACGAGCGGCCTCCGCGTCACCGCCGGAATCCTCCAGCTTGGAACGCGTCCAGAAGATCGCTTGTTCAGCCGCGACGTTAAACCCCTCGGGATCAAAGAGAGCACTGCTGTCGTGGTTGCCCAAAACACAGAACTCAAAGTCCATGACACGGTCCAGGCAGGCGCACGGTTCCGGACCATAGCCCACGACATCGCCCAAGCAGACGATGCGGTCCGGTTTCTGGGTCTCGATGTCGGCCAAGACGGCTTCCAAAGCCGCCAAATTGCCATGGATGTCGCTCAGAATCGCAGTGCGAGTCACGCGTCAATGTCCTCGTTTGAGTCGATCGCCCAACGCATTGTCCAAATCGGGCTCTCGATAGATCTTTGCCGCAGTCGCATCAAAGTCGTAGGGCACGCGTCGGTATTGCAGTTTCTTTTCGTCGGTATCCACGATGCAGTAGCACGCCTGATTATTCTCATCCCGTGGTTGCCCCACGCTGCCGACATTCACCATTAACTTGGCCGTCGCCAGATCAAACTGGTGATCACATTCCTCCGGTGAAATGAATTCGCAGGAGGTCGTGAAGACACCCGGCAAATGGGTGTGTCCCATAAAACAGTACTGGGTGATTTTCCCAAACAGGATTTCCATCTTCCGCTGATCAAACACGTACTCCGGGAAGACATATTCGTTCGTTGGATCGCGGGGGCTGCCGTGAACGAATTTCAACTCGTCTTCCTCGAAGGATCTTGGCAACTCGCCGAGAAAATCCCAGCGGGCGTTGATCTGCTGGTTGCTCCCCTTGGCGTCCAGCTGGTCGCGCGTCCAGTAAATCGCCCGCAAGGCCATTGGGTTAAAACCATCGGGATCGAACAGAGCGGCCTGGTCGTGATTGCCCAAGATGGTCTTCGCGCAGCGTCTCATGACCGTGTCCAAGCATTCGCATGGATTCGGGCCATAGCCAATGATGTCGCCAAGGCAGTAAATCTCGGAGACGCCAACGGACTCAATGTCAGCCAGCACGGCTTGCAGTGCTTCGAAGTTACCGTGGATGTCGCTGATAAGAGCCCGCTTCACGTTCTCCCCCAAATTAAGGTTGGGTACGCCTACCGGACGGCGTTTCGTTAAGAAAATCGAAACGCGGATTGTAGCCTGCCTGGAAATTTGACGGCAATCCCAGCGAAAACAGATGCGTCGGGCAGGTTGGGGAGCGGTTCAGGCGTTCGGGCAGACGACCACCTTCATCTGCTCGGCATCCCCCGCATGAAGGCGTTTGAACCAAGCCGGCCCATCTGCCAATCCGATCTTGGCCGTGATCAACGGCGACACGTCAATCACGCCACGGTTCATGAGATCGATGCACTGCGGGTATTCACCATTGCAACCACAGGAGCCCTGCAGCCGAATTTCACGGGTGACAACCGATTGCAGGGGCAAATCGATGGTGGGCGAGACGTTGCCGACCAATGTCACGGCACCGCCTTTACGCACGGACTCGATCGCGGTTTGGACCGTGGGCGTCGCGCCGACGACCTCCATGGCAACGTCAGCACCCCTCCCCTCAGTTAGCTTCGCGACCTCCGCCGAAACGTCAACTTGGTCAGCTCGCAGGCCGACATCGGCACCGAGCGACTTGGCTTTCTCCAGACGCATGTCACTCAAATCGACCGCAATCACCTGCGTCGCGCCGGCGGCACGTACCGCCTGAACGGTCAACAGACCGATCATGCCGGCACCGACGACCACCGCCGTGTCGCCCAACTGAATCGGTGTCACCTCCGCGGCATGGACCGCCACGCTGACGGCCTCGACGAGAGCCGCATGCTCAAAAGGCAGTTCCGCTGGCAGTTTGTAAACGATCCGCCGTGGAACACTGATACGCTGCGCGAACGCGCCGTGGCGGCGATATTCGCCGCACGAGACCCCCAGCACCATCCGATTGTCACAGAGATTCCGTTGTCCCCGCATGCAGAAGTGACAGTTGCCACACGACACCATGGAATCAAACGTGACGCGATCCCCGGCAGCCAGGTCGCTAACACGCGAGCCGGTTTCGATCACCGTTCCGGCCGCTTCGTGACCCATGATGAGCGGCGGAATGCGTCGCCCCGTGCTGCCGTCGTAACCATGAATATCACTGCCACAGATTCCACAGGCTTCCACCTGGATCAGCACATCATCCGCGGCCACCTGCGGTTCGTCGAACTCCGTGACCTCCATCTGCTTGTATTCGGTCAAAAGCAAAGCTTGCATGGCAATCTCAAGATCCAACGTCATGAACAAGGGAGGGACGGCTCAAATCGGTCCACTCGGGCAGTGGGGTGATGCGATCGCCGTTTGGAATCGCGTGGCCTCTTCGCATCATAAACCAACAACATCGCGCGCTTCAGGAGTCATTCGCCGTTTTTCAGCAGTCATCCAGGCCGAGACGCCATCCTCGGCTTGCATGACAAGGAATCTTTGACTTCCTGACAGTGTTGCGCCCGAAGCCGGGCTGTGTTGCACCCGAAGCCGGTCTGTCGGAGCTTGTCCCGATTTTGGTAAAGAAGGCTTGGGTCGCTGAGACTTCGCACACGTTTGACCCTGAGTTTGTCCACCCAACGCCAACCACCGGCATTGCCTCGGAAGGCCCATTCGCTTTTATGCCCACGCGCCTCACCCGAATGATCCTGCTGGACATCTTGAGGATCTTTGTTGTCGCGTTGATTGTCCTGACGGCTCTGATTCTCTTGATTGCGGTGGGACGTGAGCTGATTCGTAAGGGGCTGGGCCCACTTGCGGTGCTGGAACTGCTGCCGTTTGCCCTGCCGATCTCGCTGCAACATGCGGTCCCAGCCACCGCATTGTTCTCGGTTTGCTGCGTCTACGGTCGGATGGCAGCCGACGGAGAGGTCTCGACCGTCAAAGCATCCGGAATCTCACCCCTCCGCTTGCTGCAACCTGCATTCATCTTCTCGGCCCTTCTCAGTCCGGCCGCGGTTCTGTGCAGTGACTTGGCGGTTTCCTGGGGTAAGCCGGGCGTGGAGCGCGTCGTGCTCACATCCATCGAAGACATCGCCTACAACATCTTGCGTTCGCACCATGCGTATACCTCCGACCACGGTTTTTCCATCCACGTCCGCGAAGTGGACGGAAAACGGCTGATTTCGCCCAATGTCACGGTGCGTGGCAAAGGACGCGACAAAGCGCCCCTCAAATTCACCGCCAAGGAAGGCAAGTTGGTGATGGATGAGGAGAAGCAAACCCTGGTCCTCAGCTTGGTCGACAGCCGCATTCAACGCGGCGATCAGATGGAAGGCGATTTTCCCGGTGAGTTCGAGTTTGAACTTCCCCTCGGACGCCAGATCGACCAGGACGATGTGCTCAATCGCCGTGCAAGCGAGATGCCGCTTCGATATCTGCGGCGAGCTCAACTGGCACAGAAAGAAGCCAACCATGCATCCCTCGGTCGCTTGGCCGCTCTGACGGGGTTTTCCATTTTGACCTCACGTCCGGAAGCCATCGCGGGTGACGAAGCAGGTTCCGTTCTGGAAAATCTTCGCGGCAGCCAACACCGCCTCAACAAACTCCATACCGAACCGTGGCGGCGTTGGGCTGAGGGCTTCACCTGTCTCTGCTTCGTCTTGGTGGGGGCTCCACTGGCCATGCTGGCCAAAACGAGCGACTATTGGACCACATTCGGCATGTGCTTCTTACCAACGCTGTTGGTCTACTACCCGCTGTTCTTGTTTGGGTTGGACCAGGCCAAGTTAGGGACCATCCCGCCGTACGGTGTTTGGCTCGGCAACTTTGTGCTCTTGATCATTGGGACGACATTGATTGCTCGCGTCCGCCGCTATTGAATGGCGGCATTGAAAGCACAGTTCCCTCCCAATTGTTGCCGGTGATCCATGTCTCCCATCTCGGATTCCCTTTTTGCGTTCCTCTCCGAACTTGAGTCTAACAACCATCGCGATTGGTTCAACGAAAACAAAGACCGTTATCACCTCGAAGTGCGTGACCCGGCCCTCGCGTTAATCGAACAGCTTGAGAAGCCGCTCCGAAAGTCAGCACCCATGTTGCGTGTGATTGCCAAAGGACGCGGCAGTTCGTTGATGCGAATCTATCGCGACACACGGTTCTCGAAGGACAAAACACCCTACAAGACCAACGTGGGGATCTCGCTTCGCCACGATGCCCAAGGCTGTATCCACGCCCCGGGCGTTTACATCCATCTGGCGAACGACGAATGTTTTGTGGGGGCCGGCTGCTGGCGACCGGAGCGTCAAACACTCGCAGCCATTCGTGCCGCCATCGATGCGGATCCCAAAACTTGGAAGCGCGTCGTCAAGGCCAAGGCCTTTCGCGATTGCTACTCCCTCGCCGGGGAGTCACTGAAGACATCGCCACGGGATTACGCCAAAGACCACCCCATGATCGAGGACCTGAAACGAATCGACTTCATCGGCATCAGCCCGCTCTCGCGTCAAGAAGTGCTTTCCAAAGACTGTGTGGGGGTGTTGCTCACCAAGATTCGTGCCGCCCGTCCCTTGATGCGTTTTCTCTGTGACGCCGTCGACATTCCTTACTAGCGTTTCCTGTCGCCGTTTGGCGTTCGGGTGCATCGCACCATCCATACCTGGCCCGAATGGCACGTGCATTAGCGGGTTGTGCCGCACTGGTTGGAGTGTAGCCTTCAGGCGATTCTGATGGTGTGATCGTGAACGGCTGAAGCCTGGACTCCAACGGCAACAACTAGTAAACATCCCGAACGTAACGTTTCTCGCGTTTCAAGTCGTTGACATACGCCACGGCCTCCTCGGCCGTCTTGCACCCGTGCGTTTCAACGATTTGATGCAGCGCCGCATCCACATCGCGTGCCATTCGCATGGCATCGCCGCAAACAAAGAAGTAACCACCTTCTTCCAGATGACCGTACAGATCGTGACCATTCTCGAGCATGCGGTGTTGCACGTAGACCTTTTCTGCTTGATCCCTTGAGAATGCGAGGTCGAGTCGGCTCAACAGTCCGTTGCTGCTCATTTTCATCAGCTCATCCGCGTAGATGAAATCCTCGGTCCGGTGTTGATCACCAAAGAACAGCCAGTTCAATCCTTGGGCTCCCCGTTCACGCCGCTCTTCTAGGAACGCGCGAAACGGCGCGATTCCCGTTCCAGGTCCCACCATGATCATGGGAACAGAGTCGTCTTCCGGGACTCCAAAGGACTTGTTTGGCATCATGAAGATGCCTGCTTGCTCACCCACCGGCACCATGTCCGCCAAATAGGTCGAGCAAACACCTCGATGGACGCGTCCATTCGTCGTCCAACGCACGGCGGCAACCGTCAAGTGAACTTCGCCCGGGTGTGCTTTCGGGCTCGACGAGATGGAGTACGCGCGATGTTGCAACGGCTTGAGCCACCCGATGATCTGGGAAGCATCCAAACGGAGATCCGGTTTTAGATTCAAAAGGTCAAGCGAATCCTTACCCCACAAGAAGGTGTCGATCGCCTCTTTGTCGCCACCGGCCAGCACATGGCTCAGCTCGTCATCCTGAACAAGCGGTTCCAACCCTTCCACCAGCTCGCGGGAAGGCGTTGCGATCTCCAGACGTCGCGACAACAACTCGCCCAGTGGAACCGACTTGCCATCCACCTCCGTTTCGGCGTTGCAACCAAGACGATCCAGCCAAGCCTGCACCAGATCAGGTTGATTGATCGGCATCACGCCTAGAGCGTCACCTGTTTGGTACTCCAATTCACTTTCGGCGAGGTCGAAAGCAAGGTGTCGGATTTCCTTTGCCGAATTCGCGCCGGACAGCACGCGATTGTCGATGACCGTTCCGTAATAGGGACTCTTTCGTGACCAGGTCGCTTGGGTCCGCGCCGGCAACGCGTCCACGATAGCAGCACCCGCGTCAGGGATCGTGGTGCGCAACCATTCGTCGGCGACTTCCTCATAGTCGACGTCACAATCGAGTCGTGGGGCGAGACGTTTGGCGCCTAACTGTTCCAAACGAGTGTCCAGCAACTTCCCGGCGCGGCAGAAATGTTCGTAACTGGTGTCTCCGAGCGCCAACACCCCAAAGTTCAGAGACTCCAATCGCGGCGCGGTTGATGCTGTGAGCGATTCCCAAAATAACTGGGCGTTGTCCGGCATCTCACCCTCACCATAGGTGGAGATCACGACGATCAGGTCCTTCATCCCGGCCAGCGTGTCCATGCTGACGGAATCCAGCCCCGCGACCCGCGGCGCGTAGCCTTTCGTCGCGGCGAGCGTTGCAGCGGACCTCGCAAGCTCTTCGGAATTTCCTGTTTGCGTACCAAAGACAATGTCGAGGGGCTTTGCCTGCACAACCGCTTCGGACGGCGCACCCGCATCCACCATTGAAAGACGCGAATGCAAACCAGCCAGAAACCCGCCTAGCCAAGCACGCTGGTCTTCGGAGAACGGCGCGTCTTCTGGGATGTACGGAACCTTCATGAATCAATCAAATCGGCTGGCGGGACGGATTGCTTTGAAGAAGTGCTGCGAGATGAATCCCGCTCACATGCGCGCAAAACATCGGGAACTGCTCTTTTCGCAAAGAGTTCATCGAAGCTCGGGATCTTCCCCAGAAGTCGTTCGTTCTTTTCATCCTGATGCGATAACCAGGCGTAGGTCGCGGGGCTATCCATGGGCGTGGTCATCCGCAACGACAAGGTCCGTTTGAAATCACTTAAACGTTTGTTGGCAACCAAGACCGCAAGCCCCTGGTCGTCGTAATCCTCGATCGCACTCGTCGCGTACTTGGATAACGCCGACATCAGTTGGAAATCCTCGGTCAAGACGAGGTTCCGTGCCGCAGTATCCGCGTCCTGCGTCTGGCCGACCCGCTTGCGAGCGATCTGTTGGGCGATGTCCAAAACGGTGTATTGATTGAGAAGAGCAAACATCCCAGCCGTATCGGTTTCGCCGTAGTGCGGGATCGCGCCTTCCAGAACATCTTCTCCAGATCTCCAAGCTCGCTTGAGGGTGATGATCTGATGATTTGCCAGCGCTACAGACAATTCATCAATCAACTCCTTTCGCGATCTGGCAGCGAGGATTTGATCGGCATCTTGGTACTGAAGCAACGCCTTGGGCATCACCCAGAAGAAATCGGATCGCGATTCCGGCCAGTGCTCGAGGATTTCCTTGGCGGCAGCCGATCCTGTCGCATTGACGTGCAGGCTCATCAAGTGACAGATCGCATGCTCATGATGTTGCGCTGCCGAACTCCCATCGGTGAGGCTGCCCATCAAAACCGATTCGTGGCTCATCAGATCCGAGAGCCGTCGTTGCGGGTCAAACTGGTACGCGAACCCGCCCGACATGCCGTTGCCGAACCCTTTCGAGAAGCCCCCCAAATTGAGGACGGCACCATTGGTCATGTACTCGCAGCAAAAATCACCCACACCTTCCACGACCGCGGCAGCCCCGGAGTTCCGAACTGCGAAACGATCGCCGGCCTGGCCGTCTACAAACATGCGCCCGCCGGTCGCTCCAAACAACGCGAAGTTGCCGATCAAAACATTCTCATCACGCTGCCGACTCGCTCCGTGGGGCGAGTGAATGATGATGTCTCCTCCGCACGCACCCTTGCCGACGCCATCATTGCAGGTGCCTGTGTGCTCCATCACCATGCCGTCGTTGCAGAAGGCGGCGTAACTCTGCCCAGCCGACCCCGCAGTTATCACCCGAACCGACTTGGGTTTCAAAAAGCGTCGCCCGTGCGAATCCTGATCGGCAACCGAAGGCGCAACTTGAAGCTCGTGGTTCAGGATCCGTTCGATGTCAATGGCGAGTTGCCCACCCACGGTCTTGTCGCGATTCGAAAGGGGTGAGGGAAGTCGGACCTCGACCGACGGTCCCGCATTGCCTTCCAGCAGCTCTCGCACAGGCCCCCGCAGCCCATCGTCCACCCGATAGTCGCGTTCCAAGTAGACCGGGTTCGCAACGGTGTTGTCGGGCACGCGTGCCAGCATCCTTCGCAGATTCAATTGGCCCACGGAGGCCGAATGTTTCAAGAGATGCAAAAGATCCGAACGGCCTCGAGCCTCCTTGAGACTGCGCAAACCAAGGGAGGCCAGGATTTCCCGTACCTCATGGGCAAGGTTGACAAGGTATTGAGCCAGTGCTCGAGGATCGCCGTCGAAGGCTTCGGGGTTGGTCGTTAATCCAGCGGGGCATCTGACGTTGCAATTCTTGGCCATCACACATTTCAGCATCATCAGCGCGGTGGTGCCGAACTCGAAGCTATCACCCCCAAGCAACGCGGCTTTGACAACGTCCGATCCCGTTTGCATCGCTCCAGAGCAGCGCAGTCGAACCTTCTGGCGAATCCCGTTCGCACAGAGCGCCTGATGAACCTCCGCGATTCCGATTTCCGCGGCACGCCCGGTGTACTTCAGTGAGGTGACGGACGCGGCACCCGTCCCACCGGTGTTCCCCGCGATGTTGATCAGGTCGGCTCCCGCTTTGGCAACCCCGACGGCGATCGTTCCGATCCCTTCGGAACTCACAAGCTTCACGATCACACGAACGCGTGCCGCTTTGCAATCATGGATGAGCTGGGCGAGGTCTTCGATCGAGTATGTGTCATGATGCGGCGGTGGGCTGATGAGTTCGACCCCCGGCGTGCCACCGCGAGCCGCAGCGATCTCGACGGTCACTTTCTTTGCCGGGAGTTGGCCGCCCTCGCCCGGCTTGGCACCTTGGCCGATCTTGATCTCGATCTCTTCCAGATTTGGATCGGCCAAGTAGCCTGCCCAAACGCCGAAACGTCCGCTGGCAAACTGTTTGATTCGGCTGGCCCGAATGGTCCCGTACCGCGAAATGTGCTCGCCGCCTTCCCCGGAATTCGACATGGCGCCGGCCATGTTGGTGCCATGGGCGACCGCTTCGTGAGCCGTTGCCACCAGGGCACCATGAGACATCGCACCCGATGCCAAGCACGCTGTGATCTCGGATGCGGGTTGCACCTCCTCCATCGGGACAGAGTGCGCCCCACTTCGAAGCCGCGACAGGTAGTCGATCGCCGCGCCGGACGCCCTCACGTGCAGCGAGCCACCGGTTAAGGCACGCGATTCAATCTCATCACCAAATTGCTCGACCAACGCTTGTGCCAGGGCGTCCAGTCGACCCAAATCATCCGCCTTGGGACCTGTGAGCCGAAGTTGAAAGACGCCTTCTCCGAGGTGTTCGCACTGGATTCCGCGGACGACAAAGTCCACGTTGCCAACTCGGTCAAAGGCACCTAACTCACGACTGAAATCCTCGACCGTCTCTGAAAACAAGACATCCGATGGAAATGCCAACACATCGCGCAGGGCGGCGGGTCGCCTGCTCCGTTCCTCCGACATCATTCGAATGAAAGCGCGATACCCCGGCGTGATGGAAAAGCCGTCGATTTGTCGCTTTGAGAGCTTCTCAAAACTGGTGTTGATGTAGCCGGATTCATTTAACTCAAACGCTTCGCCCATTTGACGCAGTGTCAGCAGGCGAAAGGGATCCACTTCACCTTCGGCCTCTGCAAACGTGATGGGTTCTTCCGTCAGATCCACAAAGCCTCTCACGGCGATCGCACCGTAACTGTGGCCCGCACCCTCGGACCGCTCCTTGAACAGTCCCAGAATGGGAATGTCGTCGGCACTCGCTACCGTCAGAGCCCGCTGATGCCAATCCGCAACGGACTTGGCAATGGACGAGAACTGAACGCCGCCCACTGGCGTTCTCATGTTTGGAAAATACTTCTTAAACACGGGATCATCGGTGTCCAAGAAGTTGGGCTCAAAGAACTCACCGCCGGAGTAGCTCTCAACGGTGCATAGCCCGACCTTTCCCATGGTCTTCATCAGTGCCTTCTCGGCCGCTTTTCTAAATCGGCGGAAAGGTTCTGCTGCTGCGTCTTTGCCGTACAGCTCTTCGGCGCGCAAGCGAACCCCGAGCGGGTAGACGGCGGAGGCACCAAAGCCCAACGCACAGGCGATGTGATGCGAAGACGCTATCTGACCACTTTCAAGGATCAACGAGACCTTCAGTCGGAGGCCTTCGGCAATCAATCGTTGGTTGATGGCCGACACCGCCATGGTGGCAGGGATCGCGGCGAACTGGCGAGATATGTGCCGGTCGCTCAGAATGGCGATTCCCCCTTGCTCACGCGAAAACCTCACCACCTGTTCGGCGACCGAATCGATCGCCGCAACCAGTTCAATCTCATTGGCTGCCGGGCTCGCGAACACCGGCTCATACAGCAAATCGAACCGATCCCATGGCGTATCCGTTTGCGCCTTGATTTTCAGAACCTCGGTCATCGTGAGAATCGGTGAGTCGATCACGATCTGGCGACTTCGAGATTGACCTTGGTGAGGCTTCTCACCAAGTGCCACTCGCAAGGTCATCCCATCGGCTTCACGGATCGAGTCGAGCGGTGGGTTGGTGACCTGCGCAAAACGTTGACTGAAGTACTTGGCAACGCCTCCCTCGTGATCGCTGAGGGCATTGATAGCATTGCCGTAGCCCATTGCCGACACTTTCTCGACCCCATTCTGCAACATGGGATCCATCAAGAATTTGAAGCTCTCTTGATTGAGTGTGTACGCGACGTAACGAGCGGCGGGCTGCAGATCGCCCCCGTAGTTTCCCGCGGCCGTTCTGGGATCCGATTCGGATTCAGCGAGTTCTTCCATGCGCGTCCGTGCCGAAGCCAAAAGTTCGGCGTAGTCCTTCCTGGCCGCCAGGCCTTCGATCGCGTCTTCAGTTTGATACAGCCGCTGCTCCGCGTGATCGAAGTAGATCATGCCCCCGGCTTCGACGCGTCCACGCCGCAAGACCTGTTCGGAAGGAAACGAAATCTGGCCTGCCTCGGACATCACCGCCAAGTAGTCCTCTGTCTCGACGGTGCGGAGCGGTCGCAGGCCGAGGCGATCCAGTCTCGCTCCGATCACGTTCCCGTCTCCAAAAATCAATGCGGCCGGCCCATCGTTCTTCTCTTCGAAGAGCGAGAAGTACTCCAACATGGCCCTGACTTCCGGCGACAGCCGGTCGTCGTTCTCCCATGCAGGCGGCATCATGGCCACGACGGCGGTCACCAGATCCATGTCTTCTTCAAAGACTCTTGCACTCAGAGTCTGATCCAATCGGCAGCTATCAGATTGACCCTTGGGACGGACAATCTTTCGCGCTCGCGCCTTGGCGATCGCGGCTTCACTGAGGCGATTCTTCTTGTCGGTATTCAACTCCCCGTTATGTGCCATCAAACGAAAGGGCTGCGCCATCGAAGGGTGGGGAGCCGTGTTTGTTGAGAACCGCGTATGGAAATACATCGTGTGCACCGAGTGTTCGGGATCACAGAGGTCGCGGAAGTAAGGAATGATCTCCCGTGAGTTCAGACGTCCTTTGAACACCTGCAATCGGGCCGAAAGAGAGAGCGGGTGGAGACCCTCCAAAGCCGCATCAGGGAACGCGATCGACTCAATGGCGAGCAAACGCTCATGCACTAAACGGTCGAGTTCGAGCCCAACAACGTCGTGGGGAGTGGCAAAAACCCACTGTCGAATCGGCAACTGCCACTTTCGAGACCTCTCACCGATCACCGATTCGTCGACCGGGAGACGGCGTTCCAACAAGACACCAAAACCACCATCCCGCATGGAAGACGCAATCAACTCGCGGGCGCGGTCGTGCTGCGAGGCGTCCGCGGGCATGAAGAAATTGCCGACAACAAAGGAACCGCGATCCAGGTCCCGCTTGGTCACCTTGCGAAAGTACTCGAGCGAAAGGTCGACGGCGATCCCGGCGCCGTCGCCCACACCCTCACTCGACATCCCGCCTCGGTGTGGGATCGCGCACAAGGCCTCATGCCCCTTGAGCAACAACGCGTGCGTCTGGCGGCTGTCCTTTCGAGTTAGAAAGCCAACGCCACAAGCGCTATGGTCCAGGCTTGGGTCATAGAGTCCTGCGGCCGCTCGTTGTTTATCCGAACGACTGATCACGCTCGATGGCTGCTCTGGGCTCGATGGCTGCTCTGGGCTCGATGGCTGCTCTGGGCTCGATGGCTGCTCTGGGCTCGGCGGGTGCTCTGCGCTCAATCGTACGACCTTTCTGCAATGGAGAGCCCGTGCGTTTCCATGTCGCATTGCAGGCTCCCATTTGCACTGGCCTCATAGACACTCAAGCTCCTCGGCGAGACGCCCTCAGCATCCAACACGACAGGACTTGTTTGGTACCGTTGCGGCCCCACGAAAGGTAACAAGCTGTGGTCGGTGCCAACCCTCAGGGCGGCGCGTCGATTGCGACGCTGCGTATCACGCAACGACCCGGCAAACGCTGCCATCTGGACGCAGTTCAGCTTGCCATGGAGATCAAGCAGCTCACGCGGACAGCCCTGAACTTACTGCCGCGATGGGGTACTTCAAGCACCGGGCCTTGATAACGACCGCAATTAAGGTGGCTGGATCGACTGGGTGCTTCAAAGCCCCCTTATCAATCGATAGTGGCGATCCGCATGGGTTCGATTCGGCGTCAAGACAGGATCAAGCAGCCTGCCCCGCGACCCCGGATCGCGTCGCTCTTTTCTTCGCCATCCGGAGGTTCAGGAACTCCACCATCAGTGAAAACGCCATGGCAAAATAGACGTAGCCCTTGTTGATCGGTGTCCCAATCGATTCGCTCACGAGCACCACTGCGATCAGGATCAAGA
>JBCCYK010000151.1:0-15788 GCA_039189905.1 Planctomycetota bacterium
GCCAGCAGCGACGAGCACGCGTCGATGAGGCGATTCGAGAGTATCGAATGCGGCACGAGAACCCCTGATCATCTGGGGCAGCGAAGTCGCGCGGCGTCCGTGGACCGAAGGGCAGCGAAAGAGAATCCGGGGATCCCAGGTCGATTCCTTGTTTTCGCTTGCCCCGGCACTCGGCACGGAGCAAAATCGACCCTGCTCAGGAAGGGTGGCTTGCGGTGTGGGGCGCGGACAGCCTCCACTGGGAATCATGCTGCCAGGTTTCTGATAATTTCGTGTCCGGTGAATCGAGAAATCCTGCATTGGTTCAGTAACAGACTACCAAACACTCGCTTTTCGCAACTTCCTCTTGGAGACCTACGATGACCCCGATTTCACGCCGCTTCTTGGGCCTTGTCATGGCCGGTGCAACCCTGTCCTGCTTTTTCACGGCCAACCAGGCGGAAGCAGCCGGGTATCGACAAACCTATTCCAGGTGGAGCTATCACCCCGTCAATCGGTACTATTACAGCCGCTACACCTACCGCCCCGTGGTGACAGTCAAGACCTACCATCACCACTACTGTGTCCACTACCCCTCGCGGCCCCGCTACGTGTACTACTACAACCCAGTCCGTCGGGTTTATTGGGGTCGTTACGACCTTCAGGAAGGCGGTTACTCGCTGCTGAAGAAGGAAGATCGCAAGGAAGATTTGGAGTCGATCCCCGAGTCGGCTTTCCCAGAGCCAGGTGAAATGCCAGTCATCCCTGATTCGGAAGACAACGTTCGAATGGACAAGCCCGATCTCAAGGACCTTCCCAACGTCGAGTCTGCGGAGGACACTCCCTGATGAAGGGCCTCATCGCCTTCGACGCACAATATCACTTCTAGAACTCGCACCAGGCCAGCTTCGCAAGAAGCTGGCCTGTCTGTTCATCGAAACGCTCACATGCTGCCGAGAAATCTCAACCTGATCGTCGTCGTGGCCATTGTGAGTCTGTTTTGCCACAGTCTTCATCGCCAGACCCGACGGGCACTGGTCGTCGGCGAGGCGATCGATCTCATCGACCGTTATTACGTAGAAGAGGTCGAGTCTGACGATCTTCTACTTTCGGCGATGCAGGGTGTCACCGCTGACTTGGATGAACACAGCCAGTACATCCCTGCCAAGGCATTCGACACGTTTCAGGATCAGATCAGTCAGGAATTTGCAGGCATCGGCATCTATGTGGACCAGCCCAATGAGAATCAGCCCGTTCGCGTGCTGACGCCTTTGGTTGGATCTCCTGCGTTGGCAGCCGGGTTGCTTCCTGGCGATTTGATTTTGCAAGTCGATGACGAGAAGGTGGGGGCGATGAACATCCAAGACGTCAGTGACCGACTTCGTGGTCCGATCGGAACAACCGTTCGTCTGCTCGTGGGGCGCGATGAGGAGGAGCTTCCGATCACGGTGAAACGCGCGAGGATCGAGTTGGAGTCGGTTCTCGGGGATCATCGTGGGCCGGACCAAGACTGGATCTTTCGGCTCAAATCACATCCCAACATTGCCTACATTCGCATGACGAGTTTCGGTGAGAAGACAGTCCAAGAGTTGGGGGAAGTCCTGGCCGACCTGAACAACGAGTTTGAGGCAATCGTCTTGGACTTACGAGGCAATGGCGGCGGTCTCTTGGATGCGGCAGCGAAAGTCGTGGACATGTTTATCGATGAGGGGCAGATCGTTTCCACGCGTTTGCGCGATGGAAGCATCGAAGATGAGTTCACGGCGAGTGCCGGCACCCTTGTTGCGAAAGACAAGCCGATGGCAGTGTTGATCGATCAAGAGTCTGCTAGCGCGAGTGAGATTGTTGCCGCCGCACTTCAGGATCACAGTCGAGCCGTTGTCGCTGGCACGCGAAGTTATGGAAAGGGCACGGTCCAGCATGTTCTGCCGCTGGAGTATGGACGAAGTGCCTTGCGCCTCACCGTGGCCAAGTACTACCGACCGAGCGGGAAGAACATCCATCGATCCAAAGACGCGACCGACGAGGAGGTGTGGGGTGTGTCGCCCGATGAAGGCATGTCAATCGCGATGGACGAAGCCACTCAGATTCGTCTGGCCCAAGTTTGGCGCGAAGCATCGTATCCACTCCTCAAGGACTCGGGAGTGGATGATCTGGAATTGCAGCTTGCCGAAGATGCTAGCGACGAAGCACAAGCCATTGTCGACGGATTGAACGACAACGAGAAGCTCAGAGGCCTTGACCTGGATCAGCAACTCCGGATCGCAGTCGAGCGGCTGAACGCCTTGCTCGGTGATTCTGCGGTCAATCAACCGGAAGCCAAAAAGCAAGCAGCATAAGCTTGCGATGAATTCGTTTGCCTGATGCCATTATCAGGCATCCATATCGGCGCAGGATTGAGCGGAATCGAAGTTCGCTCGGGCCACTGGTGTTTCGCCACAACTTGGTTTTCGGGTAGCGAAACCCGCAAACGGCTTGTCGGTTTTGTCATAACCCGACGGGTCAGCGAGGCACCATTCGACGTTGATGCTGCTCAAAGGTGTCCTCGCTGACGCTTCGGGTTGTGATTTTGATTTGATCGACATGCCGCCAAGAGTTTTGGCCTTCCGCAAGAAAGCCGAAAGACTTGGCGTCTTTCGCTACGGCTGTAAGCGAATGTTGCGCTGCGGCGGACACGCGTCCGTTAGAACCGGAACAATCGGGCCAGTCGATGCGCTGATCGGCTGACCCATTCACATGGATCGCTGTTTGGGGTGTTTTCGGATCCTCCGTGACACCCGCGTCTTAGAGTTCCGCGGCGCAGTCTGGCTGACTGCGTATTCCATTGATGAGAGATTCGTGGTCACGTTCGGAACCAAGTCGTTATCACGTCAATTGGATAGCTTTGCGAGTGAGCTTCAACATGACATCAGCACCGACAACCCTGGTTGACGATCTGGAATCGAACATCCGTGGGTATTGCCGCCAGTTCCCCGTGGTCTTCCAGTCAGCATGCGGCTCCCGTCTGGTGGATCAAGACGGGCGTTCCTACATCGACTTCTTCGCGGGTGCCGGGGCGCTAAATTACGGGCACAACAACGCGAACGCCAAACAGGCGCTGCTCGAGTACTTGCAAGCGGATGGCGTGATGCATTCGCTCGACATGACCACAACGAGCAAACTCAAGTTCCTTGAGACGTTCCAAGACGTCATCTTGAAACCTCGTTCGATGGACTATCGTGTCCAATTCACGGGCCCGACGGGAACCAATGCGGTTGAGGCGGCACTGAAGTTGGCACGCAAGGTGACGGGGCGTCGCCATGTCGTGGCTTTTACTCGCGCCTATCACGGACACACGGCGGGTGCACTCGCCGTCACCGCAAATTCTTATTATCAGCATGAAAGTTATGGTGGACGGGATGATGTCAGCCATCTCCCGTTTGATGGCTATCTGGGTGCCTCCGTGGATACAGCTGATTTCCTCGCTCGCTACCTCGATGATCCTAGCAGCGGGATGCCCACACCGGCCGCGGTGATCCTGGAAACCATTCAGGGGGAGGGTGGCGTTCACGTCGCGTCCAACGCCTGGCTTAGACGCGTCGCCGAGATTTGTCGCGTGCGCGGCGTGTTGTTGATCGTTGATGAGATTCAGGTTGGCAACGGGCGAAGCGGCGCTTACTTCAGCTTTGAATCAGCGGGCATCAAGCCCGATATCATTTGCCTGTCGAAATCGATTGGCGCTGGTTTGCCACTTTCTTTGGTCTTGATTCGTGAGGAACTTGATCAATGGAAACCCGGGGAGCACACGGGGACATTTCGCGGGAACAACTTGGCGTTCGTTGCCGGTGAAGCAGTTCTTCATCACTGGCAAGATCCCAGCTTCGTGGCTGGCCTGGAACAGAAAGCCGCCACGATTGAGTCTTGGGCGCAGCGTCTGAAGCGAGAACACGAGGTGATCGTCCGCGGCCGTGGACTGATCTGGGGCATCGACTTCGGGAAGCCGGGCCTCGCCAGGGAGATCGCCAACGATGCATTCCGCCACGGACTGGTCATCGAAACGGCGGGGGCGCACGACGAAGTCATCAAACTGTTGCCCCCGCTCACGATCGAAGAATCCGACCTAGTCGCAGGATTGAGGATCCTCCGTAACTCGATCGACCAGCTTCTTTTGGGCGAGACCCTCATTCGCCTCTGCGCGAATGAAGACTGGTCGGTGGAGGCATCGTCCCGTGCCGGCCATTCTCACGACGTACCATCTCCACAACAACAACTGGTGTGATGCATTTCAACCCCACCGATGGCCGCGTTGAAACGCTTGCAACCAGCAATGCACCCGTGGCAGTGCTCGATTCGATCGACACGGTTTCACCAACGACCGTTATCGACCTGATCGCGGGGCAAGCCTCCCGGACACCAAACGCGCTGGCGATTGTGTGTGAGACGGAACGCATCACGTATGGCGAGTTATGGGATCGCGTGTCGACACTCAGCATCGGTGTGCGCGATCGCATTGGTGCCGTCGACTCTGAGCGTGCCCCGGTTTTCGTAGGTCTGTGCTTTGATCGGTCTGCAGACGCGATCATCAGCATGTTGGCCATCATGCACGCAGGATATGCTTTTGTGCCCATCGATCCGGAGTATCCGGTGGAACGTATGGCGGACATCCTTGCCGATGCACCTGCGAGCTGTGTGCTCACTGACAAGTCAAACGGTCTCCGTGTGCAGCGGGCGGTCGATCATGTGAAGGCAGGCTACGCCGCGCGCCTTGAAACCGTGCAACTGGACGGCCTGCTTGCCGCGGCTGAATCGACACCGCGCCCCGACACCCACCATCATGCGGTTGTCGACGGTTATGCCTACGTGATGTACACCTCGGGCTCCACGGGGCGTCCCAAAGGTGTGGCGATTGATCACCGAGCTCTCTTCACGTATTGCATCGCTGACAAGGAGGTCTATCAGTTGCAGGTGGAAGATCGCACGTTGCAGTTCTCCACCTTGTGTTTCGACATTGCCGTTGAGGAGATCTTCCCTCCCTTGGTGATGGGTTCATCCGTCGTCATTCGACCCAGCGATCGCGCCGCTTCGGCGAACGAACTCTCCGAGATCATCGATCGCTTTGATGTCACAGCGCTGCACTTGGCGACAGCGTACTGGCACAATTGGGTGGATCTGATGGTGGCGACCCACCAACGCGTCCCGGAATCGTTGCGGCTGATGGTCGTCACGGGCGAGAAAGTCTCGATGGAGCACTACCGAAGATGGCAGAGCTTGTGCCACCATCCGGTTCTGTGGTGCAACGCGTATGGGCCCACCGAAGCAACGGTGAGCGCGACCGTTTTTGTTCCGGAGCCGGGCTTTGATCAAGAGGTCATGCCCATCGGGAAACCACTGCCAGGTTACGAAGCGTTCATCTTGGATGAGGAAGGTCGGCCTGTAAGCGGTGTGGAGACAGGGCAGCTGTTCTTGGCGGGGCCGGCACTGGCTCGCGAGTATCTCCATCGTCCCGACATCACCGAGGATGCCTTCCAAACGAAGCTGATTGAAGGTCGACGCGTGCGCACCTACGCGACGGGGGACCTGGCACGATGGCTTCCCGACGGCAACATTGATTTCGCGGGCCGAATCGACCACCAGATCAAGCTCGGGTCCTATCGAATCGAACCTGGTGAAATCGAAGCCGCGCTGCAACTTCACACAAAGGTGCTTCAGTGTCTGATTGGCGTTTCTGAGTCCAGGGGAATCAAATCGCTGCACGCCTACTTCTCCTCGGATGAGTGCGAGGAGGGTCATGCGGCGCTTGTTGACGATGTGGCATCCTTTCTAGGCGAGCGCTTGCCCACTTACATGGTTCCGCAGCGTTACGTGGTGCTGAAAGAGTTACCGACAACGCTGAACGGAAAAGTCGACCGGAAGTCTTTGCCGTCACCCGAGGAGGGTCTGACTCCCGGCGGCGCGGATTACACGGCGCCCGTCACCGAACTTCAGAAACAACTATGCGAGTTGTGGCAAGAGATCCTTCAGATCAAACGAATCGGAATCCACGATGACTTCTTCTTGTTGGGAGGAAGCTCGCTGCTGGTCACCCAACTGATCGCCAGGCTGAGTGGTTTGGAGAAGGTCGAGCTTCCTGTGCGGGATTTCTTTGCCAATCCGACCGTGGCTGCGCTCGCCGCGCACCTGGTTCGCTTACAAGGAGGTTCGCACGAAGGCGACCACAAGCGGATGGTTGGCCTTCGGCGTGCGACGTTGCCAAAGGTGGAGCCCTGCTTCTTTGGTTCGGACATCCCACGTTACGGCGTCATTCATCACAGTCGCATGCCAAGTCGTCAACATGCGGTGGTCATCGCTGGTGGGATTGGGCACGAGGGGACACGCAGTCACCGAAACTTGCAACAGCTGTCCATCTTGTTGACGCAACATGGTTTCGACGTCATTCGCTTTGACTATCGTGGAAGCGGAAACAGCTCCGGCGAGCCAAATGCCACCACCTGGAGGGCGATGTGGCATGACACTTTGGACGCCGCGCGGCATCTGATGGCGTCAACCGATGCGGAATCCTGGTCCCTCATCGGCAAGCGAATCGGGGGCAGTGTGATCGCGACGGGGCTGGCTACTGACACCGAGCCCTTTCCGGTCGGTCGGCTTCCACAACGCGTCATCCTGTGGGACCCGATTGTTAGCGGGGCCGCATGGCTGGCGATGCTGCAGGATTTCCACAAGCGTGTCCTTAAGGATTTCAGTCGTTTTCCAGTTCGAAGAAGCGAGGTGGAACCATTGGAAGTCCTCGGGATGCCTCTCCCGATCGAACGCCAAACGTCATGGAAGGAACTGAATCTCAACGGAGTGGAGCCACCTCCGCAGACGCAGCTTCTTTGGAGCGCTGGCAACAAAGATGCTGAGCTCCTCGAGTGGCACGCGAATGCTCATCAACTCCCAGATACCCTCGCTTGGGGACAGTTGCAACACATCACATCGGCGTATGCGTGTCCCCACAGCTACAACTCGATTCTTGAACTGCTGTGTCAGGATGACCGAACCGGAGTGCAATCAGATGCTTGAGACACTTCCACCTGAAGCAGGCGAAGAGCAGCCGGACCGAGTCTCGGCAGTCCCGATCTGCTACGGCGATTTCGATCATTTGGTTGGCATCGATCAGCCCGCGCGTCCAAACGCCCCCGACCTCGCAACGACGGTTGTGATGCTTACCCCTGGAATGTTGCATCATGTCGGGCCGATGGATTTGCACGTCCGACTCGCCGATTCCCTGTCCGAACATGGAATCGCGTCGTTCCGCTTCGACCTTTCTGGCATCGGCGAAAGTCTTGGGCTTGGGTCCGCATCGGCAGACTCACTGGATCGAGCGCGTGACGAGATCAGTCAAACCATCGATTGGCTTGATCGGAAGCGTCCGGGAGATCGAATCATCCTGTTTGGTTTGTGCAGTGGTGCCGACGATGCCTTTCATGCGGCACAGACTGATCCGCGAGTCAACGGAATCATCTGTGTCGATGGACTCGGATACCCGACGAAAGGATTTCGTTACCACCGATGGCGCAGCCACTACCTTCCTAGAATCTTCTCAGGACGAAAGTGGTTGCGCTTTGCCAGCAGCGTCTTGGGTGGGAAGCTGTCCGCGAAGGCGCCGCAATCACTCACGGGCGGAGAAGATATCCGTGAATTCCCTGGGTTGGAATCAGCGAGACCTCGTCTTCGTGAATTGGCCGAACGGGGTGTTGGCATGGAGTTCATCTACACCGGCGGTGTTGCCGAGTACTACAACCATGCCGGGCAATTCAGAAAAATGTTCCCATTCGTGGAGCAGTTCCCGCATGTTCGTAGTCACTATTTCCCACGGATGGATCACGTGGCAACACTGCGCGAAGACCGGCAGAAGCTCATTCAGCATGTCGTTGAAACGGCGTGCCGATTCCGATTCGGAAGAGCCAAATCGATGCTTCCCTAAGCGACCGGTTCATCACGGTCGAATGGTCCGTCTCGCACTGCTTGGCAGATGGTTCTTGCCGACGAAGCCCTTGTCTCCTCGTGAAACGCTGGCTTTGGCCCAACCCAGTGGCCGCTCACCATGGGTGACGGCATGCCAGCCCGCTTGATCACACATCACATCCAGCCCGCTCACGTAATCGGATGCCGTTGTCTCAGATAAGACCAGCGTGGAGGTGGGGTGAGTCATCGCGCCGAACTCGCCCGGTCGCCGGATTGCCCCTGCATACGATGGTTTCCAAGTCTTGCCAGTCTTGTGAGCGACCTCGGGCCCACGATCTGCAACCCTCTCGAGCCACTCCGGTGCATCCTGTGGATAAGAGTCGACCACCCAGTCCCGTATCACATACCGATCGCCATCGTGAAACTGATAGCAAGATTCGAGCATCTGTTGACAAGGAA
This sequence comes from Planctomycetota bacterium, assembly GCA_039189905.1. GTDB lineage: Bacteria > Planctomycetota > Planctomycetia > Pirellulales > Pirellulaceae > Rhodopirellula. Next base: position 8,362 of record JBCCYK010000151.1, read on the forward strand.
TCTCGAACCGGTTTGCTTGGTCTAGGAGATGAATGGCCTCGCTGCTTTCGAGGAACCCACGCTTGCGAAGCCGTGTTGCAAACGCACCGGCACAGTCATGCTCATGTGGCCACACACGGTAACAAGCAGTGGGGACCGATCTTCGATGGGTGACGTCCGATTCATAGGCCGCCAATGACTCCGAGGGGTCAGGCTCCATCTGCAACTCCTGCACGGCCCAGTCGACCTGAGCCTCGTTTTCATCGGGCGAGAAGGTACAGGTGCTGTAGACGAGAATCCCACCGGGCTTTAAGAGACGCTCGGCCGCACGAAGTATCCGTCGTTGGCGTTGGACGTTCAACGCGACCAACTTTGCATCGTAGGGGTTGCGGCTCTTACCCTTTCCCAAGAGTGTCTGGCCACTGCAGGGAGCGTCGACCAGGACCACGTCAAAGGTGCCAGGCAATTGTTGGGCCAGCTCTTCCGGGTCCAGCGAAGACACCCCAAAACGGTCGCTGCCGATGCGCTGAAGATTCTGTAACAGAACACCCACACGCGACGTGATGGTCTCGTTGGCGAGAAGAAAGGAACCCGGTTGCAAGGTTTCCAAGATACCCGTTGCCTTGCCGCCGGGCGCAGCGCAAAGATCACAGATGAAAGTGGTTCTTGATTGAAACGCTTCCGACTCAAGGGCCAAGCGAAGTGCGAGCAGAGAACCGGCGTCCTGAATGTAGAAATCCCCAGCCGCAAATGCGAGGGATTGTCCGGGCCGCATGGCATTCGTGGAACAAGTGACTGCGGGGTTGAGCGTGCGTGCCCGCGGAAACCAAGGCACCGGCTTTGAAAGGTTCCAAAAGGGTTCGTTCTCGATAGCGCTTGGGCGATAGCGTAGCGTGGTCGCTGGCCGCTGGCTCATCGCGTCTAGAAACGAACGCCAGTCGCGATCGGGCCATTGATCCAACCCCAGACTCGACCTCAAGGGCAGGTTGTTGTGGAGTTCTTCCGCAGTGACGGTCGGTGCGTACTGCTTCCCTTTCCGCTTTGCTCTTCTTCGCTTAGCCACGCTCGTCGCTGTAGAGGATCTGTTCTCCGACCGATGTTCGGTTCGTGAAACGACGCGACAATGCTTGGGCAATGGAAATGAGGGCGGCTAAGCTCACCGGTGCCGTGTACGTGAAAACCAAGAAAATGATTTGAGCGCGCCGGCCTTCCTCAGCCGCGACGACTTCCGTACCACGCCAAATGGCGATGTCCTCCTGCACCTCGGGGATACGTGTGGCATACAAGAGACCGGCGAGAAAGAACGCCATCACCATCACCATGGCCAACATGGCGGCAAATGAGAAATGCAGCGCCGAGCGCTGCGGAACCGAACCAAATCGTCTGGGTGAATGGGTCGAACTCATTCGTCAAAGATGCCGGCTCCGAAACCATCCTCGCGCTGATCCACAGCTGGATCTTCGCCAGAATGACCTGTGAGATTTGGATTGGGTGAGCCGATACGAGAGGCGGGCCCGGTGCTGCTGCGATCGTTGAAGTGCGGGCGTGGCACGCCTCGTTTCGCCTTTGCGTCTTCTCGAATCAGTCCGGGAGCCGCGGCGTCTTCCACCACGCCTTGAGCGGGCACGCTGTAATCATCAGGTTCAAAATCGTCATCGAAGTCGTCGTCGTAGCGAGATCGATAGCCTGGCTGAGAAGAGCGATCCAATTCCGCACGAAACTCATCGATCACGATTTGCTGGATTCTCTCACGACACTCGCTGTTGATCGGATGGGCGATGTCAGCGTACAGCTTCTGGGGCGGCTCGTTGGCATGCGAACGATGATTCAACTTCGCCCCGCATCCGTTGCAGAAGTGCGCACGAAGATGGTTCTTTTGACCACATTGATGGCAGTGTCCGGTCAGCTTCCGGCTTGGCATTGCGACGAACGGACCATTGGACCCATCGATGATTTTCAAATCACGGATGACGAAACATTCGTCAATGGTAATGGAGCAAAACGCCTGCAAGCGATCCTCCGAGTCTTCCATTAACTTGATGCGTACTTCGGTGATCTCCACGAAACTTCCCCTGTGCGTGCGTTGCGTGGTGTGTTCCAAGAAAAGGCAGGAACGCGGCGGTTGGTTGGTCGTGAGCAAATCCGACCGTGGTGATCCCTACCACCCAACAGACCAAGGAGGCCGAGCCGATCCGCTCAAGACCGATTGACGCAGCTGCTCCCGTGACCCGATCTGGAGATTTTAGCGGGGATTGCGGACGTTGTGGCGCTGTGAACCACACAGCCGCCTAGGAAAGATTGCGACCAACTCTTCGCCAGCGAGTCAGCAGCCTCGAGTGTGTCAGCATGCATAAAGCAGGCGGAGCCACTTCCTGTCATCATGGGCGCGCAAGCAATCCCCGCGCCATCAACGGCACTTAAGGCTTCATGAACCGCAGGGTTAAGTTGCTTTGTGACCTCCTGCAGCCGGTTGAACTGCTCCTTCCGAATCCTTGCTCGGTCCGCATTACGAATCGCGGCGACCATCTCGGCTGCGTTCTGCGGGTGTTCCGGTACGACCACATGGCCGTAAACCTGCGCGGTGGATTGCATCTTGGCCGGATAAATCACCGCAAAGTGGAGGGGAACAGGAAGATCCAAAAACTCCAGTTTCTCACCGCGACCCGTTGCGCGCGCTCCCGCAGTGCGAGATCCGGTCACGAAATCGTTTGAAGCCGATTCATTCTGGGGTCCCAGAAAAAAAGGGACATCGCTCCCGATTTCCGATGCGATGTGATGGAGTTCGCCTGCCAACTCGGGCAATGCCAGGCCACTTGGGGCGGCAATCGTGCGGTCTTGCGCGACCGCTTGGGCTGCCAACATGATTGCGGAGGCTGCATCACTACTGGCACCGCCCAGCCCCGCTCCGCTCGGAATTCTTTTTCGAAGGCGCACCTTCCAACCGCACTTCAGTGAAAAACGCGCTCGGAAACGCTCGAGTGCCTGGGTGACCAAATTGTCCTCGGGCGATGGGAGGGCGAGCAACGGATCGTTGCGATCACAGCCCAATTGCTTCGCCAGTGTTTCCTCCGAAACCATCCACTGACAGTCCAGCTGAATGCCGGGTCGATCTGACAAGGAGAGCTCCAAGTCATCACAGAGATCAACCGCCACCATCACCGTATCGAGCTCGTGGTACCCGTCGGTGCGCTTGGCGATTGTTTCCAAGAACAGGTTGATCTTGGCCGGTGGTTGGGTGTGGTAAGTGGTCAAGTTTGCGGCACCGCCCATGGAAGGATCCTTGGAAGACCCAAATCCCCGTTATACGGACGGAGCGATCATCCACCAGACCCGCTGTAGCACAAGGGAATCCGACACGCCAGCCTCACGCATCGAACGAGACAGTGACACGATTTCGTCTGGCAACGTCAACATGCCTGCCAAATGAGCGAGATGTTCACTGCGGCTTTCAAAATCGGGCAAACGGTCAAGCCAAGCTGGCAGCAAACGGTTTTGACGCGTTGGAAAACCCGCACGAAACAAACGCTCCATCGGCAACGCGTTTGTGTCGGGTCTTGGCTTCACTGCATCACGAGATTGCGTGGGCTGTGCCAACACCACGTTCGGTTTGTCGAGTGTCGGGCGGGAATTTGACCACCAGCGACGTGACATCGCGACGCGTTCTCGCCGTGCAAGCGGCTTCGCAACCGGCAATGCCGCGGCAAACGCGTCGACCGCGTTCATCGCCGAAAGCACCGCTTCATCGGATGCGGTGAGAGCACCACGCATCGTCAGTGATTCGGGCACGGACCGGCGGATGACGGGGGAACGCAGCAGCAGAGCAACGGTACGTGTGATGTCAAATTCGTGTTTCTGCAAGTCGCTTGCCAAGCCGTCCAGGATCTGATCCAAGTTCACGTCCTTGGGAGCGGTTTGAATGTCGAAGGTCCCGGTCCATAGCGGTCGACCATAGATCCAACTTGCAAGCACTTTCACGAGTCCCCGTGAGAGCACCTTCGATCCGCGCAGACTTTCTTTCAAGGCATCTTCGGAGGCAACCGGAGCCGTGCCATCTCCATTCGTCCATGTGACCGGAAACCCTCGGGGAACCGCACGCCGTCGACCGTCCGGCGTATCGAAGAAGACAAGCTTCTCATCGGGCTTCCCAACGGGGCCGCTCCGGTTGGAACCGTTTCGTGACAGATGCTCAATCATGCCGAAGGTTTGCCAATACGCGGCCATCGATGGGGTGCCTGCGCCTTTCGTGCCGATATCATCCGGCTCGTGGCAACGGCTGCAACGCATGTCAACATCCATCCCCAAGGAAGCCAACGCCAACGCAAATTGGTGAGAGTCTTTCTGAGATCGTTTGACGCTGAGTCCCTGCTGTCCAGCTGATCCCGCGTCTCGGAGTACAACCTGGGTGATCACATCATCCAGACCCCCTGTCACACGCTCAGCAATGCGGTCGCGCAGGCCTGTTGAATCGCCTTCGGCGACCTGCATGGAGGTGATCAAGCTCTCGATGACCGACGCCATCTGCTGGCGATTCGTCCGACTCGACAGTACGCCGTGCAACGATTCAAACGACGTGAACGCATCCGGCCGAATGCTTAGACCCGTACGCGTCTTGACCTTCTCGGCCACGTTCGATCGGTCCAGTTCGGGTGTCGGCGTCACGCCCAAGCGGTCCCAGTACCGACGCCATTGATGATCCATCTGACTTGCGAGACGCGTTGCTTCGACAACTGATGAGATCGATTCTTCCTCAAGCGACGCGTCGCGACTTGGCTGCCTCGTTTCGGAGCTCGCGAGCCTTCCTTCGGAATTGGGAATCGCGGGCATCAAAGGTTCATTCGGAGCGTCGGTATCAGACGGCCCGGCCAGCTCAATGCCTTGGAGTCCATCCCGTAGATCCCGCGTACGGCCCTGAGGCGAATCATTACCTCCGCCCCGCGCCGACGATGCGATGGAGGGGTCCGATGTCGGTTTCGCTCGCGTCATCGGTGCTTTCGATGACTCATGCACCTGGGCGGCCAAACTCTGTTCCGAGACCTGACGCAGGTCCGAATCGGAACCTTGCGTTCGCCAAACAAGTGAACCCACTAGCAAGACCGTCGCTGCCGTGCCCAACACGAGCCACAGCGTGATGTTTGATGGTTCAGAGGGCGTCAGGCTCATCCCGTTGACCGATTTCTCAACCATTCGATCCGGATGACGTCCAGGCTGAACGCCTTCAGCGCTCCAGCGACGAAGGATCACATCGCATAAATCCGGTGGTGTCTGCCCACCAAGCGATTCGGTCAACAAAACATCCAAGACCGCTTCGTCTTGCGGGGTCGAGGTGTCATTGGTGAGCGTAGGGTCTTGTTCGTTCATCACGGGAGGTTTCGGTTCGCACTTTCAGCTGAGATCTGCTTCAAACGTTCCGAAACGCACTCTCTTAATTGGGCTTTGGCTCGTTGCATCAAATTGCGAGCGCCATGATCGGTGATACCGAGGTTCTCACCAATCTTGACTCGCGGTGTGTTCTCGACAAACCTCATCCGGAGTGCCGACTGAGCACGTTCGGTCAGTTCCCCCAAACATGTCCGCAAGGCATCGATGGCTTCATCGCCGGTCAGGTCCTTGCCCGCCCAACGAAGCCAAGCTTCGTCGAGCATTTCGGCTGAGGGAGTGACCTGCATTCGGCCTTGTTTTCGGTGATTCGAAACCACCAGGTTGTAGGCCGTCCGTCTCAGATACTCGGCCGTCGCGCCGTCCGAGTGTTGAACGAACTGTTCGCGCCGAAGTACCCGAAGGAAGGTCTCTTGAGTGAGATCATCCGCGGTCGACTCGTCACAACCAAGGGCGCGCAGGTATCGCCAAACACCGGACTGGTGCCGTTGGATAAGCTCTGAGGGCTCTAATTCATCCAATGATGTCGACGGCCTGCAACGCCAAGAAAGGCGCAAAAATGTGACACTTCTCGCTGATCGCCACCACCCAATTCACCCTCCCACGCGCAGCGAAGGGAGGGTCGAAATCGAGCTTCCAGCGAGATTTCGGGGAGGGCACGGGTTTGATGTCTTCAGAACGCGATTGTTTTCTTGCGACTGGCCCTCCCCGGACGCTGAGGCGTCCGACCCTCCCAGAGGGAGGGTGACAATAACCGCACGACCTCGGCAAGCCGCGGGAGTGGGAACTTGAAAGCGCCGCACGATGCGATACCAGGATATCAGTCAAGACGCCCGCGTGTATCCGGCGATGGCCCTAGGCTACCAAGTCGGAAATGATCTTTCCGCCGCCGGCGATCTTCATCGGCCGGCCATTTTTGCTGGTGAAGGTCACATCCGTTGAAATGCCAAGTCCTTTGCAAACCGTCGTCATCAGGTCCTCACTGCTGAACGGCTCGCTTTCAACCGCTGTGCCATCAAAGCTCGTTTCGCCAACGGCCAGGCCGCCCTGCAGGTCGCCCCCACCCACAACGCAGGACCACGCGCGGGCAAAGTGATCACGCCCCGCGTTTTGGTTGATGCGAGGTGTTCGACCGAATTCGCCCATCCAGATCACGACGGTATCCTTGAGAAGCTCGCGCTGTGCCAAATCTTCCACGAGGGCACTCATCGAGCGATCCAATTGCGGCAGTTTCGTGTCGGCGAGCGTCGCATGCGTGTTCTGGTGCAAGTCCCAGCCACCCAGGTTCACTTCGACAAACGGAACGCCCGCTTCCACGAGTCGTCGTGCTAGCAAGCATCCTTGGCCGAATCCATCGGTGCCGTATCGTTCTTTGATCTCCGTGGGCTCGGACTCAACGCGAAACGCTTCCATCTGATCGCTGGTCATCAGATCATAGGTCTTTTGAAGAACCTTGGCGTGCTCCGACGCGGGTGTATCACGTGTCTTCTTCGCGAAGTCGCTTTCGATCATGCGGAGCGCTTCCATGCGTTGGAGTAAACGCGTCTTGTCCATCCGCATTTCCAGGTTGCGGATGCGGCCATTGCTGGTCACCGAAAACGGAGACCAAGCCATTCCCAAGAATCCGGGTCCCGCACCCGCGCCACCAATCGAAACGAAGGGAGGGATTTCGAGTTCGGGTCGTTGGCTGATCAGTTCGTGAGAGATGACGCTGCCATAACTGGGATGTTCAATGTTCGGGTTTGGCACAAACCCGGTGTGCATGTAGTAACGTCCTCGACTGTGGTCTGCCTCCCGGGTCGACATGCTGCGAACGATTGACAGATGCTTCATCTGCTCCGCAACCATCGGCATGTGCTCGCTGATCTGGAGGTCACCGGTCGTCGCAATGGGCCGGAAGGGCCCGCCTGTCGGTGCGCCTGGCTTGAGATCCCAAATGTCAATCGTGGGCGGTCCACCACTCATCCAAAGCACCAGCGGAGCATTCGGCGAGACGCTTTTCTTTCAGATCTTCGCTGCGGACGTGATGGAGGCAAACGAATGAGCGCATCGACGACGGACCCAACGACGGC